>CANPHS010000042.1 GCA_947573925.1 uncultured Enterorhabdus sp. | reverse complement strand
TCATGGGCGACATCCCGAGCCGCCGCGGCCTCATCCAGGGCCAGGAGCAGCGCGGATCCGCCGTGGTCATCGAGGCCAAGGTGCCGCTGGGCAACATGTTCGGTTACGCGACCGACCTGCGTTCCGGCACCCAGGGCCGCGCGGTGTACACCATGCAGTTCGACTCCTACGAGCCCGTGCCCAAGTCCGTGCAGGACGAGATCATCAGCAAGGCCGGCGGCAACGCCTAGGCGTCCTCATCGCAACTTCTATTTGGAGGTAATGTAAGTGGCAAGTCAGAAGATTCGCATCCGCCTGAAGGGGTACGATCATGAGATCGTGGATCAGTCCACGCGCCTCATCGTCGATACCGCTCAGAAGACGGGTGCCAAAGTTTCCGGTCCCATCCCGCTGCCGACGGAGCGCAACCTGTACTGCGTCATCCGCGGGCCCCATGTGGACAAGGACTCCCGCGAGCAGTTCGAGATGCGCACCCACAAGCGCCTCATCGACATCCTGGAGCCCACGTCCAACACGGTCGACTCGCTCATGCGCCTCGACCTGCCTGCGGGCGTCGACATCGAGATCAAGCTGGAGAGGGAAGGGGAGTGCTGAGACTATGATCAACGCGATTTACGGCAAGAAGATCGGCATGACCCAGGTGTTCGCCGAGGACGACACCGTCGTGCCGGTGACGGTCATCCAGGCCGAGCCCAACGTGGTGTGCCAGGTGAAGACCGCCGCCACCGACGGCTACGAGGCGGTGCAGATGGGCTTCGGCTACGTGAAGCCGCGCCGCGTCAACAAGCCGATGCAGGGCCATTTCGACAAGCAGGGCGTCGAGCCCAAGCGCTACCTGCGCGAGGTGCGCGTCGAGGATGCCAGCGAGCACAACGTGGGCGACGAGCATACCGTCGCTGCATTCAACGAGGTGAAGAAGGTCGACGTGACCGGCACCTCCAAGGGCAAGGGCTTCGCCGGCGTCATGAAGCGCTACGGCTTCCGCGGCGGCCCGGGCGGCCATGGCGCGCACTTCCACCGCGCTCCTGGTTCCGTGGGCCAGTGCGCCACCCCGTCCCGCGTGTTCAAGGGCCTGCGCCTTCCCGGCCACATGGGCTGCGACACCGTCACCGTGAAGAACCTCGAGGTTGTCCGCGTTGACGAGGAGCAGAACCTCATCCTCGTGAAGGGCGCGGTTCCGGGCGGCAAGAACGGCATCGTGCGCGTTCGCATGGCTTAATTGGAACGATCGGTAACAAGGAGTTACAGAAATTATGGCAACTATTGAGATTAAGGACGTGAAAGGCGCTGCCGCCGGCACGGTCGATCTGAACGACGCCGTGTTCGGTATCGAGCCGAACATGCCTGTCATGCACCGCACCGTGAAGGCGCAGCAGGCATCGTGGCGTCAGGGCACCGCCAACACGCGCACCCGCGGCATGGTCCGCGGCGGCGGCAAGAAGCCGTGGCGTCAGAAGGGCACCGGCCGTGCCCGCCAGGGTACCATCCGCGCTCCCCAGTGGACCGGCGGCGGCACCGTGTTCGGCCCGCACACCCGCTCCTACGACCAGAAGGTCAACAAGAAGGAGATCAAGCTGGCCATGCGCAGCGCCCTGTCCGCGAAGCTGGCCGACGGCGAGCTCGTGGTGGTGAAGGACTTCGGTTTCGAGAAGCCCCACACCAAGGACGCCGTGGCCCTCATCAAGGCCCTGGGTCTGGAAGGCAAGCGCATCACCGTGGTCATCGGCAACGAGGACATCGAGGCGTTCCTGTCGTTCCGCAACATCCCCGAGGTGAACATCCTGCCGGTGGGCGATATCAACACCTACGAGCTCATTGACAACAAGGTGCTCGTCATCGCCGAGCCGTGCCTGGCCCGCATCGAGGAGGTGCTTGCATAATGGAGAAGGATCCCCGCGACGTCATCATCCGCCCCGTCATCACGGAGCACAGCTACGACGCCATGGAGAACAACGTGTACACCTTCGAGGTGGCCAAGGATGCCAACAAGGTTGAGATCCGCCAGGCCATCGAGGCTATCTTCAAGGTGAAGGTGGTCAAGGTGAACACGCTGAACGTGAAGTCGAAGCCGAAGCGCGTCCGCTACCAGGAGGGTCGCACCCGCACCTGGAAGAAGGCCATGGTCACCCTGGCCGAGGGCGAGACCATCGAGATCTTCGCCAGCTAACCGCCGAGAAGACCGGTTGACCCACCGAAGCCCCGCCCCCGAAAGGAGGCGGGGCTTTCTCTTTTTCTTGTCGAAGGGGTGACCGCGCCTGGTTTCTCGTGTATCGTAGGGGGAAACGATGGGCGCCCATTGGCGCCGCAAGGGACACCCGAGGGCGCGGAGGCATCATGGCGTTCGTTGAGTTTCGCGATGTGAGCAAGATATACCAGATGGGCGAGGTGCAGGTGGCCGCCGTGCGCGACATGAGCTTCGACATCGAGCAGGGCGAGTTCGTGGTCATCGTGGGGCCGTCGGGCGCGGGGAAGACCACCCTGCTCAATATGCTCGGCGGCATGGACACGGCCACCTCGGGCGTCATCATGCTGGACGGGGATACCGTGAGCGCCTACAACAAGAAGCAGCTCACCCGCTACCGCCGCTACGACATCGGCTTCGTCTTCCAGTTCTACAACCTCGTGCAGAACCTCACGGCCTGCGAGAACGTGGAGCTGGCCAGCCAGATCTGCCGCGACCCCCTGCCCGCCGACGAAGTGCTGGTCGCGGTGGGGCTTTCCGAGCGCGTGCGGAACTTCCCGGGCCAGCTCTCCGGCGGCGAGCAGCAGCGCGTGGCCATTGCCCGGGCGCTGGCGAAGAACCCGAAGCTGCTGCTATGCGACGAGCCCACGGGCGCTCTGGACTACGAGACGGGCAAGGCCATTCTGAAGCTGCTGCAGGACACCTGCCGCGACACGGGCCGCACCGTGGTGGTGGTCACCCACAACTCGGCGTTCACGGCCATCGCGAACCGGGTCATCCACGTGCGCGAAGGGTCGGTGGCCTCGGTGGAGCTGAACGAGGCACCCCTATCGGCCGAGGTGCTGGAATGGTAGGGGAGCGCGCCGCCGCGCGTCGGATTGCAACGCGATACGGGGCGGTGGCCCGATGAAGGCTTTCAACAAGGACATCGTCCGCTCCATTCGCCACTCCCTCGGGCGGTTCGTGGCCATTGCCGCCATCGTGGCCCTGGGCACGGGTTTCTACGCCGGCCTGCGCATGACGGCCCCCGATATGAACCTGGCGGCCGATGCCTACTACGACGGCACGGCTCTCATGGACATTCGCGTGGTGAGTACCCTGGGCCTCACCGACGACGACATCGCGGCCCTGCACGAGGTGGCCGGTGTGGCCGGGGTGGAGGGGGCCTATTCCGCCGATGTGCTGGCCACGCTGAACGACGAGCAGTACGTCATGCGCGTCCACTCGCTTTCGCCGGCGGCATCGGCCAGCACGGCCCAGGGCGAGGCCACGGTGGCTTCGGACGACCCCGATTACTTGAACCGCCTGACGCTCACCGAGGGGCGCTGGCCCACGGAGCCCAGCGAGTGCGTCATCTTCAACGATCGCGTTATGAGCGGACCTACGGCTCTGGGCGATACCATTACCGTGGATGTCTCGGTGGGCGATGTGGCCGACACCCTGGCCCGCACCGAGTTCACCGTGGTGGGCTTCGCCCATTCGCCGCTCTACGTCAGTTCCACTTCCATGGGCACTTCCACCATCGGCTCGGGCACGGTGGAGCAGTTCATGTACGTGCTGCCGGAAGACTTCAACCCCGACATGCCCTTCGTGGAGGCCTACGTGGCCGTGGAGGGGGCCGCCGATCTTCCCGCCGACAGCGAGGCCTACGATACGCGGGTGGCCGAGGTGGTGGATGCCATCGAGGCCATAGCCCCCGAACGGGAGCAGGCCCGGGTGGACGGTCTGAAGGCCGAGGCCCAGGAAGAGCTGGACGAATCACGGGCTGAATATGAGGCGGAGGAGGCGAAAGCCCAGAAGGAGCTGGCCGATGCCCGCGCGAAGCTGGCCGCGGCCAAGGAGGAACTGGACGAGGGCGAGCGCCAGTTGAAATCGGCCGCTTCCACCTTGGAGGCCAACGAGAAAAAAATCAGGGATGGCGAGAAAGAATACACGCAGGGCACTGCCAAGTTGGACAAGCAGCGGAACGAGGCCGAATCGCAGTTCAAAGAGGCGCAGGAAACCATCGAGGCCAACGAGAAGAACTTGAGTGAGGCCGAGGCGAACTTGCCGCAGATGCGGGATTCCCTAAAGCAGGTGGAGGCGGCCCTGGCCACACCGGGCCTTCCCGACGACCAGAAGGCCTCGCTTAAGGCCCAGAAGACCGAGTTGGAGAAATCCATCGGCGAGATAGAGCAGGCCCGGAAGACCTTGGAGGAATCCAAGAAAGAGGTGGCCTCGGAACGGAAGAAGGCCGACGCCCAAATAGAGGCGGCCCAGAAAAAGCTCGACCAGGCCCAGGTGGACATTCGCGAGGGCAAGAAACGCCTGGAAGAGGGTAAGGCTGCCTACAAGGAAAACGAGCAAAAGCTGGCCGACGGCAAGGCCGACTACGAACAGGGCAAGGCCGATTACGACAAGGAAGCCGCCAAGGCCAACGAGGAGCTGGACAAAGCCGAGCAGGAGTTGGCCGACGCCCAGAAGGAAATCGACGAGATAGAGCCGCCGGAATGGCTCGTCATGGATCGCTCCAAAAACTTCGGCGTGGTCAGCTTCGAGAACGACGCCGCCCGCATCGACGCCATCGCGTCGTTCTTCCCCTTCATCTTCTTCCTCGTGGCGGCGCTGGTGGCCCTGACCACCATGACCCGCATGGTGGAAGAGGAGCGCATGCTCATCGGCACCTTCAAGGCGCTGGGCTACTCCCGGGCGCGCATCACGTCGAAGTACCTCATCTACGCGGCCCTGGCGGCGGGTATCGGTTCTGTCATCGGCATCGCGGTGCTCTCCCAGGTGCTGCCCTGGGTCATCATGGAAGCCTACTCCATCGTGTACTACGTGCCCCGGTCCGCTATGCCCATCGACTGGCCCATCGCGCTCGCCGCCGCCGGCTTCGGCGTGGGCATCACGCTTCTGGCCACCTGGGCCGCCGCCGCGGCCACTCTGCGCGAGACCCCGGCAGCCCTCATGCAGCCCCCGGCCCCCAAGGCCGGCAAGCGCATCCTGTTGGAGCGCATCGGCTTTCTGTGGCGCCGGCTGTCGTTCTCGTGGAAGGTCACGTTCCGCAATATCTTCCGTTACAAGAAGCGCCTGGTCATGACCGTGATCGGCATTGCCGGCTGCACGGCGTTGCTGCTCACGGGCCTGGGGCTGCAGAACTCCATCAACGACATCATCGACGTGCAGTACGGCGAGCTGATGGACTACAACGTGGTGGTGACCGAGAAGGAGGACGCGGAATCCGACGGGCGCGAGGCCGCCGACGGCATCCTGACCGACGCGGGCCGCCTGCCCGTGGCCGTGCGGGCCACCGAGGAGTCCATCGTGGCCCCCGACGATGCCGGCGCCTTCCAAAACCTGTGGCATTTCCGCACTCGCGAGGGCCACGAGGCGGTGAGCCTGAGCGACAACGGGGCCGTCATCACCGAGAAGCTGGCGGTGAAGCTGGGGCTTGCCGTGGGCGACGCCATCACCTTCGCCGAGCAGGACGACCTGGGCAACGCCACGGCCGTCACCTATGCGGTGCCCGTGACCGCTATCATCGAGAACTACATCGGCGACTACGCCTTCATGACCCCCGCCGTCTTCGAGCGCACCTTCGGCGAGGCGCCGGCGAACCTGACCGTGTACGCCCGGGCCTCCGACGACGCCGCCGAGCGGGCCGACCTGTCCGAGGCCCTGCGGGCCACCGGAGCGGTGGACACGGTGGCCTTCAACGACGAGGTCATCGACTCCTACAAGCAGATGCTGAAATCGGTGAACATGGTCGTGGTGGTGCTCGTGGTGGCCGCGGCGGCCCTGGCCTTCATCGTGCTGTACAACCTCACGAACATCAACATCACCGAGCGGGCCCGGGAAATCGCCACCTTGAAGGTGCTCGGCTTCACGCCCCGCGAGGTGAACGCCTACATCTTCCGGGAAATCGTGCTGCTCACCATTCTGGGGGCGCTCGTGGGCCTGGGGCTCGGCATCGTGCTCGAGGGCTTCGTGGTGGTCACGGCCGAGGTGGACCAGGTGATGTTCGGCCGCACCATCCATTGGGACAGCTTCGTGGTCGCCTTCGTGCTCACCATGGTGTTCACGGCCATCGTCATGCTCGTCATGCGCCCGAAGCTCGCGAAGATCGACATGGTGGAGAGTTTGAAGTCGAACGAGTAGAGGGAGCCGTCCGGCCGCCGACCCCGCCAAGGGGGGCGCCGTGCGTCCTCCGGCCAACAGCCGCCGGGCCTTGTCGCGCGGGGACCCGCTCCGCTGTTCGCCTTCGGCTCAGGCGCTCCGCTGCCTCATGCATTTACTGGGCGACCTTCGGTCGCAGTTTAAAGATGGTGTTCAGAGACCCCGTGCGACAACACCCGCCGTCTGTCGGCCTACCTTATGTGGAGTGGGGGCTACTTCGTGATTTTGCCCTGGTCGACCCAGAGGCGGATGCGGTAGTTGACGCCGAGGTCGTCGCAGATGCGCTGGCAGGCGGCCTCTTCCTCGGGGGTGAGGGTCGTTTCCACGGTGGTCATGGTGACGTCGGGAACGGAGCGCTTCACCTCGCGGGCGAAGTCCAGCATGGCGGGGAAGGCCGCGTCGCCGAATTGGCTGCGGGTCAGCTCGGCGTAGCGTTCGGGGTTGGGGGTGTTGAGCGAGATGGACACGGCGTCGATGATGCCGGCGAACTCCGGGGCGATGTCGCGGCCGTTGATGAGGGAACCCTGGCCGTTGGTGTTCACGCGCACGGGCAGCCCGTAGGTCTCCTTCACGTAGGCGGCCACCTCCTTCAGTACCTCCCAGGCCTCGGTGGGCTCGCCGAAGCCGCAGAACACCACCTCGTCGTACTTCTCCATGTCGAATCGGGCGAACGCGTCGCGCACCTCCTCGAAGGTGGGCTCGCGCTCCAGCCACAGGCTGTCCGAGCCGCACACGCTTTCCCCTTGGCCGCGCAGGCAGAACGTGCAGCGACAGGAGCAGCGGTTCGTCAAGTTCACGTACAGGCCGTTGTACACCTCGTACAGCAGGGTCATGGCTTTGCTCATGGGTGGCTCCTAATCCAGTTCCCGAATCACTTCTTCGAAGGCCACGCCGTCGGTGGCCGGAATGCCCAGCTCGATGGAGCGCTCGATGGCCCGCCCCACGAAGGCCGCGGCCCGCTCCACCGAGGTGCGGAAGGGCACCCCGTTTACGGCGTCGGCGGCGATGATGGCCGAGAACACGTCTCCTGTGCCCGACCGGTCGCCGCCCCGCTGGGGCGTGCTCACGGTGAAGGCGGCGCCGTGGCGCTCGTACCCCACGTTCACCACGCTGCCGTCGCGCACGAGGCCCGTGACCACCACCTTCTCGGGTCCCAGGGCCGCCACGCGCCGGGCCAGGTCGGCCACGGCCTCCAGCGAGACGTCCGGGTCGTAGGGCTCCCCGAGCAGAAGGCACGCCTCGGTGAGGTTCGGCGTGGCGATGGTGGCCCGGCGCACCAGGCGCTCCATGCCGGCGCACATCGCGGGCGTGTAGGTGGCGTAGGGCCGCCCGTAGTCGCCCATGACCGGGTCGACGACCACCACGGTGCCGTCCCCGGCGAACTCGGCGATGAACCCGTCCACGATGGCGATCTGCGCCTCCGAGCCCAAAAAGCCCGTGCAGATGCCGGCGAATCGCAGCCCCAGCTTCCGCCACTCGGCCACGTGCTCTTCCATGTGCGCCGTGAAGTCCTGGATGGAGAAGCTGTCGAACATGGTGTGGTTGGAGAGCACCGCCGTGGGCAGCGTGCAGCACTGCACGCCCAGGTAGGAGATGAGGGGCAGCTGCACCGCCACCGAGCACCGCCCGAACCCGGTGTAGTCGTTCACGAGCGCGATCTTCTTCTGACGGTTGTGGGCCATGGCGTTCCCTTCCTTGGGCGCGGCCCGCATCCCGGGCCGCCGGTACGGCCTCCCATCATACTACTCTGTGTTGCGCCTCTGTTTCCGAATCGCCGTGTGGAGGCGGGCGCGGTGCCTGTGCTACCATAGCCCCCAAACCTTTGGGGGCCGCACAGGCGCGGCCCCCGTCCATGAAGAAGGAGAAGCGAACGGTGAAAGTAACGGAGAAGAAGCTGGCCGACGGCGTCATCAAGCTCGATTGCGAGGCCACGGCCATTGAAGTGAACAACGCGCTGAAGGAGGCCGGCGAGGCCTTCGCGATGTCCATGGGCGTGCGCCCGCAGCCCGGCAAGACCATCGAGCAGCTCTGCCAGGAGCAGATGGGCATCGCCGACCTGGACAAGATCGTGGAGACGAGCGCCATCGAGATCCTCGTGCCCCGGGCGCTCGACCGCCGCAACCTCGTGCCGGCCTTCCCGCCCAAGGCCACGCCCACGACGAAGTTCGAGCGCGGCAAGAAGTTCGCCTTCACCCTGAACGTCACCGTGAAGCCCACCTACGAGCTCACCTCCTACGAGCCGGTAGAGGTCACCGTGCCGCCCTTCACCTTCGACGAGACTCCCATCAACCAGCAGCTGGAGGAGATCGCGAAGAACTCCGTCACCTACGTGGTCACCGACCCGAAGCCGCTGGAGGCGGGGGACGCCTGCTCCATCGCCATGAAGTGCTTCGACGACGGCGAGGAGATCAAGGCGCTCACCTGTGAGGACCGCACCTACCTCATGGGCCGCGGCTACATGCCCGAGGGCTTCGACGCCGAACTGGTGGGCATGGAGCCGGGCCAGACCAAGGAGTTCACCTTCGAGGCGCCGCTCGGCACCGAGAACGGGGAAGTGACCACGAAGCCCATCCAGTGCACCGTCACCGTGAAGGACGTGCAGAAGGAAGTGGTGCCGGTCATCGACGACGCGTGGGTGAAGGCGAACATGCCCATGTTCCCCACGCTGGACGCGCTGAAGGCCGACATGCACCGCGTCTTCGAGGCCCAGCAGCGCGAGGCCTACGAGGGCTACGTGCAGCAGATGTGCGTGGGCCAGCTCACCCGCCGCTTCGAGGGCCGCATCGCCGACGAGATCTACGAGGCCACCCGCGACCATCTGGTGCAGAACCTGCGCATGGAGCTGCAGCAGGCCGGCATGACCTGGGAGCAGTTCATGGCCCAAAACGGCGGCGAGCAGCAGTTCGGCATGATGCTCATGATGCAGACCCGCGAGGTGCTGGTGCAGGGCTTCTGCCTGGACGCCGTGTACCGCCACGAGCACATGACGCTGACGGACAAGGATTTGGAGGACGCCTGCTACGGCATGAATCCCCAGGGCAACCCCAAGCAGATGCGCGCCGATCTGGAGGCCGCCGGCCGCGGCTTCGCCCTGCGCGAGACCGCCGAGCGCCTGAAGGCCGCCCGCTTCGTGACGGCCAAGGCCAAGATCACCTATGCCGAGGCCCCCGCCGCCCCCGCGCCGGCCGAGCCCGAGCCCGCGTCCGAGGCCGAGGCCCCGAAGGCCGAGGAGAACTAAGGGCGGCCCTTCCGGTTCGCTCCAGCTGCACCCACCAGGGCGGGGAATTTCCCCGCCCCTTTCTATGAAGGACGTATTCCCGTGCCCAAGAAATCCCCGTCGCCGCAATCCCGCACCCGCCGTCATGGCCGCCCGTCGGCCCCGGCGCTGCCGTCCTCGGCGTTTCTGCCCACCTGCCGCGCCGAGGCCGACGAGCGCGGCTGGGATCGGCTCGACTTCGTCTACGTGTCCGGCGATGCCTACGTGGACCACCCCTCCTTCGGGGCGGCCATCATCACCCGGGTGCTGGAATCCCACGGCTACAAGGTGGGCGTCATCGCCCAGCCCGACTGGAACGACCCGGCCAGCATGGCGGAATTCGGCGAGCCGCGCCTCGGGTTCCTCGTGTCGGCGGGCAACATGGACTCCATGGTGAACCACTACACCGTGAACAAGAAGCGCCGCCACGAGGATGCCTACA
Source organism: uncultured Enterorhabdus sp. (assembly GCA_947573925.1). Classification (GTDB taxonomy): domain Bacteria; phylum Actinomycetota; class Coriobacteriia; order Coriobacteriales; family Eggerthellaceae; genus Adlercreutzia. The sequence continues at coordinate 5,421 of CANPHS010000042.1, read as the reverse complement.
CCCCGGGCGGCGTGGCGGGCAAGCGCCCCAACCACGCGGCCGTGGTGTACTCGAACCTCATCCGCCGCACCTTCAAGAAGACCCCCATCATCTTGGGCGGCATCGAGGCCAGCCTGCGGCGGCTCGCCCACTACGACTACTGGTCCGACAGCCTCAAGCGCTCCATCCTCATGGATTCCGGGGCCGACCTCATCTCCTACGGCATGGGGGAGCGCTCCATCGTGGACATCGCCGACGCCCTGAACGCGGGCCTGTCCGTGGAGGACCTCACCTTCATCCCCGGCACGGTGTTCCGCACCCGCTCCCTCGAACACGTGGTGGACTACGAGATGCTGCCGAGCTGGGAGGCGGTGTCCGCCGACAAGCGGGCCTTCGCGGAGAGCTTCGCCGAGCAGTACCGGGCGAGCGACCCCATTACCGGCACGCGGCTCGTGGAGGCCTACCCCCACGGCGTGTACGTGGTGCAGAACCCGCCGGCCGCCCCGCTCTCGGAGGCGGAGCTGGACGCCGTGTACCGCCTGCCCTACGCCCGCACCTGGCACCCGCGCTACGACGAGGCCGGCGGCGTGCCGGCCCTTTCCGAGGTGAAGTTCTCCCTCACCTCCAACCGGGGCTGCTTCGGGGAATGCGCCTTCTGCGCCCTCACCTTCCACCAGGGCCGCATCGTGACGGCCCGCAGCCACCAGTCGCTGCTGGACGAGGCCGCCGCCATGACCGGGGACGCCGCCTTCAAGGGCTACATTCACGATGTGGGCGGCCCCACGGCGAACTTCCGCGCCCCGGCCTGCGCCAAGCAGCTGAAGTCCGGCGCCTGCACCGACCGCCGCTGCCTGGGAACCAAGCCGTGCCCGGCGCTGAAGGCCGACCATTCCGACTACGTGGCCCTGCTGCGCAAGCTGCGGCGCCTGCCCGGCGTGAAGAAGGTGTTCGTGCGCAGCGGCATCCGCTTCGACTACGTCATGGCCGACCCCGATCCCGACCGCACGTTTTTGCACGAGCTGGTGGAGCATCATGTGTCCGGGCAGCTGCGCGTGGCCCCCGAGCACGTGTCCGATGCGGTGCTCGCCGCCATGGGCAAGCCGCCCCGCGCCGTCTACGACGCCTTCTGCGACGCCTTCGAGGAGGTCAACCGCGAGACCGGCAAGAAGCAGTTCGTCGTGCCCTACCTCATGAGCTCGCACCCGGGCAGCACCCTGGCCGAGGCGGTGAAGCTGGCCGAGTACGTGCGCGACATGGGCTTCAATCCCGAGCAGGTGCAGGACTTCTACCCCACGCCGAGCACCATTTCCACCTGCATGTACTACACGGGCCTCGACCCGCTGACCATGGAGCCCATCTACGTGCCGAAGAGCGCCCACGAGAAGGCGCTCCAGCGGGCCCTCATCCAGTACCGCAACCCCGCCAACTACGACCTCGTCCGCGAGGCTTTGGTGAAGGCGCACCGCACCGACCTCATCGGCTGGACCGACCAGTGCCTCATCCGCCCCAAACGCCCCAAAGACCGTGCGGAAGGGGAGGGGCGCACCTCCGAGCGCCCCTCGCGCCCGAGCGGCAAACCGGGGAAACCCGGCACCGCGGCCCCGCGTCAGGGCGGCAAGGCGGGGAAGAGCCGCGGCGGAAGCGTGCCGAAGAAGGGCGCACCGAAGGCACCGCAGCGGACGGGCAGGCCCCCGAAGGCCAACGGCCGCAAGGGTGGCATCCGCAAGGGGCGCTAAGTTCCCCGTATGTGCGGGAAATGTGAGGGCCGCGCCATCGGCGAGAAATTTCTTGAATGCACCACAAACCACGCCTATAATGCATCTTTGCGTCTGTGTGCCTATGGATACACCCGGACGCGTGGTTAGACGGCGTCGCGACGCAGAGCCTCCATCTGCGCCGATCGGCAATCGCCTGGCCACTGTCAGTAGGGGAGCTTCCGGTGTGCGGAGAGGCGCGCGAGCGGAAGGTCCGAAGTAGGGGGCGGATGCGCCCGCAGCGGTTGCCGTTACCGGCCGCGAGCGGCGAGGAAGCCCGAAAGCAAGAAAGGTTGTTACTGTGGGAATCAAACAGTACAAGCCGACGAGCCCCGGCCGACGTTTCCAGACGGTCTCCGACTTCGCGGAGATCACCACGTCCAAGCCGGAGAAGTCTCTGCTGGCCCCGAAGCCGAAGAAGGCCGGTCGCAACATGTATGGCCGCATCACCACCCGTCACCAGGGCGGCGGCAACAAGCAGCGTTACCGCATCATCGACTTCAAGCGGAACAAGGACGGCGTGCCCGCCAAGGTCGCGACCATCGAGTACGACCCCAACCGTTCCGCCCGTATCGCTCTGCTGCACTACGTTGACGGCGAGAAGCGCTACATCATCCACCCGAAGGGCCTGAAGGTGGGCGACATCGTGGTTTCCGGCCCCGATGCCGACATCAAGCCCGGCAACGCGCTGCCCTTGGCCAACATCCCGGTCGGTACGCTGATCCACAACGTGGAGCTGCAGCCCGGCAAGGGTGCCGCCATCGCCCGTTCCGCCGGCACTTCCATCCAGCTCATGGGCAAGGAGGGCAACTACGCCATCCTGCGCATGCCCTCTTCCGAGATGCGTCGCGTGCTCATCACCTGCCGCGCCACCATCGGCGAGGTGGGCAATGCCGAGCACTCCAACATCAAGATCGGCAAGGCCGGCCGCAAGCGTTGGATGGGCGTCCGTCCGACCGTCCGCGGTACCGTCATGAACCCGGTCGACCACCCGCACGGCGGCGGCGAGGGCAAGAACAAGTCCGCCGGTCGCCACCCGGTGACCCCGTGGGGCATCCCCACCAAGGGCCATCGCACCCGCAACAAGAAGAAGGCTTCGAGCCGTCTCATCATCCGTCGTCGCAAGAAGTAGCGGAAGTGAAGGAGTCTTAAGTGAGCAGAAGTTTGAAAAAGGGTCCTTTCGTAGAGCCGCGCCTGCTTGCCCGTATCGAGGCAATGAATGCGGCTGGCGAAAAGAACGTCATCAAGACCTGGTCCCGCGCCAGCACCATCTTCCCGGAAATGGTGGGTCACACCATCGCCGTGTACGATGGCCGCAAGCATGTGCCGGTCTACATTACCGAGTCTATGGTTGGCCACAAGCTGGGCGAGTTCTCGCCGACCCGTACCTTCAAGGGTCACGCGGCCGACAAGAAGAAGCGATAGGGCATAGGTGAGAAGTTACATGGAAACTAAAGCAGTATCGCGTTTCGTCCGCGTCGCTCCCCGCAAGGCCCGCATCGTGGTCGACCTGGTGCGCGGCAAGTCCGTCGAGCAGGCCCGCGAGATCCTGGCCTTCTGCGATCGCGCCGCCGCCGAGAACGTCACCAAGACGCTGAACTCCGCCGTGGCCAACGCCGAGCACAACAACCACCTGCGCGGCGACAACCTCGTCGTGAAGGCGGCCTACGTCGACGAAGGCCCCACCCTGAAGCGCATCCGTCCCCGCGCCAAGGGCTCCGCGTCGCGCATCAACAAGCGCACGTGCCACATCACTATCGTCGTCGCACCCCGAGAGGAGGCATAAGGTAATGGGTCAGAAAGTAAGCCCTACCGGATTCCGCCTCGGTATCACCGAGGATTGGCGCAGCCGCTGGTACGCCGGCAAAGACTACGCCGCCACGCTTGAGAACGACATTGCCATCCGCAAGTTCCTCGACAAGCGTCTCGCCCGCGCCTCCGTCTCCAAGGTGGAGATCGAGCGTGCCGGTGACAAGATCAAGGTCATCATCACCACGGCCCGCCCCGGCGTGGTCATCGGCAAGAAGGGCGCCGAGATCGACGCCCTGCGCAAGGACCTGGAGAAGGTCGCCAACGGCCCGGTGTCCATCGACGTGGTCGAGGTGAAGCGCCCCGAGCTCGACGCCGAGCTCATCGCCCAGTCCGTGGCCGAGCAGCTCGAGGGCCGCGTGGCCTTCCGTCGCGCCATGCGCAAGGCCGTGCAGTCCGCCATGAAGTCCGGCGCCAAGGGCATCCGCATCCAGTGCTCCGGCCGTCTGGGCGGCGCCGAGATGAGCCGCCGCGAGTGGTACCGCGAGGGTCGCGTGCCGCTGCACACCCTCCGTGCGAAGATCGACTACGGCTTCGCCACCGCCGCCACCACCATGGGCTCCATCGGCGTGCAGGTGTGGGTGTACCACGGCGAGGTGCTGCCGGGCCAGAAGGCCCCCCAGCCCGCGCTCGAGGGCTCTTCCCGCCCGAGCCGTTCCCGTCGTAACGATCGCCGCGAGAGGGGTGACAAGTAAATGCTCGTACCTAAGCGCGTAAAGCACCGCAAGGTGCAGCGTGGTTCCATGAAGGGCAAGGCCAAGGGTGGCACGCGCCTGAACCACGGTGAGTACGGTATCCAGGCCCTCGAGGCTCACTGGATCACCAACCGTCAGATCGAGGCTGCTCGTATCGCCATGACCCGTCACATGAAGCGTGGCGGCAAGGTGTGGATCACCATCTTCCCCGACAAGCCGATCACCTCCAAGCCCGCCGAGACCCGCATGGGTTCCGGTAAGGGCAACCCCGAGGGCTGGGTCGCCGTCGTGAAGCCGGGCCGCATCATGTTCGAGATCGCCGGTGTGGACGATGAGACCGCCCGCGAGGCTCTGCGTCTGGCCATCAACAAGCTGCCCATCAAGTGCAAGATCGTCACTCGTGAAACGGAGGGGCAGCAATAATGAAAGCAGCAGAGATTCGTGAACTTTCTGCCGAGGACCTGCAGGTGAAGCTGAAGGAGGCCAAGGCCGAGCTGTTCAACCTTCGCTTCCAGATGGCCACGAGCCAGCTTGACAACACCGCCCGCGTGAAGCAGGTTAAGAAGGACATCGCGCGCATCATGACTGAGATGCGGGCTCGCGAGCTGAGCGCGTAGATCAAGGAAGGTGCAAACAATGACTGAAGAGCGTAACCTGCGTAAGGTTCGTCAGGGCGTCGTGGTGAGCGATGCCAACGACAAGACCATCGTGGTGGCTGTGGAGGAGCGCAAGCCCCATCCCATCTACAAGAAGATGATCACCTCCACCAAGAAGTTCCATGCCCATGACGAGAACAACGAGGCCGGCATCGGCGACACCGTTCAGATCATGGAGACGCGCCCGCTGTCCAAGATGAAGCGCTGGCGCCTTGTGAAGATCGTCGAGAAGGCCAAATAGTCTCCGCTTCGCAGCGAAGCTATTGCTCAAGGAAAGTTAGGAACATCACATGATTCAGATGCAATCCATGCTCGCCGTGGCCGACAACTCCGGCGCTCGCAAGGTGCAGTGCATCAAGGTCCTGGGCGGCTCCAAGCGCCGCTACGCGGGCCTCGGTGACGTGATCATCTGCAGCGTCAAGGAAGCGATGCCCAACGGCAACGTGAAGAAGGGCGAGGTCGTGCGCTGCGTGATCGTGCGCGTGAAGAAGGAGGTCCGTCGCGCCGACGGCTCCTACATCCGCTTCG
>CANPHS010000041.1 GCA_947573925.1 uncultured Enterorhabdus sp. | reverse complement strand
CGCAGCGAACGGAAGTGTCCAGTGGACACTTCCGCCGAGCGAGGACTGTCTGAGCGAATCAAGGTATCCCGCGGCGCCGGTCGGCGGGGATCCGCAATAAAAAAGGCGGCCTCCGAAGAGGCCGCCTTCCGTAAGCGTGCTATGCGCGGACCCTTAGTGCAGGTCGGCATCCTCGCCCACGATGTTGTGCAGATCGGGGTCGTACACCAAACCGCCATGCTCCTTGCGGATGAACATGAGCTTGGTGGGCTCGAAACCCTCCACGTTCGCCAGGTAAATGTGGATGAACATGAAGATGATGAACACGTACATCATGAAGTAGTGGATGATGCGCATGGACATGAGACCGCCCACGAGGTTCGTCGTCGCGGCGAACACGGGCACGTTCATGGTCACGCCCCACAGGCACAGGCCGGTCCAGAACATCACCACGATGAGGATGGGGATGAGCAGGTAGCTGATCTTCTGCGGCACGCCGAGCTTGGCGCCGAGCGGATGGTCCTTCTTCAGGAACAGGTAGTACTTGATCCACTCGAGGGCCTGATGGCGGTTGTCCTTCTGGGGCAGCCAGGTCTTGTAGTCGGTCACCTGCTGGCGCGTGCCGCCGGTGGGCGCGGTCTTCACGAAGAAGGCCATGATCACGCGGGCGATGCAGTTGATGAACAGCACGAAGCCGAAGAACAGGTGGCAGCCGCGGGCGATGCCCATGAGGAAGGGCAAGAACGGGAAGTGAATGAGGAAGCCCGTGAGGATGAGCATCACCATGGCGACGAGGTTGATCCAGTGGGTCACCACGAACACGAGCGGATGAGCCTCTTTGTAGTGTGCGAGATGGGCCATCTTACTTCACCCCCCAAGGGCTGGTGACGGTCTCGAAGTGCTTGCCGGTCTCGCGCTCGGTGACATGCACGGCGCAGGCGGTGCAGGGGTCGAAGGAGTGAACCGTGCGCAGGGCGTTGATGGGCTTCTCGATGTCGGCCACGGGCACGCCGATGAGCGCCTGCTCCAGCGGGCCATGCTCGCCCTCGGAGTTGATGGGAGCGAGGTTCCACGTGGACGGGATGATGATCTGGTAGCCCTCGATCTTGCCGTCCTTCACCTTCTCGGAGTGGTACAGGGCGCCGCGCGGGGCCTCCCAGAAGCCGGTGCCCTCGCCGGTGGTGCGCTCGGGAGCGCGGAAGTACTCGGAGTCGCCGCCCTTGATGGCCTCCATGAGCTCCTTGGTCCATTCCACCATGAGGTCGGCCACGTACATGGTCTCGATCTGGCGGATGGCCGTGCGGCCCAGGGTGGACTGGAAGGCGGACAGGTCGCCGGGCTGGGCGCCCAGGATGCCGAGCACCGCGTCGACGTTCTCCTTGATGAAGGGCACGCCGCGCACGTAGGCCGCGAAGATGCGGGACATGGAGCCCGCCTCCATGGGCTTGCCGTCGTAGGCCGGGCACTTCACCCAGGTGTAACGGTCGTCCACGTTGTAGTCGGTGAAGGCCGGGTCGGTGGTGAAGTAGGGCGAGGTATAAGTGTCGTCGCCCTGGTACCAGGAGTGGCCCATGTACTCGGTGATCAGGTCTTCCTTCACATCGGACACGCCGAACTTCTCATCCAGCACGCCCATGGGCAGGTAGCGGTTCACCATCTGCTCGGTGTAGTCGTCGCCGTAGGGCCAGTCGGGACCCTCGAAGACGCCCCAGGCGATGTAGCGGCCGCAGCCCTTGCCGAAGGTGAGGGCCTCGGCGTAGGGGCCGGCCAGCGCCACGGTGTCGGCGAGCACGGTGTCGTTCACCCAGGTCTGGATCTCCTGGCACATGGCCAGAAGGTCGTCCAGCTTGGACTCGGTGGGCACCCACATGTTGCCGCCGGGGATGGAGGTCATGACGTGGGGCATCTTGCCGCCGAGCAGGGCGGCCACCTCGGAGGCGCGGGCCTGCATCTTCAACGCCTCCAGGTAGTGGGAGGTGAGGATGAGGTCGAGCTCCGGCGTGAGCTTGTAGGCCTCGCCGTTGTCGGCGTCGAACCAGTTGCCCGAGAAGATGGACAGCTGGCCGTTGCTGGCAAACGCGTTCAGCTTGTCGTAGAGCTGGTTCAGGTCGGAGTGCAGCGCCAGGTTGTTCTCCAGGGCCACGCGATAGGCCTCGTCCACATTGGCGGACAGGGCGTTCAGCGGGTTCACGTAGTCGAGAGCCGCCAAGTTGTACAGCCACAGGATGTGGCTATGAAGGAACTGGGCGCCCTCCAGCAAGTTGCGGATGATGCGGGCGTTGTTCGAGATCGTGATGCCGTAGGCCTTGTCGCCGGCGATGGACGACGCATGGGCGTGGGACACGGGGCACACGCCGCAGATGCGCTCGACGATCTGGGCGGCGTCCTCGGGAGTACGGTTCTGCACGACGAGCTCCATGCCGCGGAAGCAACCGCCGGAAACCCACGCGTCGGCAACGACGCCGTTCTCCACTTCCATCTCGACGCGGAGATGGCCCTCGATACGGGTAATCGGATCAATAACGGAACGTGTCAAGTCAGCTCACCTCCTTTTCTAGTCGTTATGACGGGGATCGGCGTTTTTGTGGACGAGCTCCTCGTCCAGCACGGGGCCGCCGGTGACCGGGTCGGCGTAGGTGCCGATCTCCTGCTCCGGATGCTTCGCGTCCCACTTGCGGATCTTCTCGAAGGGCGCGCCTCCGTCCATGCGGCCGGAGGCCTTCATGCCGAAGCCGTGCACCACCAGCGCCGCGGCCACGAGCCCCGTGACCGTCACCGCGATGGTGGTGGGCTGCAGGTCGAAGGGACCGATGCGCAGATCGCGCATGCGCTTGTAGAAGGGGGTGTTCACTTCCACCCAGTTGTCGCCGGGGTTGCCCGGGTTGGCCTCGCAGCAGCCGATGCAGGGGGCGCCGGCCTGGACGCACCAGCTGCGGCGGTTGTTCCACAGGGTGACGCCGCACACCGAGCGCGTCTGCGGGCCCTTGCAGCCCACCGGGTACAGGCAGTAGCCCAGGGCCTCCTCCTCGGAGCCGAACTCGTAGACGAATTCGCCGTTCTCGAAGTGGCCGCGACGCTCGCAGTTGTCGTGGATGGTCTGGTTGAACAGGTCGCCCGGCATGTTGAAGTCGTTCAGGCGGTTCAGCAGCAGGTCCATGTCCTTCATGACCACGACGTCCACCAGCACCGACATGACCCACTCGGGGTTCACCGGGCAGCCGGGCACGTTCACGACCGGGGTCTCCACGCCGACCTTCTTCAGGTACTGCTGGACACCCAGGGCCTGGGCCGGGTTCGGATGGGCCGCCATCCAACCGCCGTTGACGGCGCAGGAGCCCACGGCCACGACGGCGTTGGCGCTCTCGGCGGCCTCCACCAGCGCGGTGATGCCCGTCTCGCCGGCCACGCGCAGGGCGTTGCCGTCGAAGGCCTCCAGCACGGCGCCCTCGTAGATGAGGATGTAGTTGCCAGCCGCGATGGTTTGGGCCTTGGCCTCTTCCACGGAATGGCCCGCGGCGGCCGACAGGGTCTCCGAGTAATTCAGGGAGATCAAGTCGAGCACCACGGAAGCCACGTCCGGAGTCTCCACCTGGGCGAAGGACTCCGTGCAGCCCGTGCAGGACGCGCCCTCGATCCAGATAACCGGGTACAGGTTACCGGACGTTGCGCCGATAACAGACTCCTCGAGCGCCTGAGCCACGCGCGGAACCGCCAGCGAGCTGAGGCCCGCCGCGGCGGCAACCCCGGCGCACAGCTTCATGAAGCTGCGGCGGGACACGCCACGCGAGGCAAGGATGCTGTCGAACTCTGACATCGTTGCCTGATTTTCCATGCGTACACCTCCTTATAGGTGTTCTCGTCTCTTTTACATGCAAGTCATCAGGTTATCCTTATCCCAGACCCATTGGCTCCATGAAACGTCGATACTTGCGCAAACATTCTACCAACGGCCAGAAAATGTTACGCGCCCCCGCCCCGGTAACATAGTCCCGTCTCCTCGCGACCCGCAAGTCACCCGGGCTCCCCGCCCGGCTCCCCACCGTCCCCGACTCCCCCGCCTCCCCCATGGCTCCCCACCGTCCCCGACTCCCCCGGACTCTTCCGCGGCTCCCCCGCGCCTCCCCGTCCGGCTCCCCACCGTCCCCGACTCTCCCGCACCCTCCCGCGGCTCCCCCGCCGCCCCCGCGCCTCCCCGGGCTCCGTTCCCCTTTCCATCCGTGCAAAGTGACGGATTCCGGACAGCGAATGCGCGCAAAGCGACGCTTTGAGCGCATTTTCCCATCGAAAGGCGTTCAAAGTGACGGATTCCGGACACACCCCGTCCCACCCTGCCCCACAGGAAGCGGAAGAGGGCAGGGAGTTAACGCCAGTAGCCGGCGAGAGGGGTTGGAGTAAGCAGCAAGGTGCGGCGCAGCTCGCGGCGGCGAGCGCGACTGTCGCCCGTTTCGCGCCACGGAGAAAGGCCCAGGTGCTGGCGTAGGCGCAGGGCCACTTTATCGAAAAGCGATTCGTCGGCGATAATGGAGCCGGTCACCGCGACCACCGTATAGCCCAGCGTTTCCAGATCGTTCCTGCGCCTCGCGTCGCGATCGGCCTGATCGGGTTGCGAATGCTGCTGACGACTGTCGTATTCGACGACGAGCCGCGCCTCGGGCCAAAGCAGATCGGGGTGAAAACTTCGCTGGGACACCAGGCCGCGCTGGAACGAGCTCGGCACAATCTCGACATTCGCCACGGGCTTCGGCACCCCATAGCCGCCCAGGGCCCGGGGCAAGCATAGCAGCAGGTACAGAATGGTCTCATAGGGAGACCCGAGACGATCGATGGCGAGACCCGTGGCACCGAGCGCCTTTCTTGCACCGTACATGCTGGGATACTTTTCAAGCATGCGCGATATTTCCCCAACCGTCGTTATAGGGTGCGCATCGAGGATGGAGCCCGTAGAGGAGGGGGCGAACTTGTACAGGCCCGCCAGGGCGCAAGCGAGCTCCGCAAGGTGCACGGGACCTAGTTCACGGGAAAACTGGGCCACGCACACAGCCGGGCTGACGATGCTGGTGGAATCATCGAGGCCCCATACCGTTCCCGGCAGAACGAGGTGCCGATCCACATGCACCGTCGCCGACCGCAAATTTCGGCGAAACTGTACCTGGGGAACGGCCACGTGAATGGGCTTGCGCAGGAAGCCCCAGCGTTTTTGGATGTCCTCGAGGCTCTTCTGGCACGGTGCCTCCCAAACCGGATCCGCTTCCTCGGGAAACAGGCGGGAAGCCGGCCGGCGACAGGCGAGATGCGCCAGAACTTCAAGGGCGGATTGTTTTGCAAGAGTTGTGTTCATAGGCGGAAAGATAGCACGGATCCCGCGCCCAGCTTGCGGAAAAGATTTGAGTTTTCCCATGTCAATACGGTGTTTAAGGGGAATAGAGGGCGACTTGGCAACGGTCTTTGCAACGGTTTTGGGAAACGTGCCTGAGAGGTTTTTTCGGAAAGGCGGGTCCTTCGCGAGGCCTGCGCCCTACTTCCAACGAGCTGATTGCGCAGGCGAAAGGCGAATTCGGAAAGCGGGATGAGCCGCTCGCCTCGCCGCTGCGAGATGTTCGGGCGTACCGCCCGCGCTGCCCGTGCGCACGTTGTCGGCGCGGCGGGCGCGTTGGGGGGCAACGCCACGGGAAGTTTACAAGAAAAGATTTATGATGAAACGGTGGTGAAATCGCGTCCGCAATCGATGACGAGAGACGCGCCAACGGATTGGAACCTCCATGAGCTACGACAATTCCATCGCCTTTCTCGGGCCGGCCGGCACCTACTCCAACGAGGCGGCCCTGCGCTTCGCCGCGCGGCTCGGCATCGCAGAGCCCCACCTGGTGGAGTGCACGTCCTTCGACGAGGTGTTCGACTGCGTGGACGGCGGCGTGACCCGCTTCGGGGTGGTGGGCAAGGAAAACTCGCTCGAAGGACCCGTCACGGCCACGCTGGACAACTTCGCCTTCCGTACCGACGCGGTCATTTTGGCCGAGGAGGTGGTGGACGTGAGCCATTGCCTGGTGGCGCATCCGGACGCCGACCTCGCCGACATCGTGCGGGTGGCGTCGCACCCCCAGGGCATCGCCCAGTGCCGGCGCTTTCTGGCCACCGAACTGCCCGGGCGCTCCACGCTGGCCGTGTCCTCCACGGCCGAAAGCGCCCGCATGGCCGCCGCCGACATCACCTGCGCCGGCATCTCCAACGCCCTGGCCGCCGAGGTGCACGGCGCCCGGGTGTTGCGCCGGGCCATTCAGGACAATCCCGAGAACCAGACGGCCTTTGCCCTGGTGGGACGCATGGCCGATGCCGATCGGCTCACGGGCACGCGCTACAAGACATCGCTGGCGCTGTTCCTGCGAGCCGACAAGCCCGGTGCCCTGCAGATGATCCTCTCGGAATTCGCCTACGCCGGCATCAACCTCACCATGCTGCAGTCGCGCCCCATGAAAAAGCAGCTCGGCGACTACATGTTCTTCGTGGAACTGGCCGGCTCCATCCACGACATCGACGTGCAGACGGCCCTAGACTGCCTGCGCCTGAAGCTGCGCGAGGTAAAGGTACTCGGCAGCTATCCCGTCGAGTAGCGGCCGCGCCGCCCCTGCGGCGTCCCTTCGCTCCCCCAGCGCCCGAAATCCGTCACTTTGTACGCCTCACTTCGGGATAATCCGCGCAAAGCTGCCGCTATGGACGCATTTACTGTTCAGAATCCGTCACTTTGCACAGGGGGCTGCGAACGGGCGGGCGGACGGGCAGCTGGACGCGGGGTTACCCGAGGAGGTGCTCGAGGAGGATCTTGGTGCCGAGGAGGATGAGGACGATGCCGCCGGCGATGGTGGCGGGTTTCTCAAAGCGGGAGCCAAACTGGTTGCCGATGGCCACGCCGGCGAAGGACAGGGCGAAGGTGGTGATGCCGATGATGGCGACGGCGGCGGCGATATTCACCCCCAGAAACGCGAAGGTGATACCCACGGCCAAGGCGTCGATGCTCGTGGCCACGGCCAGCATAACCAACTCCCGGTAATTGAGCGGCGGGGCCGCGGGGGCCGCCTCGGCCGCGGCGGGGTCGTCGCAGTCGGCGGTGTGGCGGCGGGGGCAGGAGGCGCAGTCGCGGCCGCAGACGCACTCGTCCTCATGGAAGGCGTCCCACAACATCTTCGCGCCGATGAGCACCAGAAGCCCGAAAGCGATCCAGTGGTCCACGGCCGTGATATAGCCGGAGAAGAGGCTGCCCACGGCCCAGCCCACCAGCGGCATAAGCGCCTGGAAGCCGCCGAAGAACAGCGCGATGACGAAGGCCTGGCCCCAGTGCACCCGTTTCATGCCGAGGCCCTTGCACACCGCCACGGCGAACGCGTCCATGGAAAGCCCCACACCGGTGAGGAACAGCTCTATGACACCCATGATGCTCCTTTACGGAACCAGCAAGCCGTCTTCGCGGCGGAAGAAGCCCTCGGTTGCGAGATCGTCCACGATGGAGGCGAACAGCGCCTCCCCCACCACAGGCCGCCCTGCCGCGGCCTCGGCGGCCTCCAGCTCGGCCAGCACCGCGGCGGCCTCCACGCCGTCGGGGGCGGCCAGCACGCGACGTACGATCCAGGCCCGCTTCTGGCGGCGGGAGCCCTCGAAGGCGGACTGGCGGCTGTAGGCGGCGCTGCGGCGCGTGGGGTTCACGCCCGAGGCCTTCAGGTGCGCCCCATAGTCGAGCAGCCCGTAGTACCAGCGGCGCGGATCGGCCGCGGCGGCGGGGTGGAAAGCCGCGGCGGCCACGGCCGGAGTCAGCTCGCGGTCGGCCACGCCGTCGCGGTCGGGGAACAGCTCGTGCAGGAACACGGCCCGCACATTGGTCTCCACGTACACCCCGGGCACCTGATGGGCGAAGGCCATGACCCCGGCCGCCGTGGCGGGGCCGATGCCGGGCAGGGCCAGAAGCCCCTCGTAGGTGGCGGGCAGGCGGCCCTCCCCCTCCGCGGCGCACGCGTCGGCCGTGCGCTTCAAAGCCAGGGCGCGGCGGTTGTAGCCGAGCCCCTGCCACAGCTCCAACACGTCGGGCACGGCCGCGGCGGCCAAGGCGTCCACCGTGGGGAACGCAGTCAGGAACCGCTCCCAGAAGCGGCCCACGCGGGCCACCTGGGTCTGCTGGAGCATGATTTCCGACACGAGCACCGCGTAGGGGTCGTCCACGTGGCGCCAGGGCAGGTCGCGGTACAGGGCATCGCCCACTTCCAGCATGCGGCGCACGAAGCCGTCGAGGGGCTCGGCCCCCGCGGGCCACGCCGCCGGTATCGCCTTTGCCGCCGAAGACACTACAGCAGGCCCTCCAGGTCGTCCAGACCGGCGGCGAAATCCGAGATGACGGCGTTTTCCAGGGCCGCGTACTCCTGGGAGTCGAGCGGCTGGTAGGCCGCCAGCTTGTCGAAGAGGTTGTCGCGAGTGACCGGCTGGTAGCGGCGTTCCACGAGGCCCTGCTTGTAGGCCTCTTCCAGCGCCTCGCGGGTGGCCATGTAGATGTCGTAGCGCGGCAGGTTCGCCGACAAGCGCACCAGCTGCGCCCGGTCGATGGAGCGCAGCGACGGATGCGCCCGGGCCAGATCTATCCAGATGTCCTCGCGCTCGGTTTCCGTCGGATAGTCGATGTCGATGCAGCTGACGGGGAACAGCAGGTCGCAAAAGAACGGGTCCACCATGTCGAGGGAGGCCGCCGAGGCGAGCACGTACACGTCGGGGTTCTCCACGGCCTGGCGGATGAGGCCCACCGCCTCGCGGGCGCCGCGGGACATGGCGGCCATGAGGAAGCCGGTCATATCGTCGGCCATGTCGGCCACGGGCGCTCCCCACAGGTCGATGTCCTCCAGCACGAGCACGCCGCCGCCCTCGAAGCCCCGGCGCAGGGCCGCCAGATGCTCGGGGTCGGAAGCCTGGGCGCTCACCGACAGCATGGGGACGCCCTGGAAGCTCTCCTCCATGCGCATGCGCACGGCCGGCAGCCCCAGCTCGCCCACGGTGGCCATCATGAAGCGGCTCGCGTCTTCCCGAGCGTCGGAGCAGAACAGCAGGCAGTCGGAAGCCGGCATGGCATCGAGCCCGTGGCGCTGGTTCAGCATGGTCACGAATTCCTCGAAGGCGGGATCCCCCGCCAGGCCGATGCCCAGGGCCCGCATGCGCTCGATGACCGTGGCGTAGCCCGGGGCGGTGTCGTAGGTGAAGATGTCCACCGGACGCGTGGCCTCTTCGCCCTGGCCTTCTTCGCCGGCCGGAGCCGCGGGAGACGGCGCCGGGCCGCCCGCAGGTGCCGGGGCGTCGACGGAAGTCGCCATAATCATGGGCGGCGCCATCATCATGTCCATGGTTCCCTGGGCAAGTACCTCGGACATCTCTTCCAAATCGTCGCGAGAGAAGCCGAACTCGGCCAGACGGTCGAAGGCGAGGCCCTGGAGCTGGGCCGCGCAGGCCTGCACCTCGTCGGTGGAAAGGTAGGGCTCCAAGCGCTCGAAAATGTACTCGGCCAGGCCGCGCTCCTTAATGGAGCAGGCCACGCGCCATGCCTGCTTGAGCCCCATGATGGCGTCTTCGGCGGGCACGTCGGAGGCTTCGGCGGCCTGCTCGAAGGCGGCCAGGTACAGATGGAGCCCCAGCTTCGCATCGCCCGCCTCGCAGGCGGCCGCGGCGCGGGACAGGTAGTCGTTGGTGGCGGCGGGGACGTTCTCGTCGCGGGGAGACATGCTCGCATCGTTTCTCTCAAACATGGCGGTACCTCTCATAGGCTGCGGGCCCTGAGCCCGGAATCGTGTATCGACGCTATTTTATCGAACAAAAGTGCGTTTGTATAGAGGGGAATTTACCATTCCAAAATATCGTAACCCTCGGCGTTGGCCGTGCGGGTGAGCGGCCGGTCCGGGGTGACGGCGCAGGGGTGCGTGGCGGCGGCCAGCAGCGAGCGGTCGGAATGGTGGTCGCCGTAGGCCCAGGCCAATTCCCACTTCCCCTCGCCGAAGCGCTCATTGCAGAACGCCGTGAGCACAGCCACCTTCGCCGGCCCCTCGATGGGCTCGCCCTCCACCTGGTCGGTGTAGTTGCCCTGGAAATCCACCTTCATGCGGGTGGCGATGGCGTACTGGATGGGATGGCGCTCCATGGCCGCGGCGATGATGGGCTCGAAGGTGGCCGACACGCACACCACGGCATGGCCTTCCTCCTCGTGGGCCCGCATGGCCGCCTCGGCGTCGGGGCGGAAGCGCCCGTCGATGTACTGGTCGTAGAAGTCGCGCAGAAAGCCGTTCACGTCCGCCACGGGGCGGCCGGCGAAGGCGCGGAACACGAGTCCGCGCACCCAGCTCTCGTTCTGGGGCAGCCGCGCCTTGTAGCAGGCGGCCCAGCCCAGGATGCGGGCCACCACCGAGGGCTTCAGCATGCGATGGCGGGCCAGGTAGCGCACGAGCAGCACCGGCGAGTTGCCGCGGATGCAGGTGCCGTCGAAGTCGAAGGCGGCCACGGGCACCTTCCCCGCCGCCGTGAGCGTGCATTCCCGCTGGAGAAGGCGCTCGGCGCCGAGGGCCGCGGGCGTGACGCGGCACACGCCTTCCGGAAGCGGCGCGGGGACGCCGGCGGCATCGGGGACGAGCACGGACGGTTTCGGCACGAGGGGCATGATCACGCAGCGATCCTTCAGTATCGGGTAACGCGTCCGCAGACGCGCAAGGGCTCAAAGCCCTATCATAGCGAAAAACGCCGCCCTGTGCCCGGCCCGGCGGCCCATCAACAGAGAACCTTTACCAAGCCGATGCCCGGCCACCATCCCTCCCCTAGTCGTCGAAGCGGTCGTTGCAGGAGGCGAACTGGGAGGCGTAGAGATCGGCGTAGAAGCCGGCGGCGGCGAGGAGCTCCTCATGGGTGCCCTGCTCGATGACGTCGCCGTCGCGCATGACCAGGATGAGGTCGGCGGCGCGGATGGTGGAGAGGCGGTGCGCGATGACGAAGGAGGTGCGGCCCTCCATGAGCCGGTCCATGGCCGCCTGGATGCGCGACTCGGTGCGCGTGTCCACCGAGGAGGTGGCCTCGTCCAGGATGAGCATGGCGCGGTCGGCCAGAAGCGCCCGGGCGATGGTGATGAGCTGGCGCTGACCGGCGGAGATGTTGGTGGCGTCCTCGTTGATGACGAAGTCGTAGCCGCCGGGCAGCGTGCGGATGAAGTGGTCGGCGCAGGCCTCCCGGGCCGCCGCCTCCACCTCTTCGTCGGTGGCATCGAGCCGCCCGTAGCGGATGTTCTCGCGGATGGTGCCCGAGAACAGCCACGTGTCCTGGAGCACCATGGCGAACAGCCCGCGCACGTCGGGCCGGGACAGCTCGCGGATGTCGGTGCCGCCGATACGGATAGACCCGCCGTCCACGTCGTAGAAGCGCATGAGCAGCTTCACCATGGTGGTCTTCCCCGCGCCCGTGGGCCCCACGATGGCCACGGTCTGGCCCGCCTTCACCGAGGCGGAGAAGTGGCGGATGACCGGCGCGTCGGGCGCATAGCCGAAGCGCACGGCGTCGAAGGCGACGGAGCGCTCGGGCGTAGCCGCATCCACGGTGCTTTGTTGCTCGGGAATTTCCGGCAGATCCAAAAACGCGAAGATGCGCTCGGCCGCCGCGGCCAGGGACTGGAGCACGTTGGACACCTGGGCCAGCTGGGTGATGGGCTGGGTGAAGTTCTTCACGTATTGGATGAAGGCCTGGATATCGCCCACGGTGATGGCCCCGGTCACGGCGAAGAAGGCCCCCGAGACGGCCACGGCCACGTAGCCCAGGTTCCCCACGAAGCCGAGCACGGGCATCATGAGGCCCGAGAGGAACTGGGCCTTCCAGCCGGCGTTGTACAGGGCCTCGTTGTCGCGCTCGTAGGCCTCCACCGTGGCGCCCTCGCGGCCGAAGGCCCGCACCACGGCGTGGCCCGACACCGTCTCCTCCACCTGGCCGTTCAAGGTGCCGAGCAGCGCCTGCTGGGCCACGAAGTGCTTCTGGGACAGGCGCACCACCGCCATGACGAGCACGGCCGACACCGGGATCATGACCAGGGCCACGAGCGTCATGACGGCGTTGATGGACAGCATCATGGCGAGCACCCCCACCACGGTGACCGTGGAGGTGATGAGCTGGGTGATGCCCTGGTTGAGGCTCTGGCCCAGGGTGTCCACGTCGTTGGTGATGCGCGAGAGGGTATCGCCGGTGGAGTTCTTCTCGAAGTAGCCGAAGGGCACGCGCTCGATCTTGCGGGCGATGGCGTTGCGCAGGCGGTAGCAGGTCTGCTGGGACACGTAGCTCATGACCCAGGACTGCACCCAGGCGCACGCCGCCGAGGCCAGGTACAGCCCGAGGGCCGCGGCCAGGATGGAGCCGATGGCGGCGAAGTCGATGGAGCCGGTGCCCGCGGCGGCGTCCACGGTGCCGTTGAAGAGCACGGTGGTGGCCTCGGAGAGCACCTTGGGGCCCACAATGGAGAACACCGTGGAGCCGATGGCGAACAGGAGCACGAGCGCGATGCGGCCCTTGAACTGCCCCATGAAGGCGAGCATGCGCCGCATGGTGGGGCCGAAGTTGAGGGCCTTCTCGCCGCCCATCATGCGGCCGGCCGGGCCGTGGCCGCGCCCGGGCCCTTGGCCGCCGGGCCGGGGGCCGGGGCCGTGGCCTGCGGCCTTGGGGATGAAGGAGGGGTGCCCGCTCATCGTGCGCCCCCTTCCCCGTCGGCAGCGTCGATTGCGGGGGTCGCGTCGGCGGCCGTCGCGGCGGCCACATCGGCGCCGGTCGGCCCGCACTCCCCCGCCAGCTCGGCCTCGGACAGCTGGGACAGGGCGATTTCCCGGTACTCGGGGCAGGTTTCCATGAGCTGGGCGTGGGTGCCGCGGCCCACCATGCGGCCCTCCTCCAGCACCACGATGCAGTCGGCGGAAAGGACGGTGGAGATGCGCTGGGCCACGATGATCTGGGTGGCCCCCTCCGCATAGTCCGCGAGCGCCGCACGCACCCGGGCGTCGGTGGCGTAGTCCAGGGCCGAGAAGGAATCGTCGAACAGGTAGGCCTCCGGGCGCCGCACGAGGGCCCGGGCCATGGCCAGGCGCTGGCGCTGGCCGCCGGACACGTTCGAGCCGCCCTGGGCGATGGGGGCGGCGAGGCCCTCGTCGCGGCCTTCCACGAACTCGAGGGCGCAGGAGGCCGCGAGCGCCGCGCGGATGTCCTCGTCGGTGGCCGCCTCGTCGCCGTAGGCGATGTTGCTGGCCACGGTGCCCGCGAACAGGAAGGCCTTCTGGGGCACGTAGCCGAGCCGCGCCCGCAGGTCGGCCTGGGCCATGGCGCGGACGTCCACGCCGTCCACCCGCACCGCGCCGGCGCACACGTCGTAGAAGCGCTCGATGAGCTTCACCACCGTGGACTTCCCCGACCCCGTGGATCCCACGATGGCCAACGTCTCGCCCGGCTCGGCCGTGAAGCTCACGTCGTGCAGCACGTCCTCCGTATCGTCCTCGTAGCGGAACGACACATGATCGAACTCGATGCGGGCCCCTCGGGGCGAGGGGAAGGGCGCACCCACGTGCTCAGGCAAGTCCTCGCTCGGCGGGACAGTCCACTGGACTGTCCCGTTCGCTGCGGAACTCCGCGCGGACCCCCTCGCCCTCCTCGGGGCCTGCGTTTCCGCCGTTGCAACGATGCGCTTCAGGGCGCGGGACGGGTTCCCGCGCCTTTTTTATGTCCGGGGTCGGGGAATTCTAGCCAGTGCGAACGGGTTGTGGCATAATAGCGAACCGTGCGCTTCCGCGGGGGTTTCCGCCTGGCGGATCGCCGAGGAAGTGTTCGCGCGGGGCGCAACATCCCGCGCCGTGTCAGGAAACGATGGAGGAATTATTCGTGGAAACAAACGTTGAGTCCCTTGAGGGCAACAAGGTCAAAGTCACCGTGACCGTCGACGCCGCCGATATCGACGGCCGCATCAATAAGACCTACAAGGACTTCGCTCGCAAGTACAACTTCCCGGGCTTCCGCCGCGGCAAGGCCCCGCGTCCGGTCATCGACAACGCACTCGGCGCCGAGGCCGTCCGCGCCACCGTCACCGACGAGGTGCTGAACAGCGCCTGGACCGCCGCCATCGATGCCGAGGGCCTGTCCCCGGTGGGCGGCCCTGCCATGGAGGAGACCGAGCTCGTGGAGGCCGGCAAGCCCTACCAGTTCGCCTTCACCATTGAGCTGCGCCCCACCGCCGAGCTCTCCAGCTACGACGCCGTGGAGATCGAGCTGCCCTTCGCCGAGGCCACCGAGGCCGAAATCGACGACCAGATGGACGCCATGGCCGAGCACTACACCACCTTCGAGGACGCCACCGCCGCCACGAAGCTGAAGCCGGAGAACTACGCCGAGCTGGCCATCAAGGCCACCGACGCCGAGGGCAACGACATCGCCGCCATCTCCAGCGAGTCGCGCCTCTACGGGCCGGGCACCGGCATGCTCTCCGAGGCCTTCGACGCCGAGATCATGGGCATGAAGAAGGGCCAGACCAAGGAGTTCACCCTGGAGGTGCCCGCCGACGAGACCGCCGTGCTGCTGGCCGACCAGGCGGGCAAGCCGGTGAACTTCGAGGTCACCTGCACCGTGGTGAAGAAGAAGGCCGCCCCCGAGATCACCGACGAGTGGGCCCGCGACACCATGGGCTTCGAGTCCGTGGCCGACATGCGCGAGCGCATCGCCGAGTCGCTGAACATGCAGAAGGGCGCCATGATGCCGCGCATCAAGGAGAACGCCATCATGACGAAGCTTCTGGAGCGCATCGACGTGGAGGTGCCTGAAGGCCTTGCCGCCGAGGCCGAGACCTCGCTGCTGCAGGACTTCTTCACCCAGCTCCAGCAGGCCGGCATGACCTTCGACGCCTACCTGGCCAGCCAGAACATCACCTCCGACCAGTTCAAGGCCGACCTGAAGGCCCAGGCCGCCGACCACGTGCGCGAGCAGCTCGCCCTTGAGGCCTGGGCGCGCCACGCCGGCATGGAGGCCACCGACGAGGACGTGGCCGCCGAGTTCGCCCAGACCGGTGTGGAGGACCCCGAGGCCCTCATGAACGAGTGGCGCGAGGCGGGCCGCCTGCACCTCATCCGCACCGGCATCCTGCGCCAGAAGGCCATCGAGGACCTCATGGAGAACGCCAAGGTGACCGAGAAGGACTTCGCCGCCGAGGCCGCTGCCGAGAAGAAGGCCGCCAAGAAGCCGGCCAAGAAGAAGGCCGCCAAGAAGGACGACGCGGCCGAGGAAGCCGCCGAGTAGGCGCTCCGACCACCGAGCCTCCGAAAGGGCGGGGATCATCCCCGCCCTTTCTTGTAGCGGCTCCCCGCTGCTATGTTCATTTTCCCGTTCCCCTTGCATCGCGAACGGATGTATAGCAATATGGTTCTGAACTACGAACAGGCCGCTTTGCGCGGCCCTATTTGCGAAAGAGAGGCACCCATGGGCATCGAACGTGTACAGAGCGGCCTGGTCCGCCCGAGCAACGCCCTCATCCCCTACGTCATCGAGCAGTCGCCCCGCGGCGAGCGCAGC
>CANPHS010000040.1 GCA_947573925.1 uncultured Enterorhabdus sp. | reverse complement strand
ACTCCCCACCGGGTAAGCTGTCCCACTTTGTCGCCGCGAAAGTGGGACAGCTTACCCGGTAGGGCGTCCCACGCTCGGCTTAGCTGACGCCGCGGTAGAGATGGCCGGAGGTGGTGTTGGGCATCTTTGCGATGGCGTTGCCGTCGTTCTGGGCGACGTGGAGGGCGCGGATGGCGCGGCCCACGGCATGGGCCGTTTCCTCGGCGTTCATGAGGGTGGCGTCCACCATGAAGGCGGAGATGCCGGCGGCCATGAGCTCGGGCATGGCCGGGGCCACGTCCAGCTCCACGGCGTTGTAAAGATGGCTGCGGCCCAGGGCGTCCGTGATGACGGGGAACTCGTAGCCCTTGCGGTCCTTCAGGTAGTGGGGGCTCTTGCGGCGCGGGCACGCGTCGCAGTCCTCGTTGCAGGGACCCTGGCTCATGAGCATGCAGTGCTCGGTGACCATGAGCTCCTGGGCGCCGATGAGCAGCACGCCAAGCTCCACCGGGGCGTCCTTGGCGAGGTCTTCCAGCTGCCGCAAGGTGAGTTCCGGCGAGAGCCAGACGCGCTCGGCCCCGAACTCCCGGGCGACGCGCAACGAGAGCTCGTTGGTAACGGGCACGTGGGGCCCCACGGTGAGGCAGGCCCCTTCCTCGTCGGCCCGTTCCATGGATGCGAGGCTCTCGGCCATGAGCGGCTTGCCCCCATCGGCGTACTTCCACACGTCGTAGGCCACGGCGGCCTCGCGGGAGAGCCCCACGGGCTCGTGGTCGACCACCGGCATGATAGGGATGCAGCCCTTGGGGTAGCCGGCCTGCTCGGCGGCCGCGTTGCGCTGGCCGGCGATGACGGCTTCGCCGCGGCGGTAGTTGAGGGCGGGCACGTAGATGAGGTGGGCGCCGGCCCGCTTGGCGGCGCGGGCGCAGGCGGGGTTGGTGACGGTGACGGCGATGCGGCAGCCGGAAGGGTGGGCCGCCGGCAAAGGCTCGCAGTCGGCCACGCGGGGCAGACGGCGGTCAGAGGAGGCGCTGGCGAGGGCGGCCGTGAGGTTGTCGAGAGCCTGGGCGCGCACGCCGTGAAGGGCCGAGAACCCGATGCCCACGCCGTCGTCCATGTCGACGATGAGGTCCACGAGCTGGTAGGGGGTGTTGCCCAGACGGTCGATGTGGGCGGCCACGTCGTCGAAAGAGACGGGACGCGTGCGGGCCGCTTCCACCGGGGCGCCCTCGGCGACGCCGGCAGGAGCGCTGGCCGGGAAGGCCGCGGCCAGGCGCCGGGCGACGGCCGCGGCGGTGCGCTGGGCGTCGGCCTCGGGGCCCATGCCGTCGCCGGGGACCGCGGGCACCTCGGCGGCGGGGGCCGGGGCGAATTCCACGCGAAGGGGCTCGCCGATGTGCAGCGTGGCGCGGCCCACGATGGGCACCCGGGGCTCGCGGGCGTCGTCGGCGAAGGCGGCCGCGGCGCTGCGGACGCGGAAGACGCGATCGCCGGCCTTCACCGTGCGGGTCTTCTGGTCGAGGGGGATGTGGTAGCGGCCTTGCCGATCGGTGCGGACGGGGCCCAGGGTGGCGATGCCGTTGCCCTTGCGAGTCCAGAATTCCAGCACGTCGCCCTCGGCGAGGGGCTGCTGGGCCTTCAAGTAGGCGGCGCCGTCGCGCACCTCGTCGACCCGGCCGAGGAAGAGGCCCCGGTTGTTGGGGCGCTGGTAGCTCATGATGGTGTTGCCGCGCTCCCCTTCCAGATAGGCCGTGGTGAAGCCGCGGGAGAAGGCCTCGGTGAGCCGGGCGCGGTCGTCGTCGGTGACGGCGGGGGCGCTGGGCGCCGGGGAGTCGGGCTCGGCGGCCGCCAGGGCGGCGTCGAGGGCCTTGCGGTACACGGACACGACGGAGAACACGTATTCCGGCGACTTCATGCGGCCCTCGATTTTGAGGGAGGCCACGCCGGCTTCCACGAGCTGGGGCACAAGATCGACGGTGCAGAGGTCCTGGGGCGAGAGCAGATGCTCGCCCGGGGAGGGCAGCGGCTTTTGCAGGGCGCCGTTCTTCAGCTCGTAGGGCAGGCGGCAGGCCTGGGCGCACATGCCGCGGTTGGCGGAGCGGCCGCCGATCATGGAGGACATGAAGCACTGGCCCGAATAGCACACGCACAGGGCGCCGTGGGCGAACACCTCCACCTCGATGCCCTCTTCCTCGGCTGCGGCGGCAAGCAGGGCCACCTCCGGCAGCGACAGCTCACGGGCCAGCGTGATGCGCTCGGCCCCCAGGCGGGCGGCGGCGCGGACGCCGGCCAGGTTGTGGGTGTTCATCTGGGTGGACAGGTGCAACGACGTCTCGGGCAGGGTGCGGGAGATTTCCGCGGCCAGGCCGATGTCCTGCACGATGAAGCCGTCGGCCCCGGCCCGGTAGGCCTGGCGCACACATTCCAGCGCCTCGGCCGCCTCTCCGGGCAGGATGACCGTGTTCATGGTCACATAGACGGCCACGCCGCGCAGATGGGCGTAGGCGCAGGCCTCACGCAGGGTCTCCATGGTGAAGTTGTCGGCCCCGCGCCGGGCGTTGAAGGCCTCCAGGCCCAAATACGCCGCATCGGCGCCCGCGGCCACGGCGGCATGGAGGGCCGCCATATTGCCCGCCGGCGCGAGCAGTTCCACGTATTTCGTCACGTCCATTTCCTCTCACTCACTGGTTCGCCCAAGGAAGTCAGCGAGGGCCCGGCAGGCGCCTGATATGGCCCCGCCTTCGCACCAAGTTGGCTGTGGCCAACGCCGTGTGCGAAACAAGGGGTCAGATCGGGTGCCTGCCGGGCCCGCAGCGTCGGCGTTCCCGCCGTTGCGTCAGCAACGGCGGAACAGCTTAATCTTCATTGAGCTTCAGGGCCTGTTCGTCAGCGGCCTTCAGCTTGTCGATGCCCTCGTTGTACTTGTCCTGCACGGCCTTGATGCGCTCGTCGTAGGTGCCGTAATCGAAGGGATGGGCCTCGGTGGCGCTGTCGATGTCCGTGTACAGGGCATTGCAGCCGTCCACGTAGCTCTGCTGCTGATCCTTCCGGGCATCGGGGGTCTCGATGGCGCCCAGGGCGTCGATGGCCGCGAAGGCGTTGTCGGCCTGGGTGCGCATGGTAACGGCATCGCCCCGGGCCACGGCGTCGTCGAAGTCGGCCAGGCGCGTGTTCAAATCTTCCATGGCCTGGTTCACCTTGGTCATGTAGGTGCGGTTGGCCTTCTGCTGATCGGTGGCCCCGGTGTTCGGCGACGTGCACCCGGCGATAAGGCCGGTCAGCAGAGCGGCGCCGCACACGAGGGCGATCAGGCGAATGAGGTTGCGTTTCATGAGTGGACTCCCGTCGTAGCGCCGGCGAAGGCGCGGTTCGTTCTCGGTTGCGGAGGCCGACTGGGCGGTTCCGCGGGGTTGCTCTCTATCATAGCAGCCCCTTGGGAACAAGGGGCCGCTGTCACGGTATCGGAATATTTAAGCCACGACCCCGTTATGCGGTCGCGCCGCCATCACCGCCGCCCTCGGGCGGAGGCGTGGGATCGGGCGCGGGTTCGGGCGTGGGTTCGGGCGTGGGTTCGGGATTGGGGGTGGGCTCGGGCGTGCTGCCCCCGCCATTGCCGTTACCGCCGCCGTTGCCGTTGCCGTTGTCGCCGCCGTTGTTGTCTCCGTTCCCGTTGCCGTTGCCATTGCCGTTGTTGCCCTCGTCACCGCCATCGCCATCATTATCGTCAGGCCCTTGCCCACCGTCGATGTCGCCGCCGATGCCGTCGATCTGGGGAGTTGTCACCGTGGTGTCGTCGTTACTCCGCGGCGTTTTCTCGCTGTAGTAGTAGCCGCCGATGTGGTTTTCCTCGTCGCGATAGTCCTTCTGGTACTCGGGCTTCTCGGCGGTGAAGAAAGGCACCGTCTGGTCGGACGGAATGACGCGGTCGATGAAATCGCCGAAGACGCTGGCGGCCGTGGTCCAGGGGGACTGGGCCTTGGAGTAGTCGCTGCGGTCGCCGAGCCAAATGGCCACGGAGTACTGGGGGGTCACGCCGCAGAACCAGCTGTCCTTCTTGTTCTCGGTGGTGCCGGTCTTGCCGCCGGCCTCCTGGCCGTTGGTGGGCTTGGCCGCCTTGCCGGTGCCGTTGTCGATAACCAGTTCCATGCAGTCGAGGCCGGCCCGGGCCACTTCCTTGGAGAACACGCGCTCACCCTGGGGGTCGGTGTTGTCCACGATGACCTTGCCCTGGCGGTCCTCGATTTTCACGATGCACTCGGGGTCGTAATGCACGCCGCCGTTGGCCACCGTGGCGTAGGCATCGGCCATTTCCAGCGGCGTCACCGAGGCGATGCCCAACGTCAGGCCGGCCACGGAGGGCATGTCGGCGGTGATGCCCATGGCCTTCGCCATTTCGATGACCTTGTCTACGCCCACGGTGAGGAGCAGGCGAATGAACGCGGTGTTGGAGGACAGGCCGAAGGCGCTCTTGATGGTGCGCGTGCCGTAGTCGGCGCGATCGTTGTTGTACACCGGCTCGCCGCCCTCCAGGTCCACCTTGTAGCCGGCGTCCACCAGCACGTCGGGGTCGATGCCCTCGTTCAGGCAGGCCATGAGCGTGAACAGCTTGAAGGCCGAACCGGCCTGACGGCCCGCGCCGCCTTCGCCAGTAGCCATGTTCACCTGGGATTTTTCGTAATCGTGACCGCCGACCAGGGCATCGATGTACCCGTTTTCGGGATTCACCACGGCCATGGCCACCTCGAAGGGATCGCCGGCCTCTTCCTCTTTCTTGGCCGCGGCCTCTTCCGCCGCCTTCTGCACGTCGATGTCGAGGGTGGTGATGACCTTGAGGCCACCCTTGAACAGCTCGGACGTGGAGTAGGCGTACTTGCCGTTGGGGTCGGTCAGCTGGTTGCGCACGTAGCTGGTGAAGTAGGGATAGGCCAAAATGCCGGTCATGGAGGGCTCGGAGGGGTTCAGCTCGATGGGCTCCTCCTTCACCTGGGCCGCCTCTTCAGGACTGATGACGCCGTTTTTCGCCATGCGGTCGAGAACGAGGTTGCGGCGCTTCAGGCAGTTCTCGGGGTAGTCGATGGGGTTGTTGTAGGTGGGCGACTGGGGAATGCCCACGAGCGTGGCCGCCTCGTTCACCGTGAGGTCCTTGGCGTCCTTCGAGAAGTAGCGCTCGGCGGCAGCTTCGATGCCGTAGGCGCCGGAGCCGTAGTTGATGGTGTTCAAGTACATGAGCAGGATCTCGTCTTTGGTGTACTGCTGCTCGAGCTTCTGGGAGATGTACATTTCCCGGATCTTGCGCTTGAAGGAGATGTCGCGCATCTCGTCGGAGAGGATGGTGTTGCGCACGAACTGCTGGGTAATGGTGGACGCACCCTCGAGGGCGCCGCCCATGAGGTTGTTCACGAGGGCGCGGGCCACGCCGAGGTAGTCGACGCCGGCATGGCTGTAGAAGCGTTCGTCCTCGGTCGCGACGGTGCCTTTGAGCACGTACTCGCTAATCTGGTTGAGGGCCACCGGATCGCGGTTCTCCAGCTGGAATTCCGCCAACAACGTGGTGCCGTCGGCCGCGTAGACCATAGTGGGCTGCGCGGTGTTGTAGGCATCGGCGTTCTGGTAGTCGGGCAGGTCTTCCAGCCACGAGTTGCACAGACTGTACACGCCAAACACGCCCGCGGCGATAACGGCGACGAACACACTGAGTATGGCAAGGCCGATGGCCTTCTTGTTTTTCGTTTTGGTGCCCTTACGGCCCTTCATTGCCCGTGAAGCCACGTAATACCTCCATCGTTATAGGTATTTGGCATTTTAGCATCGCGGAAGAAGGGCCACGACTTGCGCACATCCTCTCGGGAAAAAGTACAGAGGGAAGCCGCCGTGACGCTCGGAGCGCCACGACAACGTGGGACGACCTGCCGGGCAAGCTGTCCCACTTCGCACCGCGCAAACGTGGGACGGCTTGCCCGGCAGGGCGTTCCTGGGGTGGAAAGCGGGTGCTAGCCCTGCACCTTCGCGGCCCGCTGGGATTGGAGCCAGTCGACGAGGTCGGGGACGCCCTCGCCGGTGCGGGCGGAGGTGACGAAGATGTTGAGGTCGGGGTTCAAACGACGCGCCTCAGTCTTGAGGCGGTCCATGTCAAAGTCGTCGTTCAGGGGCAAGTAGTCGCACTTGGTGACGATGAGCGCGTCCACGGCGGCGAACATGGGCGGGTACTTCATGACCTTGTCCCAGCCCTCGGGCACGCTGAGCAGCATGACGCGGGTGTGGGCGCCGGTGTCGAAGTCGGCGGGGCACACGAGGTTGCCGATGTTCTCGAGGAACAGGTAGTCGAAGCGGCCCGCGGCGCCCGCGAAGGCGGCGAAGGCGCGCTCCACCATGCCCATCTCCACGTGGCACACGCCGCGGGTGTTCAGCTCCACCGAGGCCACGCCGGCCTCCTTGATCTTGAGGGCGTCCACGTCGGACTCCAGGTCGGCCTCGATGACGCCGAGGTCGGCGACCCCGCGGCGGCGCAGCTCGGCGATGATCGCCAGCAGGATGGTGGTCTTGCCCGCCCCCGGGCTCGCCATCACGTCCACGAAGAACGTGCCCTCCTCGGCCCGGGCGGCGCGGAAGGCGTCGGCGGCCTCGTCGTTGGCGGCCAGGATGTTCTTCTTCACTTCGATGACGCGGCGCTCTTCCATGATGCTCCTTCGCTCCAGCCGATCCCGCCCGGGGCGCGGGTCGGGACGGCACGTGATGTTCCGCCGCCATCATACCCCAAGGGCGCGGCCGTGCGGCCGGCCACTCCCCCGCGATGCGCAATCCGCATGGTCAATGCACCCGTCGCATGGCCGTCGGCGCAAAACGAGAAGCCCGAACCGCCTTGGCACAAGAGGCGGTTCGGGCTTGAGATACGCGCCCAAGCGCGGTATCGGCACAATGTTGGCAGCCGCGGCCTTTCACGCCGCAGAATTGCGATCCGTAGAGTCTCCAAGACTTCAGGAGGCCCAAAACCCGTGCAAATGAGCCTTTTCCGAGCACTTTTCGTCGCAATCAACCCGAACAGACTCTACGGATCGCAATTCTACGGCAGAAGCAAGCCCTTCGATCGGCCGCGGCCCCTAGAGCCGCGCGTGGTCGGCGGCTTGGGCGGCCTGGGCCTCTTCCAGCTGCACCTTCACGGCTTCGTGGCCGGTGCCTCCGTAGGTGGTGCGGGCGGCCACGATGGCCTCCAGGTTCAACGCCTCCACGATGTCGGCTTCGAAGAGGTCGCTTTCCGCCTGGAAGTCGGCCAGGGTGAGGTCCTCCAAATCGCAGCTGCGTTTGTCGCAGAGCAGCACCAGGTGCCCCACCACCTCGTGGGCTCGGCGGAAGGGCATGCCTTTCTTGGCCAGGTAGTCGGCCACGTCGGTGGCGGCCAGGTAGCCTTTCTTGGCCTGGGCCATCATGGCCTCGGGGTGCACGGCCATGGTGGAAATCATGCCGGCGGCGCACAGGTAGCAGTCCTCCAGGGTGTCGGCGGCGTCCAGGGCGCCCTCCTTGTCCTCCTGCAGATCCTTGTTGTAGGCGAGCGGCAGCGACTTGACCGTCATCATGAGGGCCACCAGATCGCCCACCACGCGGCCTGATTTCCCGCGAATGAGCTCGGCGAAGTCGGGGTTTTTCTTCTGGGGCATGATGGACGAGCCCGTGGAATAGGCGTCGGCCATGGTGATGAACCCGAACTCGACCGTGGACCACAGGATGAGCTCCTCGCACAGGCGCGACAGGTGCAGGCAAGACACGCTGCAGGCGTAGATGAGGTCGAGCAGAAAGTCGCGGTCGGACACGGCGTCGAGCGAGTTGGGAACGGGATGGGAAAACCCGAGGGCGGCCGTGGTGGCGAAGCGGTCGAGGGGGTAGGTGGTGCCGGCCAGGGCCGCCGCGCCCAGCGGGTTCGCATCGGCGGCGGTGCGGGCGGCGGCAAGGCGCTCGAAGTCGCGGGTGAACATCCACACGTAGGCGAGCAGGTGATGCGACAGCAACACCGGCTGGGCGTGCTGGAGATGGGTGTAGCCGGGCAGGATCACTCCGAAGTGCTTCTCGGCCGCCTCCAGCAGGGCCTCGCGCAGCCCCAAATTCGCCGCCATGAGGTCGCTCGCCCGCTGCTTCATGTACAGGCGCGTATCGGTGGCCACCTGGTCGTTGCGCGAGCGGCCGGTGTGCAGCCGCGCCCCCGCGTCGCCGATGGCCTCGGTGAGCACGCTTTCCACGGACATATGGATGTCCTCGTTGTTGATGTCGAACTCGAACTCGCCCGCGTCCATGACCGCCTGAATGGCGGCAAGGCCTTTCTCGATGGCCGCGGCGTCCTTTGCGGCAATGACCCCTTGGGCCGCGAGCATCTGAGCGTGGGCCACCGAACCGGCGATGTCCTGGGCATACAGCCGCTTGTCCACGGGCAGCGACGCGCCGAACCGCTGGGTGAAATCGCTCACATCCTCTTCGAATCTTCCTGACCAGAGTGCCATGGGAAACCTTTCGTGCTTGTTGACGGAGGTTCGGAGATGCCCGGTGTCGTCGTCGGACTTCTCTGAACGCCAAATTCTTCTATGGCCGAAGGCCATTCCGTAGATGCATGAAGCAGCGCAGCGCCTGAGCCGAAGGCGAACAGCGAAGCGGGTAGTCCGGCGACGATGCCGGGCATCGCCGGACCGGACAACCAGAGAACTCCGCCGACGACACCGGCTGGCCGGCGTCGCTACATTACCGCGACCGAGGCGTCTTCCAGAATCTCCTCGGCCTCGGTGACCACGGCGCTCGCCTTGCCGTAGGCCGTGTTCGCGAGGTTCACGTCGTCGTAGGCAGGCATGCGGGCGCCGGTGGCCAGGCGATTCTTGGCCCACACCTTGCAGGACAGGCCGTGGATGTCGATGAAGCCCTTGGCCGCCTGGTGGTCGAAGGCGTCGTCGGCGTCGTAGGTGGCCAGGCCGAAGTCGTACAGGGAGAAGGGGCTCGTCCGGCCCACCACGGTGCAGCTGCCCTTGTAGAACTTCAGCTTCACCGTGCCGGCCACGCACTGCTGGGTGTGGATGAGGAAGGCGTCGAAGGCCTCCTTCAAGGGCGAGAACCACAGGCCGTTGTACACCTGCTCGGCCCAGGTCTGCTCGATGGCGAGCTTGTGGTGCAGCACGCCCCGCTCGAGGCAGAGATCCTCCAGGGCCTTGTGGGCCTGGATGAGGGCCAGGCCGCCGGGCACCTCGTAGCACTCGCGGCTCTTCACGCCCACGAGCCGGTTCTCCACCATGTCGATGCGGCCGTAACCGTTGGCGCCGGCGATGTCGTTCATGGCGTAGACGATGTCGAGGAAGGCCATGGGCTCGCCGTTGAGGGCGCAGGGCACGCCGCCGTCGAACTCGATGTCCACGTAGGTGGGCGCATCGGGCGCCTCGGTGGGGTCGTCGGTCATGGTCCAAATGTCCGCCGGTGGCTCGCACCAGGGGTCTTCCAGCACGCCGCACTCGATGGCCCGGCCCCACAGGTTGTCGTCGATGGAGTAGGGTTTGTCGGCCGTGGCCTTCACCGGCACGCCGTGGGCGGCGGCCCAGGCGATCTCGTCGGCCCGGCAGCCCAGGTCCCAGTCGCGTACGGGCGAGAGGATGGTGAGGGCCGGGTCCAGCATGAGCACCGACGACTCGAAGCGCACCTGGTCGTTGCCCTTGCCGGTGCAGCCGTGAGCGACGTACTTGGCACCGAACTGGTGGGCCACGGCCACCAGGTGCTTGGCGATGAGCGGCCGCGACAGGGCGCTCACGAGCGGGTACTTGTTCTCGTACATGGCGTTGGCGGCCATGGCGCAGGCGAGGTACTCGTTGGCGAAGGTCTCGCGCATGTCGATGACAGCGCAGCCGATGGCGCCGGTGGCCAGCGCCTTGGCCTTCACGGCCTCCAAGCCGTCGTGCTCCTGGCCGAGGTCGCCCACCACGGCGATGACGTCGAGGCCGTACTCTTCCTGGATCCACTTGATGCACACCGAGGTGTCCAGGCCGCCGGAATAGGCGAGCACGCACCGCTCCTTCTCGCCGGGGGCGGGGGCGGCCGTGAGCTGCGGCATGTCGTGCAGGGTGCTGGAGTTGCTGGAGGTGTTCGCGTTCATGATGGGGCCTTTCTTGCGTTGTTCGGGACAGCGTATACCAATGCCCAGTTCGCGACGGCGATTCAAGAAAGGGATGAAGGTGTCACCACGGCAATCTTCGGAGCCCGGGCGGCCCGCGGTCGGTCCGCCTCGGCGAGACGGACCGCGGGGGATGCGACCCCCGCGCGTTCGTCTGCGTTACGCGCGTCGGCGTCGCAGACCGCAGCTACGTCGGCGTCGGTCGGCGAATGCCATGGTGGTGAAGGAGGAATCGGCGCACAGCAAGGCCGCGGCGGTGCCGGCGGCGTTCGCGATATGTGCGCTTGCGTTGATCACGCGTCCGTTCCTCTCGTGAAGCGCGCGGCCATCCGAGTTATGGGGCGGGTGCCCTCGGCCGTGCGATTGAGGGTATTATGCCGTGAATTCCTGAGCCGTCAACCCAGAATTGAGAAAAAATTGCGGAAACGGCGAAAAATTCGTTGTGCAGGAACCTGTGCAGTTGCACAAAAATCAGCGTTGCTGACCTGGCGAATTGATCGGAAGCATAGAAAAGGCGGTGCCGCATATTGTGCAGCACCGCCTTCCGTAACCGATGAGTGCGCGAACGCTACAGCAGCTCGCGCAGCTTCTCCACCAGCACGTCCACGTCCTCCTTGGTGCAGATGAGCGGCGGGAGGAAGCGCAGGGTGGCGGGGCCCGTGGCGTTCAGCACGAGGCCCGCTTCCAGACCGGCGGCCACCACATCGGGGGCGGCCGGGGCCTCGTGGGTGAGGTCGATGCCGTTCATGAGACCGTAGCCGCGCACCTCCTGCACGTGGGGCAGCGTGGCGAGCTGCTCGCGCATGTAGGCGCCCACCTCCTGGATGCGGGCGCCGGTGCCCGGGGCCAGCAGCGTCGACAGGGTGACGTGGGCCGCGGCCATGGCGATGTTGGAGCCGCCGAAGGTGGTGCCGTGGTCGCCCGGCGCGAAGGTATCGGCCAGCGACGCGCGGGCCGCGCAGGCCCCGGCCACCACGCCGGAGGCAATGCCCTTGGCCATCGTGACGATGTCGGGCAGCACGTCGAAGTTCTGGAACCCGAAGGGCAGGCCCGTGCGGAAGATGCCGCTCTGCACCTCGTCGCAGATCATGAGCGCCCCGGTCTCGGCGGTGAGGCGCCGGATGGCGGCGATGAACTCGGGGGTGCAGGGGTGCACGCCGCTCTCGCCCTGGATGCACTCGATCATGACGGCGCAGATGCGGTCGCCCTGGGTGGCGAAGAGGCGCTCCAGGGCCTCCACGTCGTTGATGGGGGTGGCGGTGAAGCCGGCGGGCAGGGGCTGGAAGGCCTCCTGCTTGGCGGGTTGGGCCGTGGCGGCCAGGGTGGCCAGGGTGCGGCCGTGGAAGCTCTTGGCCAGGGTGACGATGAGGCGCGGTGCCAGCTCGGCATCCTTCCCCGCGGCCTCGGTGCGGCGACGGGCCACGAGCCGGGCCAGCTTGATGGCGCACTCGTTGGCCTCGGCGCCGGAGTTCGCGAAGAAAGTCTTCCACACCTCGGGGTGATCGGCATCCACCTGCGCGTTCAGCATGGACGACAGCAGCTGGGCCACTTCGCCGCGGTGCTCGATGTAGTAGTAGTTGCTCACGTGGATGAGCTTGGCGGCCTGGTCGGACACGGCCTGCACGATGGACGGATGGCAGTGGCCGAGGCTGCACACGCCGATGCCGGAAAGGAAGTCGAGGTACTCCTTCCCCGCGTCGTCGACGAGGGTCATGCCGCGGCCTTCCACGAATTCCACGGGCTTGCGGGCGAAGGTGCCCATCACGTATTCAGATTCCAGGGCCATTTCTCGGGCGAGGGTCATGGCGTCCTCCTAACGGTTCTCGATGAGCTTGGCGGCGAACTTGCCCACGGGGGACAAGTTGAGGAACTGGGCCGAGGCGAGGCCGGTGACCATGGTTCCCATGCCGGAGTCGGTGAGCATTTCCAGCAGCAGGGCATGGGGTACCTTGCCGTTGATGATGTGGGCGCCGTTCACGCCGGATTCCAGGGCCCGCACGCAGCTGGTGAGCTTGGGGATCATGCCCGAGGCCAGTTTGTCGCCGCGGATCATGGCCTCGGCCTCGCCCAACGACATTTCCGCGATGAGGGAGGCCGGGTCGGGGTAGTTCTCGTAAAGGCCGTCCACGTCGGTGAGGAAGATGATCTTGTGGGCGCCGATGGCCGCGGCGATATATCCGGCGGCGATGTCGGCGTTCACGTTGTAGCAGCCGCCGTCCTCGCCGATGGCGATGGAGGCGATGATGGGGATGTAGTCGTCGGCCACGAGGTCCTCGATGAGCGGGGTGTTGATGCGGGTGATCTTCCCCACCCGGCCCAGCTCCGGGTTGGCCTGCTCGGCCACAATGACGCCGGCGTCGGTGCCGGAGATGCCCACGCCCATGTTGCCGTGGGCGTTCATGGCCTCCACGAGCTGCTGGTTCACTTCCCCGGTGAGCACCATGCGCACGAGGTCCATGGCCGCGTCCGTGGTGACGCGCTGGCCGTCCACGAACTTGACGGGGATGTCGAACTTGTCGAACACGCGGTTGATGGCCTTGCCGCCGCCGTGGACGAGCACCGGGTTGATGCCGATGATCTTCAAGAGCACGATGTCGGCCATGACCTCGGCGGCCAGCTCGGGGTTCTCCATGGCCGAGCCGCCGTACTTGATGACGATGGTCTTGCCCGTGACCTGCTTGATCCAGGGCATGGCCTCGTAGAGGATTTCACCGGCGGTGCTTGACGGCCCGTCGGCGCGAACTTGCTGTGCGTACTTCATGAGCGGTAGTCTCCATTGATCGTAACGTACTCGTGGGAGAAGTCGCACGTCCACATCGTGGCGGACGCGTCGCCCGCGTGCAGATCCACCTCGATGGCGACTTCGGGCTCCTCGAAGCGGCGCAGGGCCTCTTCTTCGTCGAAGTCCACCACGAGGCCGGCGCGACACACGGCCAGGCCCAGTATATCGATGTCGACGTCCTCCTGGTTGAAACGGGCCCCGCTCCGTCCGAGGGCGGCGGCAACCCGGCCCCAGTTGGCATCGTGGCCGTAGACCGCCGTCTTCACGAGGGGGGAATTGGCCACGGTGCGGGCCGCGGCGTCGGCGTCGTCGGCGGTGGCGGCGCCGCGCACGGTGACGGTGATGAGGCGCGTGGCCCCCTCGCCGTCGGCGGCCATTTCGCGAGCGAGGGCGCACGTCAGCTGGTTCAGGGCCTCCTGGAAGGCGGCGAAGGCCGGCGTGCCGGGCTCAAAGGCGGGGCCGTCGGGAGCCGCGGCGCCGGAGGCCAAAAGGAAGCAGGTGTCGTTGGTGGAGGTGTCGGAATCCACGGTGACCTTGTTGAAGCTGCGGTTCACGGCGGCGGTGAGGGCCCGCGACAGGTCGGGGGCCGCCACGGGGGCGTCGGTGGTGAGCACGGCGATCATGGTGGCCATGTTGGGCATGATCATGCCGGCGCCCTTGGCCATGCCGCCCACGGTGAAGGTGGCGCCGGGGTACCCGATGGCGTCGCCCGCGAAGGTGACGGCGCCGTACTTGGGACGCGTGTCGGTGGTCATGATGGCCCGGGCCGCCGTGAGGCCCTGCTCGGCGCGGGCGTCGGGCGCGTCGGGGGCGGCCAGCGCGGCCAGGGCCGCCGGCACGCCCGCGGCGAAGGGCTCAAGCCGCAGGTGCTGGCCGATGACGCCCGTGGAGGCCACGAGCACCTCGTCGGCCGGGCAGCCCACGGCCTCGCCCACCAGCTCGCAGGTCTCGCGGGCCGCGTCCAGGCCGCGCTCGCCCGTGGCGGCGTTGGCGATGCCGGAGTTCACGACCACGGCCCGGGCGCACCCGTAGGCGGGCTGGCCCGGGGCGCCCTCGTCCAGATGCTCGCGGGACACGCGCACGGGCGCGGCACAGAACACGTTGGTGGTGAAGGTGGCCGCGGCGGCGCAGGGCTCGTCAGCCACGACGAGGGCCATGTCGAGGCGCTCGGGGTCGGGCCGGAAGCCCGCGTGCACGCCGATGGCCGCAAAGCCCCGGGCGCTGGCGGCGCTGCCCTCGGGATCGAAGGTGAAGGTGGTTTCTGCCATGGGTCCGCTCCTTACACGGGGTTCGCGATTTCTTCCAGACCGCAGGTCTCGGGCAGGCCGAACACGATGTTGGCGCACTGCACGCCCTGGCCAGCCGCGCCCTTCCCCAAATTGTCGATGGCGCCCGTGGCCACGATCATGCCGGCGGGGTGTGCCGCCACGCCCACCTGGGCGCGGCAGGTGCCGGCCACCGAGGCCGTGCGGGGCTGCACGCCGGCGTCCATGACGGACACGAGCGGACTTTCCGCATAAAAGTCGCGGTACAGCGCCACGAGCTCCTCGGTGGTAGGAGCCTTCACACCGGGGGCCAGGGGCAGCGTGACCGTGGAGAGCAGCCCGCGGTTGAGCGGAGCCAAATGCGGGGTGAACACGAGGCGGCCTTCAAGCCCCAAGATCTGCTCGATCTCGGGGGTGTGGCGGTGGGTGCCCACGCCGTAGGCCTCCACGTTCTCGTTGGCGAAGCAGAAGTGGGTGCGCTCCGTGGCCTTCTTGCCCGCGCCGGTCACGCCGGACACGGCATCGGCCACGACAGGCGCCACCGCGTCCACAAGCCCCGCGCGGATGGCGGGCGCCGCAGCCAGGGACGTAGCCGTGGGATAGCAGCCGGCGCAGCCCACGAGCACCGCCTCGCCGGCGGCCCGGCGGGCAGCGGCGGCAGCCAGCTCGTCGCCGGTGAGCTCGGGCAGGCCGAAGGCGGCGGTCGCCAGAAGGTCGGTGGCCGTGTGGGGCGCGTACCACTTTTCGTACACCGCCGGGTCCTTCAGGCGGAAGTCGGCGGACAGGTCGATGACCGTAGCGCCCGCGGCAATGAGATCGGGGGCCATGCCCATGGCCGCCTTGTGGGGCACGGCCAGAAACACCACGTCGCAGGCACCGAAGTCGGTGCCCTCATGGGTGGAGAAGGCCAGGTCGGTCACGCCGGTGAACGCCGGGTACAC
This sequence comes from uncultured Enterorhabdus sp., assembly GCA_947573925.1. Lineage (GTDB taxonomy): Bacteria > Actinomycetota > Coriobacteriia > Coriobacteriales > Eggerthellaceae > Adlercreutzia. The sequence goes on along the minus strand of CANPHS010000040.1, from coordinate 1,047 downwards.
CTTCGCGATGGGAGTACCGGCCAGCGCGTCGGAGGTGGCCGCCACCAGTTCGAATTCGGGATGCCGCGCCAGCAGGCGCACCAGTTCGATGCCGGCGAATCCGGCGGCTCCCACAACACCAGCTTTATAGGTCATAGAGACGTCCTTCCCTTATGCCTGCCCACGCACTGCCTCGTTCTTGAGCGCGTGCACAAAGATAAGCTTTTCGGTTGCCATTTCATCATACTCCCCTTTCGCCGTTGCGGCGGGCCGAGCTTGCAATAAAAAGCTCCCATTCGGGCAAGTTTTTTCGTTTGGAGGTCGCAAAAAGCTCCAAACAGGTCTTTTTGCGCACGCCACGGAGCCGTCGCACGCCCGTAACGGCCCGTAGAGAGGCCTCGGAGCGATCCGGATGACCTCCAAACGAAAAAATTTGCCGCCAACACCCAAAATTCTGACATCCCTCTCGCGTTTGTGACAACTTGGCGCTCGTTCGCGGGCGGCGCGGGTGCGGACCCTCCCTTCCGTTAGACTGAAACGCACGTTTCTTTGGAAAGGAGCTCACCTATGAGCAACAAAGGCAAGAAGGTCAAGGTGCACTACACCGGCACGCTGGACGACGGCGCCAAGTTCGACTCCTCCGTGGACCGTGGCGAGCCCATCGAGTTCACCTGCATGGCCGGCCAGATGATCCCCGGCTTCGACGCCGCCGTGGAGGACATGGCCGTGGGCGAGAAGAAGACCGTGCACATCCCCGCCGCCGAGGCCTATGGCGAGCGCGACGACGCCATGGTGCAGAAGGTGCCCGTGGACCAGATCCCCAACGCCGACCAGCTGCCGGTGGGCCAGACCGTGTACATGATGGGCCCGGGCGGCCAGCCCTTCCCCGTGTTCGTGGAGTCCATCGAGGACGGCATCGTCACCTTCGACATGAACCACGAGCTGGCGGGCAAGGACCTGAACTTCGACATCGAACTGGTGGAAGTGGAGGACTAGCGCCGCGCACCCTCGCGCTTGTCCGGGGAAGGGGGCGGCGGGGCGGGGGCGGGGGAGAAAACGCCAAGCGCG
>CANPHS010000039.1 GCA_947573925.1 uncultured Enterorhabdus sp. | reverse complement strand
AGGGCCGCCCAAGGGCGCCAAGGGGGTCTCGTCAAGCAGCGTTTCCACCGGGCACCTCCCTACACGCGCTCGCGGCGGCTGTTGAGGGCCGCAAGCTCCCCCAGCCCGCGGCCGGCCAGGGCCTCGGCCTCGCGCACCATGTCAGCGATGACCCCGGCGGCGGTACCGCGCTCGGTCACGAGCGCCGCCACCTGGCCGGCCATGACCGAGCCCATCTCCACATCGCCGGCCACGGCCCGGGCGAGCGAGCCGGCGTACATGCCCTCCAGCTCTTCCCCGCTCGTGGCGGCCATCTCGATCTTGCGGCACTCGCGGGCGAACTTGTTCTTCAGGCCGCGCACGGGGTGCCCCGTGCCGCGCCCGGTCACAATGGTGTCGGAATCCTTCGCCTTCAGCACCTTTTCCTTCCAGTTCTCGTGCACGCTGCACTCCTCCACAGTGAGGAAGCGGGTGCCGCACTGCACGCCCTCGGCCCCCAGCGCGAAGGCGGCCAGCATGCCGCGGCCGTCCACGATGCCGCCGGCGGCGATGACGGGGATGGACACCGCGGCGCACACCGCGGGCACGAGGGCCATGGTGGTGAGCTCGCCGATGTGGCCGCCGGCCTCGGTGCCCTCGGCCACGACGGCGTCGGCGCCGAGACGCTCCATGCGGGCCGCGAGCGCCGAGGAGGCCACCACGGGCACCACCTTCACGCCGGCCTCCTTCCACATACTCATGTAGTTGGCGGGGCTGCCGGCGCCGGTGGTGACCACTTCCACGCCCAGCTCGCACACGAGCTCGGCCACTTCGGCGGCACGGGGGTCCATCAGCATGACGTTGATGCCGATGGGCGCATCGGTGAGCTCCCGGGCGCGGGCCACCTGCTCGCGGATCCACTCGGGGCGCGCGCCGCCGCAGGCGATGATGCCCAAGCCGCCCGCGGCGCTCACGGCCCCGGCCAGCCCCCCGTCGGCGATGCGGGCCATGGCCCCCTGCACCACGGGGTACTCGATCCCCAACAGCTCGGTTATGCGGGTCTTCATCAAGCGTGCTCTCTTTCTCTCGCGGCGCCTCGCGCGTCTTCCTCTGATAAACTATCTGAGAAATATTAAGGAATTTGGTCAAAAAACTGACTGCGCGTCTAAAATCTTCACCAAACATCTCATCGATGATGGAGAAACGTGCATATCGCCGTGGGCTATGGTACCGCATACACGGGCGTTGAACGGGAAAGGAACGGTTGTGGGCAGCGTAATTATCGGTTCGGGGAAGTCTTTGCCCAAGCGCGTCGTCACCAACGACGAGCTGGGGCAGATCGTGGATACCACCGACGAGTGGATCGTGCCCCGTACGGGCATCCACACCCGTCGCATCGCCGTGGAGGAAACCGCCACCGACCTCGGCGCCGAGGCGGCGCTGCGGGCCCTGGGGGCCCAGGCGGACGGCTGGCAGCGCGACGGCGCCATCGATCCGGCCTCCCTCGACATGATCGTCTGCCCCACCCTCACTCCCGACACCCACTTCCCCTCCGAGGCCGCCCGCATCCGCGAGCGCATCGGCGCCGTGAACGCCGTGTGTTACGACATGTCCTGCGCCTGCTCCGGCTGCGTGTACGGGCTTTCCACCGCCGACCTCATGCTGGCCGGGGCCGCGGCGGCCCGGGCCCAGGCAGCGGCCACGGGTGCCCCGATGCGTTGCAACGACGTGCGCCGCGTGCTGGTGGTGGCCGCCGAGCGCCTGAGCAAGCTGGTGGACTGGGAGGACCGCGCCACCTGCATCCTGTTCGGCGACGGCGCCGGCGCCGTGGTGCTGGAATGGCGCGACGAGGGGGACGCGGGCATACTGTCCTCCTACATGGAGAACTCCGACGATACCGAGCGCACCCTGTGGTGCGACAGCGCCTTCACGGCCCGCACCGTGCCCTTCGATGCGGAGCAGGGCCTTCCCGAGGCCGACGCCGCCTGCGACCCCTACATGCGCATGGCCGGCCAGGCCGTGTTCAAGTTCGCCACGGCCGCCATGGTGCGCTGTACTGAAGAGGCCCTGGCCCGGGCACAGCTTTCCGTCGACGACGTGGCCCTGTTCGCGCCGCACCAGGCCAACGAGCGCATCATCCGCTACGCGGCGAAGAAGATGGACCTGCCCCTGGAGCGCTTCCAGATCATCATCGACCACGTGGGCAACGTGAGCGGCGCCAGCGCTCTCATCGCCCTGAACGAGGCGCTCTGCGAGGGAAAGCTTAAGCAGGGCGACGTGGCCTGCATGACCGCCTTCGGCGGCGGCCTCACCGCCGGCTCCTGCGTCTTCCGTATCTAGCGGGACGGAAAGGCCGCCCTGCAAAAAGGACCCGGGCTCGTCCCGGGTCCTTTCATGTTGCACGCCGGTGGCGCTGCACGCCGCGAAAACGTTACGCGGCCGCCTGGGCAATCTTGTCGGTGGAGTCCTGGATCTTGCCGTCGATGCGGGTTTTCTCGTCGCCCTCGGCGATGACGGGCTGGTAGGTGTTGCGGTCGCTCTCGCCGGACACCGAGCAGGCGATGAAGTCCACGTCGTCGTTTTTGGCCACGTCGTCGCCGGTCACGGTGAAGGTCTGCTGGAAGATCATGCCGTCCTTGTCGTCGGGGTTGGAGTTGCCGCCGAAGCAGAAGTTGCCCAGGCTGTACACGATGTAGCGGCCCTGGTACACCTCCCAGCCCTGAATGACGTGGGGATGCGAGCCCACCACCAAATCGGCGCCGGCGTCGATGGCGGCGCGGCCCATGCGCATCTGGCCCTCGGACGGCTCGTAATCGCGCTCCACGCCCCAGTGGGCGTACACCAACACCAGCTGGGCCCCTTCGGAACGGGCCTTGGCAATGTTGTCGGTCATCTCCTTTTGGTTCGCATCGCTGTCCTCGGGGAAGTAGGCGCCGATGAGCGCCACCTTCACGCCCTTCACGTCCATGTAGGCGATGCGGTCGTAGCCGAAGGTCTTCACGTTGTCGGCCTCCAGGGCCTCGATGGTGTCGTTGTAGCTGCTCTCGCCATAGTCCTTCGAGTGGTTGTTGGCCACAGACGCCGTCTCCACCGAGGCGGAGCTTAGAATCTTGCTGTACTCCGGCTTGCCGCGGAAGGCGAACTCCTTGTCGGCCCGCTCGCCGCCCTCGGTCAGCACCCCTTCCATGTTCACCACGGTCAGGTCGTCTTTGCCGAACAGGTCGGCCACGTTCTTCAGGAAGTAGGTGGGGTCGTCCACCTCGCTGTACTTGGTGTTGAAGCTGCGGGCGCCGTCGAAGTTCACGTCGGAGCCCAAGGTGCAGTCGCCGGCGAAGGTAACCGTGAGGGTGATGGGCTCGGCGGCATTGCCCTGCTGCTGATCGGCCGCCTCGGGCGCAGCCGGGGTCTTGTCGGCCTGCGGGGTCGCCGGCGCTTCGGCCGGCTGGGCGGCGCCGGCATCGGCGGCCGCGGGCGCCTCCGCAGACCCCTGGGCACCGGCCCGGCCCGTGGCGAGCACGCCCACCAGCACAAGCTCAAGGACAATGACGGCCACGACGATGATTTTCAACAGGGGCGGACACTGGGGTTTCGCGTACATGATAGGCCTTTACTTGAAGAAGACGAGGAAAAGGATGATCGCCAGCAACACGACGATGATGGGAATGGTCACTTTGAGGAACGTGGGAATGCCGGCCCACGGCCCGCTCGGAGCGCTGTAGTTCGCCCGGCCGCTCATGACGCCGGAGAAGCCCACGTCGCTGGCGCGGGAGCCGCGGGAGCGCAGGGGGGCGGGCATTCCGTGGGCCGCGCCGCCGTCGGGCACGCTGTCGAAGCCCTGGCCGGCCCGGGACCGCCAGTTGGTGCGGGAGCTCACCGTGTCGACCATGGGATCGTGACGATCGCGGTCGTCATGGGAGTAACCCGATATCTGGTGGCTTTCGTTGAAGGTGCGTGAATCGATGCTGCCGCGTCCGTCGATGACCTCGCGGTTGAGGGCCCGGCCCCGGCGCGTTTCCGAAAGGGCGTCGCGGGAGGCCCGGGCGCGCTCGTAGCTTTCCATGGACGAGCGGGTGAGGTCGTAGCTTTCCTGGGACGACAACGGGGGCACGACCCGGGTGCGCCGCGACGGGGCGGGGGCAGCCGGGGTGCCGTGGCCCTGGCGACGGGCGGCCCGCTCGGCCTCGCGCTGGGCGCGGTAGGCCTCCTGCTCGCGCTGCTGGGCGGCCAGGGCCTCTTGCCGGGCCATGCGGTCGGCGTCGCGCTGGGCGGCGCTGGCGGCATAGGACTGGGCCGCCTGCTGGGAGCGCAGACGGGCGTTGCGGGCGCGCATTTCGTCTTGGGATGCGTAGGACTGCAGAATGCTCTCACGGGAGGGACGCGTGGTAATTTTGCCGCGCGAACCCTGGGGCTGCCGGCCCGCGCCGGAATCGGCCTGCGGATGATCGGGGGCCCCGGGGGCGCCGGCCGCTCCGCGCATATCTTCGTTCGTTCCCATGGATGATCAACCTCTTGTTCGTCTATCGTGCGTTTCAAGCTCGTTTGTGGCTGCGCACGACCCCCTGCCGGGGCTCGGTGCGCGGTTGCCTCCGCTGGAATTGATAAGCTGAACCATTATAGAGGAAAAGCGCCGCCACCTCCCCTTCTTCGCGAAATTCTCGCATCCTGCGCCGACGGGAAACACCGGGGCCGCCCTCCTCCGCATCTCCGCAATCGGCGCCCCATCCGCTTGCAAGGTGTCAACAACGGCAACAACGGGCAAACGGCTTCCCCACGGGACGGTGGATTTCTTCCACGCAAGTTATCCCTGCGGCACAGCCATCCAACAACTACCAGTTCAGCGCATATTTCTTACCTTTTCACCCTATGATAGCCAGTGACGGAACCATTGAAGGGGCCGCCAGCATGAGAGCTTCCCGCCCGCCTCATCTCCGCCGTCGGCGACGCGCATCGCGGACAGGCCCGTGAAAGGAAGAGGAATGAAAGCACCGAAGGTCATCGCCATCATCACCGGCAGCGCGTTGGCGCTGTGCCTGGTCGGGGGCCTCGCCTTCGCCCTCGAGCCCATCGACCCCACCACCCTGCCCATCCCCGACAAGGCCCAAGGCACCTCCATCGCCAAGCAGGTGGCCTCCATCATCGTCTACGAGGATCAGGAAGAGGCCGTGGCCATGGCCACGGAATTCGACCAGATTCACGAAGAGCTGGCCGTAGACGCCATCGCATCCCGCGCCACCATAGCCAAGCGTCACCATGCCGGCACGGCCGCCTCCGCCAACACCACCAAAGTTGATGCCGCTCAGGCCGCTGCCGCCCAGACCGACGCCGACGACGCCGATGACATCGAAGCCGTGGACGTCACGAAGCCCCTGGAGACCATCTCCCCCGAACAGGGCGTGCGCCCCGATGCCTTGGCCCCGAGTACCATCGACGTGAACGGCGACGCCATGGGCTACGTCCCCTCCTTCGAGAGCGCCGCGGCCCCCGCGACGGGCGCCGGCCTGTGGATGGGCTCCGACAGCACCACCGATAACAGCTGGGGCTACTTCATCGGCCACAACCCGGGACCGTTCACCTGCGTGATGACCCTGAAAAACGGCGACCCCGTCACCGTCTGCGACAGCGACGGGGCCACGCGCACCTACCACGTCGTCGACGAGTTCATCGTGCCCGACGACACCTACTGGGAGGACATCTCGTCCCGTGTGACCGACTACGGCGAGTCCATCGTCTTGCAGACCTGCTGCGGCGACAACGCCCACTACCGGGTCGTCATCGCCTGTTAACGAGACCTCTTCCCCCTTCCAAGGGCCGTCCGGCTTCTCCCACAGCTCGGACGGCCCTTGTTTGCGCGGTACAATGAACCCAGCCGCCCGTGAAAGGAGCCCCATGACCCGTCTCGGCGTTATCGACCTCGGATCGAACTCCATCCGCCTCGTCATCTACGAGGTGAAGCGCGATGCCCAAGCCCCCAAGCCCTTCCGCATTCTGGCCGACGAGAAGAAGATGGCGGGGCTGGCCGCCTACGTGGTCGACGGCCTCTTCACCGCCGCGGGCATTGCCCGGGCCGCCGACATCTTGGGCGACCACGTGCATATCGCCCGCAACCTGGGCTGCGACCGCATCGACATCTTCGCCACCGCCGTGCTGCGCAACTGCGCGAATTCCGCCGTGGCCGTGGCCGCCATCGAAGAGGCCGTCGAGCACCCCATCTGCGTGCTGTCGGCCGCCGAGGAGGCGGCGCTGGGACTGGCCGGGGCCTCCATCGGGCAGGAGCTGGGCGCCGGCACGCTCATCGATATCGGCGGCGGCTCCACCGAGCTGACGGCCTTGGGCGCCGAGGGACGCCCCGAAGCGGGAACGACCGGCGTGAGCCTGGCCCAGGGCAGCGTATCGTCCTACGCGCAGTACGTGCGCCTCGTACTGCCCGACGAAGCCGAGTGCGGGGCCATGGCCGTCGGGCTGCAAGAGCGCTTGGCCCGCCTGGAAAGCCTGGATCCCTACCGCCACGAACGGTTCTACGGCATCGGCGGGTCGGTGCGGGCCATCGTGAAGATGCAGGCCCAAATGCTCGGGATCCCCCCGAAACCGGCCGTCATCGAAAAAGACGCGCTTGACGCGCTGTTCCATCAGTGGGAAACCGACATCGCGGCCTTCGCCCACGGAGCCGTGAAGGCCTGCCCCGACCGCGTGCACACCCTCGTGCCGGGCATGGTCATCGCCCGCACACTCATGGAGGTGCTGGGCGGCCGCGAGATCGTCGTGTGCAAGTACGGCATCCGCGAGGGCTACCTTCTGGAGCGCATGCTCGGGGGCGGCCGGCCCTAGGCGCGCACCTGGGCCGCGGCCAGGGCGCGGGCCTTCTCCATCACGGCTCGCTCCAATTCGCGAATGTCCGGCGGCGTCCAGCTGACGGCGTCGGCCCCGGCGGCTATGGTGCGGGCGATGGCCTCGTCGCTGCGGCCGCCCGTGGCAATGATGGGCAGACTCGGGTAGCGCCTGCGCAAGGCAGCCACCACATCGGCCGTCCGGACCCCGGCCGCCACGTTCACCATGGTGGCGCCGGCCTCAATTTGGCGGGCCGCCACCTCGTCGTCGGCGCATACGGTCACCACCACCGGCACGTTCACCCGGGAAAGCAGCGCCTCCACAGTGCCGATGGGAATGCTCGTGTTCACCACCACGGCCGCCACGCCCTGCATCTCGGAATGGAGCGCCACTTCCACGCACCGCTCCCCCTGGGTGATGGAGCCGCCCACGCCGTTGAACACCGGCCGCTGGGAAGCGGCCACCAGGGCCTGGGTGATGGCGGGTTGGCAGGTGAAGGGGTACACGGCCAGCACGGCATCGGCGTTGCAGTGGCAGATAACGGCCAGATCGGTGGAGAACACCAGGGACCGGATGCGGCGCCCTTGCACGAAAATACCCGGTGCCGTGCGAATGACCGCGGGCACCGCCAAATCGGCCTGAAAGATGGAATCGGGTTCTTGCACCAGGGCCTCCGTCATGCCGCGGGAGTAAAGCCCCGTCGAGCGATCGTCGATAAAACTCGCCCAGTATAGCAGGACGGAGGGGCCCGGGCGGCCGGCAGGGGGCCGACACCTTCCCAAAAACAACTCCCCGCCGGAATCCAACGGCCCCAACACGCCCTCTGGCGGAGATTTTCCCCTTTGCAAGGATGATCCTCGCGCTCATCGGATACCCTTTTCCCGAACCGGTCCCGTGAGTGAGGAGCAAGCCCATGAACGTCGTATGCCTCGATCTGGAAGGCGTGTTGGTCCCCGAGATTTGGATTGCCTTTGCCGAGGAGGCGGGCATTCCCGAGTTGAAGCGCACCACCCGCGACGAGCCCGATTACGACAAGCTCATGGCCTGGCGCCTGGGCATTCTCGCCGAGCACGGGCTGGGACTGCCCGACGTGCAGGCCGTTATCGCCAAGATAGATCCCATGGAGGGCGCCCGGGCGTTTCTGGACGAGCTGCGCGCGCTCACCCAGGTCATCATCATCTCCGACACCTTCGAGCAGTTCGCCCGCCCGCTCATGGAGAAACTCGGCTGGCCCACGCTGTTCTGCAATGAGCTGGTGGTGGCCGACGACGGCACCATCACCGACTTCGCGATGCGCTGCCCCGAAACGAAGCTGACCACAGTGCGGGCGCTGCACAGCTGTGGTATCGAGACCATTGCCGCCGGCGATTCCCACAACGACCTCGGCATGATTCTGGATTCGAAGGCCGGATTCCTCTTCCGCACCACTGACGCCATTCGCGCCGAGTACCCGGAACTGCCCGCCTTGGAAACCTACGACGAGCTGCTGGCTGCCATCAAAGCCGCTTTATAGTTGGAAGAAGCACTTCTGGAAATAGTCGCTGCCCTGCGCGAAGGGGAGACGGTGGACGTCCCGTGGCTCGACCGGCTCGTGCGGCGGCACAACCGCGCAGCCCATGACGGCACGCGCCAGGTGGCGAAGCGGCGCCTGCTGCCGTTCTATTTGTCTGTCAAGGTGCAAGACCCCGATCGCTGGGCCTCGTGGGGCATCAGCGAAGCGGAGGACGTGGCCCTCGTGCGCCTGCTGCAGGCCAAGCCCCGGCGCACCGCCTCGGGCGTGGCCACCATCACTGTGCTCACCAAGCCATGGCCCTGCTCTTCAAACTGCGTGTACTGCCCGAGCGACATTCGCATGCCGAAGAGCTACCTGTCCGACGAACCCGCCTGCCAGCGGGCCGAACGCTGCTGGTTCGACCCGTTTTTGCAGGTGTGCGCCCGCCTGCGTGCCCTCACGGCCATGGGGCATGTTACCGACAAGGTGGAGCTCATCGTGCTCGGCGGCACCTGGAGCGACTACCCCCCTTCCTACCAACGATGGTTCATCGGCGAGCTGTTCCGCGCCCTGAACCTGACCGACGACGAACGGGCCGCCGAAGCCGAGCGCCGGCAGCTCTTTTACGAGAACCTCGGCCTTCCCCGCGAGCGCGAGGAGCTGGCCCGCGCCTACCGCGACCTCCAGCGGCGCATCGACAACGGCGATATCACCTACAACGCGGCCTGGCGCGAGGCCTACGGCGAAGGCCCGCGCCGCCTGGTCGCCGCAGCCATCGAGGGCAGCGACCCCGACAGCGGCCGCAGAGGGCCCGCCCGGGCCGACAACGGCCGCAGCGTTTTCCCCGGGGCGCCACAACCGTTTTCCACGGACGACATCGATGGCGTCCACCGCGCCAACGAGCAGGCGGCGAAGCGCGTGGTGGGGCTGGTGGTGGAAACCCGTCCCGACCTTATCACCCCCGAGAGCTGTCGGCAGCTGCGGGCCCTGGGCTGCACCAAGATGCAGATTGGCATCCAGAGCCTGAACGACAACCTGCTTGCCCTCAACGGGCGTGCGGTTACCGCCAAACGCGTGGCCGAAGCCCTGGGGCTCTTGCGCCTGTTCGGCTTCAAGAGCCACGTGCACTTCATGGCAAACCTGCTCGGCGCCACCCCCGAAGGCGATATCGCCGATTACGAGCGCCTCGTGACCGACCCGGCCTTCCTGCCCGACGAGGTGAAGCTGTACCCCTGCTGCCTCGTGGCATCCTCAGCTCTGACCGAGCATTTCGCCGACGGTCGTTGGCGCCCCTACACCGAAGAGGAGCTGGTCGCAGTGCTGGCTGCCGACGTGGCCGCCACGCCGCCCTGGACCCGCATCTCGCGCATGATCCGCGACATTTCCGCCACCGACATTCTCGTCGGCAACAAGAAGACCAACCTGCGCCAGGTGGTAGAGGCCCACGTGAACGAGAGCGGCCTGCCCGTCCGTGAAATACGCCAGCGGGAGATATCCGTGGAAGGCGCCGCTGTGGAAAGCCTGGCCCTGGAGACCATCCTCTACGAAACTACCATCAGCGAGGAGCGCTTCTTGCAGTGGGTCGCCCCCGACGGCCGCATCGCCGGCTTTTTGCGACTGTCGCTCCCCAAGACCGCGGCCGTGGAAGCATTGCACCGCACCACGGCGACCAGTCCAGAAACGCAGGCAGCCCGCGGGGAAGCCGCGGCCTTCCCCGACGCACCGGAGCCAGAGGCAGAAATCTCCCCCGCCGCGAACGCTCCCGGCACCGACGGTCTCCCCGCTTTTGGCGAGGCCATGATTCGCGAAGTGCACGTGTACGGCAAAGTGGCCGCCTTGCACCGCACCGGCGAGGGCACCCAGCATTTGGGGCTCGGCCGCAAACTTGTGGAAGAGGCCTGCCGCCAAGCGGCGGCGGCCGGCTATCGCGCAGTAAACGTCATCAGCGCCATCGGCACGCGCGACTACTATCGCAACCTCGGTTTTGCCGATGCCGGCCTTTACCAGAAGCGGCCCCTGCCATGAACACGACCATGGCGCCCCGCACCTACGATACGCCCACGCTGCAAACGCTGAACCGGCTCACCTCCGAGTTCTACGCCCGGGAGGCCGCCTCCTTCTCGGCCACGCGCCAAGCACCGTGGCGCGGGTGGGACCGCGCCCTTGATATCGTCTCCCATGTCGATCCCTCCTTTCTTTCCCATCCCATCGCCCTGCTCGATCTCGCCTGCGGCAACCTGCGCTTCGAACGCTTCCTGGCTGAGAGGGGCGCGGAGCTTTCCGTTGCGCACGCCCTGGACAACTGCACCGCCCTGACCCTGAACCCCGATAGCACCGAGGCCTTGGGGGCCGTCGCAGGCCGCCTGGATTTTCGCCAAGTCGACCTGGCAGCGACCCTCATAGACTGCGGTACCCTGGACGACCTCCTTCCCCTCAACCGTTGCGACCTGTCCGTGGCTTTCGGCTTCATGCACCACCTGGCCGAACCGGCCCATCGCGTTGCCACCCTCTCTTCCCTCGTTCGCGCCGTACGACCCGGCGGCTTTGTCGTGGTCTCGTTCTGGCAGCCCCTGAACGACCCCCGCATTGCCGCCAAGGCCCCGGCCGTAACCGCCGAGGGGCGCGCGGCCCACGGCCTTCCGCCCTTTGCCCCCGGTGACTTCCTGCTGGGCTGGCAGCAGTCCGAAGGCGTGTACCGTTTTTGCCACCACACCACCGATGACGAAATCGACCGCTTGCTGGCCGACGCGGCTCCGTTCCCGATGGCCGGCGACACCCCCGCATCGTCGCCAACCGTCCGCGCCGCCGTCGGCACAACCCCACTGCCCTCTCCCTCCTTTCGCGAGGTCGCCCGATTTTCTGCCGATGGCAAGCAGGGCAATCTCAACCGTTATGTGGTTTTGCGGCGTTACTGAGCCGGGCCCCGGTTATCTGGTAAGGTAGCGCCCATGAGCAGAGCCGAAGACACCCCCGCCATTGCCAAGCGCCGCGAACGCGAGAAGCGCACCATTTCCCAGATGGTGGCCATCTACTGCGCCGGCAACCACCCCGCCGACTCCCGCACCGAAACCAGTTACGCCGGGGAATCTGTTTGCCTCGACTGCAAAACCATCGACGACTACTGCGTTCTGCGCACCGATCGCTGCCGCCAGATGGACACGAAGACAAGCTGCGAGGAATGCCCCTACCATTGCTACGCCCCCGCCGAGCGCGAACGCATTCGTGCCGTTATGCGCTATGCCGGGCCGCGCATGATAAAGCACCATCCCATCGCCGCCGTGCGCCATCTGCTGAAGAAGTAGCCGCACCTATTCCGGTACACGCCGGGGCGGCAGACCGCCCAACAGCAGCAACTTCTTCGCGGTTCGGAATTCCTATCGGATTCTCATCCAGTGGGAATTCTTCTTGCCGCTTTTGTAGTAGGTCGTCTTCGAAAACGGCTCGTAGCTGTTCCAAAACGCGTCGTCCCACTTCGATTCCGTGCGTTTGTTGTTCCCGATAACGCCCAGGCACAAGCCCTTGTACTTCTTCGGGAACGCCACCGTCACCTTCGTGGAATACTTCGTGGCGAAGCTCACCCAGCAACCGTGACCATCCTTGTACTTCTTGACTTTGGAAAACTTCCAAGGCGATATAGTAATGGCAACGCCTTTGTTGTTGTACGCACCCAATTCCCGCCCCGTACTGTAATCTACCAGCACAAACGTGGGCAACCCCGCAAAATTGTCGTCACGGCAGGTAGCGCTGTTCGCCATCTTGTGAACTTGGCTTCCATTGGGCTTGAACCGCTGCGTGAACTCCACGGTGAACGTTGCCTTCCGATAGCCTTTCTTATTGGGCCTGCCCACCTTCAACTTCTTCACCACGGCGGTCGTCTTCTGCTTCCCCACGCTGTCCCAAGCGGCAGTTACCGTGACCTTCTTTCCCTTTTTCAGATCCCACTTCACCTGCAACGACTTCATGGACGAGCCCGTTGCCCCGTAGGCCTCTTCGGCGAACGCCGGCACCACCACAAGCCCCAAAGCCAAAATGACGGCAACCACCGCCATAGCCCCGTACCTTCGCTTCACTGCTCCCACCTTCCTTCTCATACCCCCTGAACGAAGTATTGCACAATGTATCAACAGTTGCAATAGATTTTCGAACATTTGTTCATTTAAACAATAAGCGTATTCACTCTGCCCATGAAAAATGTCCCTCTGAGGAAGAGGGACACACATAAAGATCGTCGGACGCGACGGAGTTGCCGAAGGGCCTTTATTGCCCGAGGAAGCGCAGCAGCCCTTCGCAGCCGTTGCAGACGTCTTCGTAGGTGGTGTCGAAGTCGCCCGTGTACCAGGGGTCGGCCACGTCGCGGTCGCTGCCAGCGAATTCCAACAGCTTGTGCAGCTTGCCGGAAGGATCGCCGCCCAGCATGCGGTCCATGTTGCGCATGTTGGCCGTATCCATGCCGATGATGAGGTCGAAGTCGTCGTAGTCGCCCCGGCGCAGCTGCCGAGCCCGCTTGCCCGCGAACCCGCCGATGCCGTGGGCTCGTAGCACCGCCTGCGTCCCGGGATGCACAGGGTTTCCGATCTCTTCCGTGCTCGTCGCCGCCGACTCAATGTGGAACCGATCGGCCACCCCGCGCTTCGCCACCATATCCTTCAACACGAACTCGGCCATGGTAGACCGGCAGATATTCCCATGACAGACGAATAGGATGCGCATCATGCTTCAGCCTCTTCCTCGGCGAACAACGTGTCTCCGTACAGCCCTTCCAGCCCTTGGCGCAACTCGATAAAGGCGGGCGTGTATTCCTCGATGATGAGGCGCACCAATTCTCGCACCGTCTCGCCGTCGTAGGTGTGGGTGATGGCACTGCGGGCTCGCAGCATGTCGAGCCAGACGTCCTCGTCCAAGAAATCGTAAGCGGCAAAGGCTGCCTTCGCAATTTGGCGCGGCGATCCGGAGGCAGCTTCCGCAACTCCCTCGTAGGCGAGCGTTTCCTTCAACAGCTTCCACGCCAGCTCGAATTGGAGCGAGAACTTGCTGATGATGCCGCTGGCAACGAACTCGTTGGACAGGTCCTGGTCGGCCGCGCCTTCCAGAACGTTCAGATTGGCGACGTAGTTATCGTACTTCTTCATAGAGGCACACGCCCTCTCGCTCGATAATGCGGCGAAGCTCATCCTGTACCGGGCCGTTCAAATCGACAAAGTCGAAGGCGAGCAAGGTGGGCACCGCCTCCTCGGCGTCCAGGATGAAACCGCGCACATCGCCGCCGGACAACGCCAGGTCGATATCGCTCTTGGGCCGATGGGTTCCCCCGCGCCCGCGAGCCGAACAACGTGACCGCCGACAGCCCGTGCTGTCGCGCCAACTCGCGAATGGTCTCCCCCACCGCGGGCTTCAGTCCCGTATCTTCTCCGCGCACGCTACGCTCCTTCGCCGTTACTTGCGGAGAGATTGTACCATTCGAGTTCCATACTACGCCCCTCTTATTGGAGTAATGCTCTGAACGAATTCTGCCTTGCGCTCCCTCCCCCATTACTTGAATATAATAGCATATATGCTTTCAATTTAACTGCATGTATGCTATCATTCGTTCATGAAGGCGATTGAGTTCGACATATTGCGTCGGGAAGACGGTTCCAGCGAATTCGAGGAGTTTTTGAACTCCTTACCCGACAAAGACGCCGTAAAACTCGTCGCGGTCATTCACAAAACCGAGCAGTACGGCATGGCAGTGGCGATGCGACAGCAATGGGTCAAAAGGCTCCGCAACGGTATTTGCGAACTGAGAAGCCGGCAGGGAGGCAATATACAACGAGCGCTCTACTTCCACGAACGAGATGATCGGTACATCATCACCCATGGCTTTACCAAAAAGACGAATAAGACACCGCCAAGCGAGATTGAGAAAGCGGAGCGTCTTATGCGTAACTACGAGAAAGGGAGCACAGGGTTATGAGCTTCATTGATGAGTATATTGAAAAACGGAGCGCTGCGAGCAACGAGTTCGCCGTCGAAGTTGCCCAAGAGTCGGAGAGGCTCGATATTGCCGTCGCACTGGTCGAATTGCGCCACCAGCTTGGCATGAGCCAGAAGCAGCTGGCCGTTGTCTCGGGTAAGTCGCAGTCGACCATCGCTCGCATAGAAAGCGGTGCCCTGAACCCCTCCGTGGGCCTCCTGGCAGAAATTGCCGCAAGCGTGGATCGGAAACTTGAAGTTTCGTTTGCCTGTGGCCCGGAGCATGCCAACAAGGCCCGGGCGGCACGACGAAAGAAGATCTTCGAGCGCCTTGACGACCTTCTGGGCAGCACCCCTTCACAGACTACGCCGGCCTTGCCCATGAACAGCATCTCATAGGAACGAGTGCCTCATGCTCATTTTGGAACCAAGCGCCGCGTCCGCCATAGCCTGCGGCACCGATCGGGGAATTGCCCTCAAACTACTGCTGCTTCAGGGGGATAAGGTAATCAGCTCCACCTTGATACAGATCGACCTCATGGACGCGATGGCCCGTTTCATGAGAATGCGCGCCGCATCCAGAAAGGTCGTCGACGAGTGCATCGAGCTCACCTTGGACCTCATAGACGAACTCGTTCCTTTCGAGGATTTTGCCGCCGAGGCCTTCTCCGAAGCCGCGCAGCGCAAGATCCCCATGGGCAAGCTCGTTTACTACTGCATGGCCCGACGTTACGGGGCGACCCTCGTGACCACCGACGAGGAACTGTGGTCCCTCTGCCTCGCAAGCGGCGTTCCTTGCACCAACGGCAATGATGCAGATTTTCCCATGAAAAAAGTCCCCGGCCTTTAAGGTTTCCCTCTTCTATTCCATGACGAAGGTGGCACAAGCTCTCCCCTTCTGCGACAATACGGCCCATGCAGTGACAACCTCGCACGATCCGCGCAGGGCGCGGGCGGCGAATTCTACTCTCGAGGAGCATCCATGGCAGAGTTCATCTACCAAATGTACCAGGCCCGCAAGGCCGTGGGCGACAAGGTCATCCTGGACGACGTCACCCTGTCGTTCTACCCCGGCGCGAAAATCGGCGTGGTGGGCCCGAACGGCATGGGCAAGTCCACCCTGTTGAAGGTGATGGCGGGGCTGGAGGAGGTCTCCAACGGCGACGCGCGGCTCACGCCGGGCTACACCGTGGGCATCCTGCAGCAGGAGCCGCCGCTCGACGAGGACAAGACCGTGCTGGAGAACATCCAAATGGCCTTCGCCGACGTGCTGGCCAAGGTGGCCCGCTTCAACGAGATCGGCGAGGAAATGGCCGCCCCCGACGCCGACTTCGACGCCCTCATGGAGGAGATGGGCCGGCTGCAGGACGAGATCGACGCCGCCAACGGCTGGGACCTCGATTCCCAGCTCTCCCAAGCCATGGACGCCCTGCAGTGCCCCGACCCCGACGCCCCGGTGAGCATCCTCTCCGGCGGCGAGCGGCGCCGCGTAGCCCTCTGCCGCCTGCTGCTGGAGGCCCCCGACCTGCTGCTGCTGGACGAGCCCACCAACCACCTGGACGCCGAGAGCGTGCTGTGGCTCGAGCAGTTCCTGAAGAACTACCCGGGCGCCGTGCTCGCCGTCACCCACGACCGCTACTTCCTCGACCACGTCGCCGAGTGG
This sequence comes from uncultured Enterorhabdus sp., assembly GCA_947573925.1. Taxonomy (GTDB): domain Bacteria; phylum Actinomycetota; class Coriobacteriia; order Coriobacteriales; family Eggerthellaceae; genus Adlercreutzia. Next base: position 415 of record CANPHS010000039.1, on the reverse strand, counting down.
ATCTGCGAGGTGGACCGCGGGCAGCTGTTCCCCTACAAGGGCAACTACTCCACCTACCTGGAGACCAAGGCCGCCCGCATCGCCGCCCAGGGCCAGGCCCAGGCGAAGCTGGCGAAGCGCATGGAAAAGGAGCTGGAATGGGTGCGCTCCTCCCCGAAGGCGCGTCAGGCCAAGTCGAAGGCCCGTCTGGCGAACTACGAGGCCATGGTGGCCGAGGCCGCGAAGGCCAAGAAGCTCGACTTCGCCGACATCCAGATCCCCGTGGGCCCGCGCCTCGGCTCGAAGGTGCTCGTGGCGCGTAACCTGCACAAGGAGTTCGACGGCCGCGTGCTCATCGACGATTTGTCCTTCGAGCTGCCCCGCAACGGCATCGTGGGCGTGATCGGCCCCAACGGCGTGGGCAAGACCACCCTGT
>CANPHS010000038.1 GCA_947573925.1 uncultured Enterorhabdus sp. | reverse complement strand
GAAGACCGTGAGCACGCTGCTGTACCATGTGTATGCCGACCCCTACGATGGGGAGCAGGGCGCGAAGTTCAAGAAGAACTAACGAAGCGCAACATTCAAAGAGACGCATAGGCGTTGAACGGAGGGCCGAGAGTAGTCTCGGTCCTCCACATTTTTCGGCCGCTCTTTCCCGTGGCGGGGTAGAGCCAGTGCTCTCTTCAAATGAAAAAGCGCCTATTACCAGATTTCCGCAAAAAAGTTCACATATAAACGAATTTCGCTATATACTGTGCCCACTCGATAATCAGACGGTTGCGCTTCATTGGGGAAATGCGGTGCGACGGCAATGCAAACGAATGGGCGCCAATGGGAAACGGTGCCATTGCGGATGCAGCAGGATGAGGAAAAGGAGAGAATGCATGATGAAGAAGGTGGCGGCATTGGTGGCTGCCATGGCCGTTGCTGCCGTGGCGCTGATGGCGGGATGCTCCTCGCCGGCGGGTATCGTGGTCGGCCAGGAGGCCGAAGGTTCCCCGTCATTCGAATTGAAGAACGAGACGGGCCAGGCTATTACAGCGATTGCTGTTGACCCAGCGGGCGCTGATGCCTTCAAAGCCCTTGCCCAGACGGGTGAAATTGCCGCCGATGGCACGGCGACGGTGTATGTGCCGGCAGATGCCGCCGAGAACGCCTCGGTGAAGGTTACCTTTGCCGATGGATTGTCCTGCGAAATGTACGGCGTCAATCTGGCCGATGTGAAGGATGCCGCACTGAAGATGGATGGCGCTACCGCCTACATGGCTTACACGAGCATCGCTTCGGGTTCTGCGGTGGACACCAAGGGTGCCCAGCCGACTGCGGCCGACGATGAGGCCGAGCAGAAGGCTGCCGAGGAAGAGAAGGCCGCCAAGGAAGCTGAGGAGAAGGCCGCTAAGGAGGCCGAGGAAGAGAAGGCCGCCAAGAAGAAGGCCGCCGACGAAAAGAAGGCCGCCGAGGAGGCCGAGGCTAAGGCGAAGGCTGAAGCTGCTGAGGCCGAGGCCGCCGAGAAGGCTGCTGCTGAGGAGAAGGCCGCTCAGAAGGCTGCCGACGAAAAGGCCGCTAAGAAGGCTGCGGAAGAGAAGGCTGCCAAGAAGGCTGCCGAGGAGAAGAAGGCTGCCGAGAAGAAGAAGGCCGCCGAGGAAAAGAAGGCTGCCGAGAAGAAGAAGGCTGCCGAAGAGAAGAAAAAGAAGGCTGAGGAAAAGAAGAAGAAGGCTGAAGCCAGCACCGGCAATCAGAAGCAGGAGAACTGCGACGATTTTGAGCTCTAGGCGAGTTGGGCCGACAGGCGAGGGCAGGATGGGGCGACGGGCCGCATTCTGCCCTTTTAAATCGTAGCAGTAGGTTGTCGGGGAGGAAGAAGGCGGTCGTGCCGCCCTCTTCCCGGGTATGTTAAAGGCGGTAAGAGTCAGCATGAGCTTCTATGCGGATCCAGCATTCTTCGTATTTCTTGCAGTAGCCCTTATTCCCTCGGTGATTTTGGGTGTGCTTGGCAAGCCGATCCAAAAGTACGGGTTGGTTGTATCGGTGGTCTTTCTGGGGCTGCTTTTCTTTCGCGATCTTTATGGGGCGTGTTCGTTCGCGCTGTTCCTGGTTATCTCTCTCGGGGCGATGTTCCTCGTCAACCGATGGTTCCAAAAGGAAAGCCCCCATGCGGTTGCCTATTACCGCATCGCATTGTTCGTTGTGCTCGTGCCGCTTATCTGCGCCAAAGTATCGGGGGCGTTCAACACCAACGTCTTGGGCTTTGTGGGCATTTCGTATTTGACATTCAAATCGGTTCAGGTGCTCATTGAAATTCGGGACGGGCTCATCAAGAATCCCTCGTTTTTCGACTTGCTGTACTTCCTGCTGTTCTTCCCCGTTTTCACGTCGGGCCCCATCATGCGCAGCCGGAATTTCAGCGAGCAATTGAGCGAAGGGCTCACGCGTCAGGAGTACGCCGAGCTGCTGTCCCAGGGTATACTGTGGTTCATCAAGGGCGTGATGTACACGTTCGTGTTGTCCAGCTTTGTCCAGTGGCTGATGTGGTTCGCCCCCAGCGCGCTGGGCGATGCGACCACGGCAGCGTTCGTCGGTGGCCAGCTAATCTACGGTTTGGCTTACGGGTTGCATATGTTCTTCGACTTCGCTGGCTATAGCCTGCTCGCCATGGGCGTGGGTTCCTGCTTGGGCATTCGCGTGCCTCAGAACTTCAATGCGCCGTTCCGCAGCATCGATATCAAAGACTTCTGGAACCGTTGGCACATGACCCTGTCCTTCTGGTTGCGCGACTACGTGTTCATGCGCGTAACGAAGGCGAGTCTGCGCCGCAAATGGTTCAAGTCGCGCGTGACAACGGCCTGTGTCTCCTATCTCGCCATGTTCTTTCTCATGGGTGTGTGGCATGGCCTGAACCTCGATTGCGTGCTGTACGGTATCTACCACGGTATCTTGCTGTGCGCGTGTGAGATCTTCCAGAAGAAGTCCAAGTTCTACAAGAACCATCGCAAGAAGACCTGGTACAAGGTGGGCTCGTGGGCTATCACGATGATCGCTGTGTTCTTCGGATTTGCCATCATCGGCGGCCAGGTCGCCCTGCTTGTCTTGGGTGCCTAAACCGAAGAAAGTAACTGACCGAACGAGACCCAGCGCGGTCGCGCAATGAGGAAGAGACAATGTCGATGAAAGAGAAAGAACAACATATTCAGCCGAGAGTGGTGTTCATATCCACAGCTATCGGTGTACTGCTATTTGTAGCCGCCTTCTTTGGGCTCGAGGCCTACCTACCCAGTCAAGATGTAGTAGGATCCGATGGTCAGGGCTATGTCAAGAACTACGGCTACGTGGCTTCGGGAGCCAAATCGTCGAGTCCGGCCTTTACCATGAAAGGCGCACCCGACGATGCCATGCTGCTGTTCGGCTCGTCGGAGCTTTCCACGCCGGCGAGCATTATCCCCGAGGTGCCGGCCATGGTGTTCGGGTTCGGAAACTATGGAGTGAACCTGGCCTACGTTGGAGAGGCCTACGACCAGAGCCTGTGGCAGTCCATCGCCGTGGGAGCCTACGCCGAGCGTACAAAGAACAAGAAAATCGCCATCATCGTATCGCCCGGCTGGTTCGAGGACGGCGGTCTTGATAACGAGACCTTCAAGCTGCGCTTCTCCTACAACTTGTATCGCCAATTCTGCAAGAATCCGCAGATCTCCCAAGCAAACAAGGAATATGTGGCAAAACGCCTCGCCGAGCAGGGCATTGATGACACCGCCATTAATGCGGGCTTAGGCAGCACGCCTGTCGACTGGGTCAACGATTTCGTGCTGGGAGCCATGAACGACCTGCAGATTCGAAAGGACCTCAAGGACATTCGTCCCCTCGGCATTGAGGAGGCGGACGTGGACGGCGACATAAACGCGGAAACCTACCCCTTCGCCGAGCTTCGGGAGGAAGCCCTTGGTGAGGCCGAAGCGGCTTCCACCAACAACGATTGGGGTATGGAGGACAGCTACTACACCGAGAACGTTGCCGACAACTACGACCGCCTGAAGGGCCTGCGCGCCGACCAGACATTCTCTCGGACTCCCGAGTACGCCGACTTCTCCCATCTGCTCCAGATCTGCAAGGAGGCCGGTCTCGAGCCGCTGGTGATCATCTCTCCGCTCCATGGCCCGTTCAACGATCACGTGGGCATCAGCCAGGAGACGCGTCAGCAATGCTACGACCATATTAAGGCGATTTGCGAGAACGAAGGCGTGCAGGTAGCCGACTTCACCGATCGTGAGTACGAGAAGTACTTCCTCTTCGACACCGTGCACTTCGGATGGACGGGTTGGGTGGACGTTGAAGAGGCTATTTACGATTTCGTCAATCAGGCACAAGAATAGAAGGATGGATACGATGGGCGAGAGAAAAGGAAACCACGCGGCCAAGGCTGAGCCGAAGGGGCCGCTCAAGGGGCGCGCTACTGCATTCCTTGTGCGCCATCCCTGGCTTACCGGCACCATGCTGGCGGTGTTGACGTTCCTGTGCCTGGTGGTGCTTTTGTGGTACACCATTTTTTCCGGCTTGGCATCTTCGGCCGATTTTATTTACAGCAACTTCTAGTTGAGGTTGGGCTTCGTGCAGGCAAGGAGGTGAGAAGGTTTTATGGGACGGAAGAATATGAGACGCAATGTACTGAGCGCGGGCGTGGCCCTCGTTCTCGGTGCGAGTTTGTTCCTTTCCCCGGCGACCGCCTCCTGCGCCTATGCGACTCAGCCCAGCGTTGACGCGTTCACGGGGCTGCCCGCTATCGACCAAGGTGCCCTTGAAGACACCATGGCGAGCGGCTCCGTAAAACATGGCTGGGTCGTCAAAGGAAAGCACACGTACTACTATCGCTATGGCATGAAGCTGGTCGGCAAGCAGCAGATTGGCAAAAGCTATTACCTTTTCGGCAGCGACGGCCGCATGAAGACGGGCAAGGTTGTATCTCAGGGTGTTACCTACTATCTTTCCCAAAACGGGAAAATGGAGGCCTACGTCAAAAAGGGCGCGTACTACAAGCCCACGGGCAAGAAGATGAGCTCGGATGAGAAAAAGGACTACAAGGCCCAACTTAAGGCCCGCAGTATCGTCGATCGCTTGACGACCAGCCGCATGACCAAGTCCCAGAAATTGCGCGCGTGCTACAACTGGATCTCGAAGACCTCTTACCATATTTACCATCGGTTCAAGAACGTGAGGGGCTGGTCCTCCGACTTTGCGAACGACCATTTCGTTCGAAAGTTCCAGGGGAAGAGGTGCAGTGACTGCAACGCCGATGCGGCGGCGCTCGGGTACCTCGCCCTGGCCATCGGCTACAAGGATGTGCGCGTGCACATCAATAAGAAGAACCACGGATTCACTCAGATCGACGGGAAGTTCTACGACCCCTACTACGCCAAGAGGCGCGGTCTCTCGCAGTACTACGGCGTGCGTCGCGGATGGTCTAAGAAGTACACGGCAAAGCTGCTTGTTCCCTCGGCGTCGAACAACTACACCACCGTCAAGTACCTGGGCGCAAAGCCCAAGGCGAAGAAATCGTCGTCGAAGGTGTCGGCTAAGAAGGGGCTTGTGAAGGAAAAGGGCTCCTATGTGTACTATGCCAGCAATGGCAAGAAACTGAAAAGCACTTGGAAAACGGTGGGCAAGCACAAGTACTACTTCAATAAAAAGGGCAATGCCGCAACGGGCCCGGTTTCCATCAAGGGCACCTATTACGTTTTCTCAAGCACCGGCAAACTGCAGAAAGGTTCCGGGACGCGCGTCGTGAAGGTTGATGGCGAGAAGTATCGCGTTTCGGCTTCGGGCAAGGCGAAGTCGGGCTGGGACGATAAGGACGGCAAAAAGGTGCTCTACCTTCGCAACGGGCGTAGGGCCACGGGACTTTCCGTATACAAGGACAAGCTCTATTGGTTCGACGCGTCGGGCGCCTACGACTTGGAGAATACCCGGAGTATTCGGGCAGCGGCTGCGCCGAGTCGGGATGCCTCCGAGCTTATCGCCCTCATCGGGGATCCGCTCAGGCGGCAGTCATCGCCGAGCTGTTTTCCCCTTGTGGAGGAAACGGGTGGCGGCGATGATGTGACCTACCTGTTCAAGAATGCGAAAGTCGTGTTGTTCCGCGCTCCCGATGGACGCATGTTCTACGAATCCTGCGATTACAACGCCTAATCGATAGAAGAAAGAAAGCTCAGAAGAAGAGAAAGGAAGCACATGGGCAAAGAGGAAATGTACCGGGGCGCTGGGGCGCGTTCCGCGCAGCTGTTGCTGATGACGGCTGTGGCGATGGCGCTTGCGGTGCTGCTGGCGGCTCTCGCGCCGCAGGCGGCATGGGCCGAAGAGAACGGTCTGGTGGAGAAGGGCGACAGCTACCAGTACTTCGAGAACGGCAATGCCGTCAAGTCGACGTGGAAGACCGTTAACGGTAGCAAGTACTACTTCGACGCCAAGGGTAACGCTGTGGTCGGCAAAGCGGCGAAGATCAAAGACAAGTACTACATTTTCGGCGACAACGGCAAGCTGCTCACCCCGAAGAAGAGCAAGGTGTATCAACTGAAAGGCGGCGTGTTCTACGTCAACAAGAAGGGCCAGCCGGCCGATACGGGCTGGTGCGTTGTGAAAGACCAGCTCTACAAGGTGGGCAAATCGGGCAAGTGCGTAACGAACAAGACGGTCCAGGGCATTAAGCTCAAGGCCAATGGCGCGGCGAAGAACGACAAGACGACCGAGCTGAAAATGTACTGCATGCTCATCATCGACAAGGTGAGCACCGATGGTATGTCGAAGAAGCAGAAGTTGCGCAAGTGCTTCGACTACGTGCTCAAAAGCATGAAGTACGCCAATTCCCAGGAGCCGAAGGATATCGGCAAGAAGGGCTGGGCCCAGCGCGCTGCTCTGAAGGTGTTGCAGCGCAAAAAGTACGACTGCTTCGGCTTCGCGTGCACTATCTCTGCGTTCGCTTACGAGCTGGGCTACCAACCCACCATTCGCGGCAAGGCGCTCAAGCACGCCTATTGCCTCATCAACGGCAAGGCCTACGATATGGTAGGCCCTCGTTTCGGTACCAAGCCGATTAAGGTTAAGGGTGCTCGCACCTGGAAGTTCAACACGTGGGACGCCTCGCAGCCAGCTGTCAAGCAGAAGGGCTGGGTTGACAAGGGCGGTGCCCGCTACTATTACGGCTCTAACAGCAAGCCTTACACCGGGGCTCACAAGATTAAGGGTGCCTACTATGTCTTCGACGCGAAGGGCAAGCTGCTGACGGGCAAGAAGACGCGCACCGTGAAGGTGTCTGGCGACACGTATCAAGTCGACAAGAACGGCAAGGCCGTGAAGGGCTGGACGAAAAACAAGAAGACTCTCTATCTGGACAACGGCCGCAGGGCCACGGGTCTGACGGTTTACAAGGGCAAGCTGCACTGGTTCTCGAACAAAGGCGTTTTGGATAGCGCCAAGACCAAGAGCATCCGGGCGGCGGCCAAGATTAACAAGAATGCCAGCCAGCTGATTAAGCTGATCGGCAAGCCGGTAAGCAGCAAGACCGAGGCCAGCTGCAATCCCACGTTCGTCGAACGTTATCCCAAGGGCAAGGATATGATCATGACGTTCAAGAACGCGAAGCTCGAGTTCTTCGCATGCCCAGACGGCACGAAGTACTTGACGAACGTTTCCGCATATCTGGGCTAGCCAGTTCTGATATATGAGAAAATACGGGCACCCGATAATCGGGGGTCCGTTGTGTTTCTGGAGGAGGAGTTATGGCTGTGGCGATGGGCAGATGCCGGGCTGACCGGTTGTGGCAGCGCAGAGGGTTCGTCGGGCTTGCCCTGGCGGCAACGCTCGCGCTGGGGTGGGCGGTGTCGCTGGGCCATGAGACGGCCTGGGCGGACAATTCCGGCCTTACTGCCGCCAAGGGTACGTACCAGTACTTTTCTAAGGGAAAGCCGGTGACTTCTACGTGGAAGACCATTGAGGGCAAACGCTATTATTTCGACGAGAAGGGCTATGCCGTTACCGGGGGCGCGAAAAAGATCAAGGGGAAGTACTATATCTTCGGCAACAAGGGCGTTCTGCTCAAGCCTTCTAAGAGCAAAGTGTACAAGTTGAAGCGCGGGGTGTACTACGTTAATAAAAAGGGCCAGCCTGCAGGCAAGGGCTGGTGCCTGGTGGGCAAGAAGCTCTACAGGGTGGGCAGCTCGGGTCGGTGTGTGACGGGTAAGACGATAGATGGAATCAGGCTGACAGCGTCGGGGGTTGCCCAGAACAATACAGCGTCTCAGTTGAAGATGGCCGTCATGAAGAAGCTCAGTAAGCTGACTCATGATGGTATGTCGAAGAGGCAGAAGCTGCGCAAATGCTTCCAGTACTGCCTTACGCGTGGCTGGCAAGCCAGCGCCGAGCCGAAGGATATCGGCAAGAAGGGATGGATGCAGCGGTGCGCTTTGCGCATGATCACCCGAGAGAAGGGCGAGTGCTTCAGCTTCGCCTGCGCCTTTGCCGCTTTTGCCTACGAGTTGGGATATAAGCCGGTGGTGCGGGGCGCACCGAAGGCGCATGCCTATGTGCTTATCGATGGCAAGGCCTACGACAACATGGGGCCACGCTTCGGCGGCTCACCCCGGCGAATTGCCGGTGCGAAGAATTGGAGGTTCGCCTCTTGGAGCGATTCAGGCTCCAAGGGCACGAAGGCTGCGGAGAAGAAATCGACTAAGGTCGGCTTGGCGCAGGAAAACGGCTCCTACGTGTACTACCAGAACGGCAAGAAGCTAAAGAGTGCATGGAAGACCGTGAAGGGCGCGACGTACTACTTCCAGAAAAACGGGAAGGCGGCCTGCGGCCCGGCGAAGGTGGGCGGAAAGCGCTATGTGTTCTCGTCCAAGGGCAAGCTGCAGACGGGGAAGAAGACCCGCGTAGTGTCGGTGTCCGGCGACAAGTACCGGGTGACGAAGGCCGGTCGCGCCAAGGCCGGGTGGACTGCCAACAAGAAGGGGCTGTACCTGGAGAACGGACGTCGTGCCACGGGGCTGTGCTGCTACAAGGGCAAGCTGTACTGGTTCTCGAAGGGCGGCACCTACCATAAGACGAACACGGCGAAGGTGCGTGCCGCCGCTCGCGAGAAAGCCGAGGCTGCGGCGCTGCTCGCCCTGGTTGGCGATCCGGTGAAGAAGCGCACGTCGTCCAGCTGCCATCCGCTCACGGCGGTGTACGGGGGAGGCCAAGACGTGGTGTATACCTACAAGAACGCTACACTCAGCTTCTTCCGCGCTCCCGACGGCACCATGTTTTACCTGGGCTGCGAGTAGGGGCGCGGGCCGGGCGGCGTTCGGCGGTGTTACGCGAACAAGAGGGGCTTCCGCGGTGGTGCGGAAGCCCCTCTTGCATGAGGGAGGGCTGTTGGCCAGAACCCAGGGACCTACTTCTCCGCGGCGGCGTTCATGCCGGCCAGGCGGCCGAACACGAGCGCGGTGGCCAGGCTGATGTCAGCCGAGCCCGTGCTCATTGTGGAAGATCGCGTGCAGCGCTCCTGCGCCGCCCTGGCCGAGCGGGCCGCCCTCACCCCGCGCGAGACCGACGTGCTCGGATGCCTCGCTCAGGGGCGCAACACCCAGTACATGGCCGAGCACCTGTGCATTTCCGAGAATACGGTGAAGTCCCACGTGCGCAATGTCTACCAAAAGCTCGGCGTCCATTCCAAGCAGGACATCATCGACATCATCAACGCCGACGGGGAATAAGTTTTAAATACCGATTGCAGGTAGGCAAAGTGGCGGAGGAGTAGGGATTCGACGCGTCTTCGCCTTCGGCGAATTCGCAAGACCTCGCTACGCTCGGCCCAGAACAGCCCACAGGGCTGTTCTGCCTTCGCAGGGTTCGAATCCCTGCGAGGCCTCCGACAACGAAAAACGCCCCCGACTGGGAGCGCAATAGGCAAAGTGGCGGAGGAGTAGGGATGTCAGCGTATTCGCTGCGCGAATCCGCAGGGCCTGCGGGCTGACGCCCTCCGGCCGAAAACTGCCCACTGGGCAGTTTTCCCCTCGCGGGTTCGAATCCCTACTACGGCGCAGGGAATCAACGCTAGGCGCATGGCTATGGCTGTTGGGAATTAAAAAGAATGGCGGAGGAGTAGGGATTCGAACCCTAGATGCCCTTTTGGGGCATACTCACTTAGCAGGCGAGCACCTTCGGCCTCTCGGTCACTCCTCCGCGTAATGCTGTATCTTACCTGACCTTTGCCGCTTGCGCAACGAATAAATCGGCGAGTTTGGTAATCTACGCAATAAGGAAATCGGAACCTGGGGAAAGGACGCGCACGTGATCGGTCGCTACACCCGCCCGGAAATGGGCCGCATTTGGGAGCTCGAGAACAAGTTCGCCATTTGGAAGGAAATCGAGGTGCTGGCCTGCGAGGCCCAGGCCGAGCTCGGCCAGGCGGGCATCACGCGGGAAGAGGCCCAGTGGATTCGCGATCACGCCGACTTCACCGTGGAGGAGATCGACGAGATCGAGAAGGTGACGAACCACGACGTCATCGCGTTTACCACCTGCATGGCCAACTACATCGACGCCGACATCCCCGAGGGCGGCGACAAGCCGAGCCGCTGGGTGCACTACGGCATGACCTCCTCCGACTTGGGCGACACTGCCCTGTCCTACCAGGTCACCCAGGCCTGCGACATCATCATCGAGGACATCAAGCGCCTCGGCGAGACCTGCAAGCGCCGCGCCTTCGAATTCCAGAACACCCTGTGCGTGGGGCGCACCCACGGCATTCACGCCGAGCCCATGACCTTCGGCATGAAGTTCGGCAGCTGGGCCTGGGCCCTGAAGCGTGCGCTCACCCGCATGGAAGAGGCCCGCGCCGTGGCCGCCACCGGGGCCATTTCCGGTGCCGTGGGCACCTACTCGTCCATCGACCCCTACGTGGAACAGTACGTCTGCGAGAAGCTGGGCCTCACGCCTGACCCGCTTTCGACCCAGGTGCTGGCCCGCGACCGCCACGCCCAGGTGATGGCGGCCCTCGCGGTAACGGCAAGCACCCTGGAGTCCATCGCCATGCAGGTGCGCCTGCTGCAGCAGTCCGACGTCATCGAGGCCGAGGAGCCGTTCACCAAGGGCCAGAAGGGCTCGTCCGCCATGCCCCACAAGCGCAATCCCATCACGGCTGAGCGCGTGTGCGGCCTCGCCCGTGTGGTGAAGGCAAACGCCCAGGTAGCCTTCGACAACGTGGCCCTGTGGTTCGAGCGCGACATCTCCCATTCCGGTGCCGAACGCGTGGTGCTGGCCGATAGCTTCACGGCGCTCGACTACATGTTCGCGAAGATGCAGTGGATGCTCGACGGCCTGCAGACCTACCCGGCCAAGATGGAACACAACCTGTGGCGCACCAAGGGCCTCATCTTCTCGTCGAAGGTGCTGCTGGCCCTCGTGGACGCCGGCATCACCCGCGAGGACGCCTACGTCATCGTGCAGCGCAACGCCATGAAGGTGTGGGAGGACATCCAGAACGCCGTGGACGGCCCCACCTACCGCGAGCGCCTGGAAGCCGACGACGAGGCCGCCGCGCTGCTGAGTGCCGAGAAGCTCGACGAGATCTTCGACCCTTGGGACTTCCTCACCCGCAAGGACATCGTCTTCGACCGCCTGGAAGAGTTGGAGTTCTAACAGGTCGCGCGAGCGTTCCGCATACCCCTGCACCAACGAAGCCCCTCGCACTGCTGCGAGGGGCTTCGCTGTGGTACGCCGTTGCGGTTGGCGGGGCTCGGGCCGGTTTTGCTCAAATTCACTTTGCTCAAGTCGGTTTGAGCAAGGGGGATAGGGGATGCCCTCTGCTCTAGGCGCCTTACTGGGCCACGTCCGCTTCGCCTTTCAGCATGGCGATGCCCTGGTTGATGACGCTGTCGTCCATGGCGCCCATGTAGGCGCCGATGATGTCGCCGTCGGCATTAATGAGGTAGGTTTGCGGAATGGAGCTGACCCCGAAGGCCGCGGCGGCGCTGTTGTTCGTGTCGAAATAGGCGGGGAAGCTGTAGCCTTCGTCGGCGAGGAACGTTTTGGCCGACTGCTCGGTTTCGCCGCTCATGCCCGTCATGTTCACGATGACGAAGTCGATGTCCTGGCCGGACTGCTCCCAGGCCACTTGGATGGCCGGCATCTCGCTCTTGCAGGGGCCGCACCAGCTGGCCCAGAAGTTCAGCAGCACCGGCCTGCCGCGGAAGTCGGACAGCTTCAAGGTCTTGCCTTCGCTGTCGGTCATGGTGAAGTCGGGAGCCGGCGTGGTGGCGTTGGCCCCGGTGCCGTCGCCGGTGTCGCCGTTGTTTTCCTCAGGACCCTCGGTGGCGTGCACGGCATCGGTGCCGGTCACTTCAATCTTCTCGTTTTCCGCCGACGGAGCCAGCACGCTGTAGGCCACGCCGGCACCGATGAGCAGCACGGCGAAGGCCACGGCAGCAATGATAATGCCTCGGTGGGCCTTCCGGTCACGGGCCTGCCCCTCGGGGCTTGCGGCTTCGGCGGCCTGGGCGGCGCGTTCGGCTTCCAGCACCTCTCCGATCTGCTCGCCGCGCTTCTCGGAGGATTCCGCTGTCATCTTCTCGTTCTCGTCCATGGCTTGTGCCTTTCTCTCTCGGGCGACCCTAGCTCAGCAGGCGCAAAAAACCGCCGAGCAGCCCCGTGGCCATGAGCACGCCCACCACCACGAGGAACCAGCCGCACACTTTGTTGATGATATCGTAATGACTCTTGATAACGTTGAACGCGCCTTTCAGCTTGTCGATGAGCACGGCCGCGGCCACGAAAGGAATGCCGAGGCCTGCCGAGTAGCACAGAAGCAGCACGACACCCTCCACCACCGAGGCCTGCTGCGAGGCCAGCATGAGCGCCGACCCGAGGAAAGCCCCCACGCAGGGCGTCCAGCCGATGGAGAAGATGACGCCGAACAGCACCGACGAGAAGAACCCGAGCTGGCGCCCGGCCAGGGGATTCTTCGCGCCGTGGAACAGGTTCACCTTGATGAACCCGAGGAAGTACAGCCCGAAGGCGATGACCACGAGGCCGCACACCACGTTCACGGCGGTCTGGTACTCGATGAAGAACGCGCCCACGGTGGAGGCGAGCGCCCCCATGCCCACGAACACGCAGGTGAAACCCAGCACGAAGCCCAGCGCATTGCGCAGCACCACGGAGGTGCGCACCTCCTCGCCGGCGGCGAAGTAAGTGACGTAGATGGGAATCATGGGCAACAGGCACGGCGACACGAAGGTAATGATGCCCTCCAAGAATGTAATGAGGTAGGTCACGCCTGCTGCCGTCCCTTCGCGAATCGCCTGTTGCGTCATCGTCCATTATTCCCGAAAACGTCCCGCCACGCGACTCCCTTCACAGAAAGTCGCCCGTTCGTTACAGGGGAAGGTGCCCGCATCGCAGCAACTGGGACACGCTGCCGGGCAAGGTGTCCCAGTTTCGATGCGGCGGAGGCGCTTCGCCGGGGTACCGGCCACCGGAACCCCTGCTTCGCAGGAGCGCCGCGCACAGACACCGGCCCCGGACATGCCCGACCCGCATGGGCGCCGGACCTCCAACATGCCCCTTTCTTGCGATGCGACGGGATAAACCGTGCATTTGCGACCATGGCTCTGAACAGGTAATTGTTAACGTTTCCCCAGTTCAACCACAGGTTTTGTTTTGGCCCCAAATGCACGGTTTGCCCCGCGAGTATGCCCCAAATGCACGGTTTGCCCATGAGTATGGTCCGGCTGGTGCCGCGCTACCGCTCTTCGACGCCGCGGTAGTATTCCACGCCGTTTTCGGCTTTGAAGGTGAAGACGGTGAAGTGGGGGTAGGTGAGGCGGCCGTCATCCCCCAGAAGGCTATGGCCGTTGCTGTCTGTCATCTGGTAGCAGCTGGCGCTGTAGGTGCGCTTCTGAGGGCTGCCCAACAGTTTCAACAGGGGCGCTGCATCCGCGTCGATGCGTGCGGCGGCTCGCAGCCGCTTGGTCTTTGCGGTGTCGTAGCGGCCTTTCGCGGTGAAAGCGTAGAGCTTCTCGTTGATAACTGTGACGTCGGTTTCCATACGCCCGTTTTTGGCGAAGTGGTGTGCCTTGCTGCTATCCCAGCCGCTTTTCGCCTTGCCGCTCTTTGTGACACGGTACTTCTCGCCGTTCACGCTTACGACACGTGTTTTGGTGCTGACGAGCAGCTTGCCCTTCGCGCCGAACACGTACCACGTTCCTCCGATTTTGGCGGGGCCCGTGGCGGCGGTGCCGTCTTTCTGGAAGTAGTAGGTGCCGCCATTCACTGTCACCCACCGCTTGGCCAAGGTCTTGCCGCCTTGGACGCAGTACAACTTCCCATCAACTTTCACAACGCGCGGTACGCCTGCGGCGGCGCTGGCGGTGCCGCAGGCGTACCGCCGAATGCCTTGGTGCGCGGCGCAATGGTGACGATGTATTTGCGGGCGTTCCGGTAGTTGGGCGTGCCCCCGCGACCACTTTTGCTGTAGGGGTAGGCGAACAAGTTGGTGCGGCAGTGTTTGGCCCACTCGGGATCGTACACCTTGCCGTTTACTTCGGCCCAGGTGTGGCCGCCGCTCGATACCACCTTGCAGTTCTTGCATCCGATAGCGTTGGCAATGTACGCGAATGCCGATCCGTAGGAGTCGCAATCGCCCGATTTCTTCGTGAAAATATCCAGGGCGTAAGCGCGCTGCCAGCCTGATTTGGGCGAAAACCGGCGGTAGGAGCGCTCGGAATACTTATTCTTCAACAGATTGTAGCAGGTACGCAGCTTTTTCTTCTGCGACCATGCCGGGCGTGTGTGGCTCTCGACGAACTGCGTGGCTTTCACCAGTACCTTCAGCTCGGCTTTGGATTGGCTATTCAGCACCGCTCGGCCCTGGCGGTCCAGCTTCACGCCGTTGACCACTTTGCCTGTGACCATGGAGCCCTTCGCCTTGTTCGCCACCGTGAAATAGCGGTAGCTTTTGCCCACCTTGTGCCAGCCGGTGAGTTGGCGTCCCTTCTTGTCGAAGAGATAGGACTTGTTTCCGATTACCTTCAGGCCGCCCTTCTGCTTTACGCCGTCCACCTTGCAGTAGAAGTGCGACGACTTCTGAGTCCACCGAACCGTCGGCTTGTCCGTTGCGTCTGCATGGGCGGGGAGAGGGTCTGCAAGCAGCAGAAGGGTGAGGGCCAGGAGGCTGGCCGTGGCGAAGGCAAGCAGACGCATGGCGGTTGGCATGCGGAAGTGGGGTGCGGCAGACGTCATGGACACTCTCCTCAAGGTCTCCGATGGCAGTGGTGTCGATGGAAAAATTATATCAAAAAAGAACTGCGCCAACAGATCAAGAGGGGGTATTGGGGACATGTTGCCAGGTAAGAAGACTGATAATGGTGGGGCGACCGCCGATCCCGGTCGCCCCCCTTGTCGTGCGTGCAGCTTGGCACGGGGCTGCTGGATGGTGCGGGGTGGGACAGCCTACCCGGTAAGGCGTCCCACCTCGCGGAACCGGGGCCCTTAGGCCTTGGGCTCCTGCTGGGTGATGCAGTGGATGTTGCCGCCGCCGTAGACGACCTGCTCGGACTGCACGCCCACGCACCGGTAGGCGCCCTCGCCCCACACCTCGTCGTAGATGGCCTGCAGCGTGCCAACCGCGAGCTGGTCGTTCTCGTCGCCGTACTGGGGCACGATGACGCCGCCGTTGGTCACCAGGTAGTTCATGTAGGAGGCGATCAGCGGCTCGTCGGCCACGCGGGGCTCGGCGTTCTCGTCGATGTCGATGGTGTCGCAGGAGGCCTGGTCCATGTACAGGGGGTTCACCGGCATGGGCAGCTTGTACACCTTCAGCTGGCGGCCCTGGGCGTCGGTGGCGTTGCTCAGGGTCTCGTAGGCCGCGTGGCACTGCTCGTAGAAGGGATAGTCGGGGTCGTCGGTCCAGATGCAGGCCATCACGCCCGGCGCGATGAACGTGGCCACGTCGTCGATGTGCCCGTTGGTCTCCTCGGGGTCGATGCCCTCGCGCACCCAGATGACCTTCTCCACGCCCAGGTAGGCCTTCAGGTGCTCGTCCATGTAGGCGCGCAGCTCCTCGCTCCAGGGCTCGAAGGCGTGGGCGTAGGCCGGCCAGATGCTGTCGGGGCCGGCGACGTCCATCATGTCCATGGTCACCTGGTACTTCGGGTAGAACACGTCCATGTAGCTCTTGCCGGACACCTCCTCGTCGTAGAGGCCGTACCACACGTCGGTGTACACGAAGTCGGCGCCCTCGATGCAGGAGATGTCGTCGGAGATGGTGACGGTGCCGCCGGAGACCCTGCAGTTCTCCTCGGCAATGGTCATGAGCTTCTTGCCGAAGGCCTCGCGCTCCTCGGGCGTGCCCACGTGCAGGGCGCCGTCGGGGATCTGGTGGCCCTTCGGCCCGAACTGCACGAAGTCCATGCCCATCTTGGATGCGATGAACATGAGCGACACGCACACCTGGGTGGCGTCGCCGACGAAGGCCAGCTTGCAATCCTCGATCTTCTTGCCGGCGGGCAGGTTCTCGATCATGGTCATGAGGTCGCCGAGCTCCTGGGTCGGGTGGTTGAACTCGCTCATGCCGTTGATGACCGGGGCGGCGGAGTACTTGGCCAAATCCACCACGTCCGCATGACGGTCGACGCGGGCCATGAGGATGTCCACGAGCGAGCCCATGACGCGGCCGGAGTCCCCGATGGACTCGTGGCCGCCCAGCTGGATGGAGCCGGGGCCGAAGAACTGCGCGTGGCCGCCGGGGCGGTGTGCCTGTCCGCCTACTTCGTGTCGCGGCGCCGGGCCTACCTCTTCACGGCCTCGCTGTTTCTGCTCTACTTCCTCGACATGGCCCTCATCTTCCAGTACGAGTACTTGGGCCAGAACCTCGCCTACTCCTTCGAATCCTTCTACGGCATCGACCATCCCGTCCTGCGCACGGTGCTGGCCTTCGCGTTCTTCGCCATGCGGGCGGCGGCCGAGACCCTGCGCCTGCGCTTCAAGGAGCCGCCGAGCGCCGACAACCCCGACCTGCGCGGCTACATCGACGAGCTTCTGCCCGCCTACTGCGAGCGCTACAAGCTGACGGCCCGCGAGCGGGAAATCGTGCAGCTGGTGCTGGAGGGCAAGGACAACCAGAACATCGCCAGCACCCTGCAGCTGGCCCTGGGCACGGTGAAGGCCCACGTGCACAACATCCTGAAGAAGACCGGCAACGCCACCCGCCAGGAGCTTACCCAGAGCTTTTGGAAGGGTTAGCGGAAAAAACGGGACGCCCTGCCGGGCAC
>CANPHS010000037.1 GCA_947573925.1 uncultured Enterorhabdus sp. | reverse complement strand
GGGGGGGGGCGGGGTTCACCCTTTGCGGGGGGGGGGGGCCCCCCCGCCGCCGGCACGGCGTCCCACTTTTCCGTCGCTTGACACTTGCAGGGACATCCTACCGGGTAGGGTGCCCCTGTTTGTTTGGGGCCGACCGAAGCCGTGCGGCCGTGGGCCCGGGCGGCTTCTGCTATGATGCACGGGAACAACCGATGGAAAGGTCCCCCTCATGCTCTTCGCCGACATCACCGTTTTGGACGAGAACTGCACCGTACGGCCCCATCGTTGGGTGGGCGTCCGCGACGGCCGCATCGCCTATGTGGGGGACGTTCCCCCCGCGCCCGACCAGGCAGTCACGTTCGGGGAAACCTACGACGGCGCGGGCAAGCTGCTCATGCCGGCCCTGTACAACGCCCATGCCCACGCCCCCATGACGCTGCTGCGCGGCTTTGCCGAGAACCTGCCGCTCCAGCGCTGGCTGGAAGAGAAGTGCTTCCCCTTCGAGGCCAAGATGACCGCCGAGGATTGCTACTGGGGCACGGTGCTCGCCTGCGCCGAGATGGCCCGCTACGGCGTCGTCAGCTTCTCGGACATGTACTACGCCACCGAGGGCCGGTGCCGGGCGGTGCTGGAGGCGGGCCTGAAGGCCAACATGTGCGAGGGCCTGGTGGCCTTCGAGGAGAAGCCCTACGCGGAATACCCCATCTGCGCCCAGATGGAGGCGCTCGTGCGTGATTGGCACGGGGCGGGCGAGGGTCGCATCCGCATCGACTACAACATCCATTCCGAGTACCTGTCTACCGAGACCGTGTGCCGCGACATCCTGGACATCGTGCGCGGCACCGACCTGCGGCTGCACATTCACCTGTCGGAAACGGAGAAGGAAGTGCGCGAGTGCCGCGAGCGCCATGAGGGGCTCAGCCCCGTGGAGTACTTCGACGGTCTGGGCCTGTTCGACGTGCCGGTGACCGCCGCCCATTGTGTGTGGTTAAGCGAAAGCGACCTGGATATCCTGGAACGTCACGGTGTGTTCGTGGCCAACAACCCGGCTTCCAACATGAAGCTCGGCAGCGGCTTCGCGCCTATTCCGGAAATGATGCGTCGCGGCATGAACGTGTGCCTGGGTTCCGACGGCATGGCCTCGAACAACAACCACAACCTGTTCCACGACATGTACCTGCAGGCGCTCGTGTACAAGGGGGCCACGCTGGATCCCACGGCGGTCACGCCCCAGCAGGCCCTGGCCTCGGCTACGCGGGCGGGCGCCCTGTCCCAGGGTCGCGCCGATTGCGGCATGCTGGCCGAAGGCATGCGGGCCGACCTGTGCGTGCTGGACACCACGGGCCCCCAATGGTGCCCCGCCCCCGATCCGGTGTACAACATCGTTTACGCCGGCGATGGGTCCGACGTGGTGCTCACGATGTGCGACGGCGAAGTGATCTACCGCGACGGGGAATGGCCCACCATCGACGTGGAACGGGCCAAGGCTGAGTGCGCCACCCGCACCGCCCGCATCATCAGCGAACTGTAACAACTACCGGGACACCTTACCGGGTAGGGTGTCCCGGTAGGGTGTCCCAGATTTCTTGAGAAGCGGAACAATGTATCAAGTTAACGCTCAGACCCGGGGGTTGCTATAGACCGTACTCCTCGCAGAAGCGCTCGTAGGCGGAAGGGTCGGCAGCGGCGAGCTTCGCGTCCTCGATGCGTCCATCGGCGAACAGTCGGTTCATAAGCGTTGCGAATTGCTGTTGGCCCTCGGCCTTGCCTTCGGCTAAACCGTCTTCGTAGTTAATGCGGGCCTGGATTTTGGCATCTTCTTCCAAAGTCAAAAATGGCACGGCTTCCTCCTTCCACGCGGCATCGGCGTTAGCTTGGGCCATTTCGTCGTCGATGAGTGCCAGCAGCCTGTCGTTTGCAACCGCCCTGCCCGTGTCCACGAACGCGAGCAGGTCGCGCAGCGGGCCCGGCGCGACTTCGCGCCACCGGCTCGCATCAAGGATAACCCATTTGAATCCATGGTCGCAATTGTAAACGAACTCCGATGGCGGACGAATTGGCCGATGAGGATTGTTTTCGCAGGTCATATCACGCTACAATAGGCAGCCGAGAGAGAACGGATGACAAGGGAAGTATCAATGGGAACACGAGTGCACGCGTGGGGAAAACGCGGCTTGGCCGCGGTGCTTGCCGCTGCCTTGGCTTGCTCACTGTGGGGCATGGTGCCTGCAGCCTATGGCGACGAACGCCCGAGCGCGTCCGGTGCCGAAAGCACGGGGCTCGCGTCGTCGGCTGCCTCCTCGCCGGCTCCGTCGGCACTAGAGGCTGCGGCTTCCGAAGCGCCCGCGAAGGCAGCCACAGTCATCAGCGGGCTCGCCACCGACATTTCCCGTAAGCCCCAGGGCGTCATTAAAGACACCATCAAGGTGTCGCCTGCCGGCAGGCGCACCGTGCATCTTCAGCTGTACAACACCTCTGCCAAGAAGTGGAAGACCCGTGCCACCTTCACGACCGACAAAAACGGCAAGGTGACGCTGAAGTATCCCGCCGACTGGAAGAAGCGCAACACCACGAAATGGCGCGTGGTGGTGAAGGCCGGCGATACCGCCGAGAAGGCTGTCGGCAAAACGGTGCGCGTGACCACCTACAACCGCTCGTCCGTAAAGCTGAAAGCCAAAAGCGCGGTGATTATGGCGGCCGATACGGGCCAGGTCTTCTACGCCAAGGCTCCTGACACCAAGCGCCAGAACGCCAGCACCACCAAAATGATGACGGCGCTGGTGGCCCTCGAGCGCAACAAGCTGTCCGACCCCGTCACCATTACCGCCGAGGCGGCCCATACCGATTACTCGCATTTGGGGAATAAATCCATCGGCGATACCACCACGGTGAAGAACTTGCTGCATATGGCGCTTATCGCCTCCGACAACGGGGCCGCCAAGGCCTTGGCCATTCATACGGCCGGAAGCGAGAAGGCCTTCACACGGCTCATGAACGCGCGTGCAAAGGAGCTCGGTTGCACGCGCACCTCTTTCAAGACCTCTCACGGGCTCACGCGGAAAGGTCACGGATCTTCCGCCCGCGACTTGGCGAAAATCGCGCGCAAGGCGCTGAAGAACCGCACGTTCGCCTCCATTGTAAACAAGCGGTCCTACGCATTCACCACGGCACGGGGCACGCGCTACTCGTTTGAAACCACCAACAAGCTCCTGGGTAAAACCAAGGGTGTTCGCGGTGTGAAAACAGGCTTCACCAAAGCGGCCGGCCAATGCTTTGTGGGGGCCTACAAGCACAAGGGCAAGACCTACATCACCGTGGTGCTCGGCTCTCCCACGAGCGATCAACGTTGGAACGACACCAAAGCGCTGATAAAATATATCAAGAAATATTTCTAATGATGGAGCGCTCTCCGCGAGAGCGGGGTATGGTGGGGCTTGAACGAAGTGCCATACAGCGTCTCCAGACTGCGCTTGAAAAGGAGAACCCCGTGAATCTTTCCGCGGTCATGCGTTCCGGCAGCCGGGCCCACCGCTTCCTCTGCGCCGTGGTGGCCCTCTGCCTTGCCGTCACCCTCGCCCCCATGGCTCCGGCGTGGGCCGAGGACGGCGCGCCCTCGAACCAAAAGGCCGCCTCTGCTGCCGGTGCCATTGGTGACGCGGCGACCGCCTCGGCCCCGTCGGTTTCGAATGGGTTCACCCTCGGCGACGTCCGCAGGGCGCGGGCCCTGGCGGCTCCGAGCGCCGCGGCGCGGGCGGCAACGTCGGGCACCTGGGGCACCATCACCTGGACCGTCAGCAACGGAACGCTGACGCTTTCCGGTTCCGGAGCCGTGGCGCCGCGCACCGCCTACGATGAGCCGGGCTACCTCGCTTTCGCCTCCGGCATCACGAAGGTGGTGGTGGGCGAGGGCATCACGGCCCTCGGCGATGCCCTGTTCTTCCAGCTGCATAACGTGAAGGAGGCAACGCTGCCTTCCACGCTCACGTTCATCGGCGAGGGCCTGTTCGCCGAATGCTACGGGTTGACGCGGGTCAACATTCCCGCCAAGGTAACCACTATCGGCGCCTTTGCCTTCCAGGATTGCGCCCTTACCTCGGTCACGCTGCCGGAAGGGCTGCAGACCATCGACAGCTACGCGTTTGTGCGCTGCACGGGCCTGAAATTCGTGCGCATTCCCTCCACGGTGACCCGTATGGGCGAGGAGGCCTTCCCCGCAACCACGAAGCTCACCAACCTCCCGTCGGGCCTCACCCGCATGGAGGACGGCTCCTACCGCCTGCTTGCCAAGGTGGCCATGAAGGGCAAGCAGATGTACTCCTATGCGTTCCAGGTGCTCGACAAGGTGAATGCCGAGCGCAAGAAAGCGGGCCTGAAGGCGCTTTCCATGGATGTGAACCTGCTGGACGCGGCCATGCAGCGGGCCATGGAGACTACGCTGTACTGGAGCCACACGCGCCCGAGCGACTCCTCATGCTTCACCGTGTCCGACCTGATGTCCGGCGAGAACATCGCTGTCGGTCAAGGCTCGCCTGCATCGGTGATGTCCAGCTGGATGAACAGCCCCGGCCACCGGGCGAACATTCTCTCGGGCGGCTACACGTCCATGGGTGTCGGCTGCGTGCAGGTGGACGGCAGGCTCTACTGGGTTCAGTGCTTCGGTTCCTCCAAGGCAACGGCGGCCTCCAAGGGCTCCTACCGGGACGGCGCCAAGACGCGCAATGTGTACGTGACGCTGACCAAGCCCTTCTACCAGCCGAAGGTCAAGTTCTCCGCCACCCGCTTGAAGAAAAAGGGCGCGACCGCCAACGTGACCTGCACCTGGAACAACGGCTTCGCCACGGTGAAGGTGCCCGCGACGGCCCTGGTGTACAAGAGCTCGAAGCCGTCGGTGGTCAGCGCGTCCAAGGGCGTGCTGAAGGCGAAGAAGTCCAGCGGCTCGGCCACCGTGAAGGTGTACTTCCCCGGCTACGAAAAGGGCGGCGTTTCCAAGACGATCTCCGTGTCGCCCCTGGCCACGCCGGCTTTGAAGGGCGTGAAGAACGCGAAGGGGAAGAAGGCGGTCGTGACGTGGAAGAAGGTGTCGGGCGCCGCGGGGTACCAGGTGTGGTACTCCCCCTCGAAGAAGTTCAAGGGCGCCAAGAAGGCCACGGTGAAGAAGGGGAAGACGGTTAAGAAGACGCTGACCAAGCTGAAGAAGGGCACGACCTACTACGTGAAGGTGCGCGCCTACAAGAAGGTCGGCAAGAAGACGTACTACTCTGCATGGAGCACCGTGAAGAGCGTCAAGGTGAAGAAGTAGGGCATTCGCTCGCGTTGCCAAATGCACCTCGTTGGCTTATGCTGGGAACCGTGCATACCTGCAGCGCCCCGTGGCATTCTCGCTGAAAGAGGCTTCCCATGAACCTGTGGTCAACCTTCCTTACCCGCCGCCGCTTCCTGTGGCTTTCCGCCCTCGCGGGTTCCACGCTGGCCTTGGGCGGCTGCGCCTCCGAGCGCGAGCAGGCTCCGTCCTCCACCACCTTCGACGAGCAGCCGGCATCCGGCGCAGGGGAGGGCGACGGGAACGCCACGGCCCCGGTCGACGACAACGCCGCCGTGGTGCAGGCCCGGGTGGACGCCATGACCTTGGAGCAGAAGGTGGCCCAGCTGTTCTGCGTGGCCCCCGAAGCGCTGGTGGAAGATGTGGCCCAGGTAACGGCGGCCGGCGACATGACCCACGAAGGCGTGAAGGCGTGGCCCGTGGGCGGCATCGTGTACTTCGCCCAGAACCTCATCGACCCCAACCAGGCTACGGAAATGCTGGCCAACGTGAAGCACTTCTACTCGGAAGACGGCAACGTGGCGCCGTTCCTTGCCGTGGACGAAGAGGGCGGCACCGTGGTGCGCATTGCCGACAACGACGCCTTCGGGGTGCAGGATGTGGGCGATGCCGCCGACTTGGGGGCGGCGGGCGATGCGACGGCGGCCAAGGCGGCGGCCGAGCAGATCGCCGATTACCTGAAACCCCTCGGCTTCAACCTGGACTACGCTCCGGTGTGCGATGTGATGGCCGTGGGCGGCGGTACCGCCATGGACCGGCGCTCCTTCGGCAGCGATCCGGCGCTGGTGGCCGATATGGCCAAGGCCGAGATTGAGGGCTTCCTGGGCAAGGGCATGCTCTGTTGCGCCAAGCACTTCCCGGGCATCGGCTCGGCAGTGGGCGATTCCCACGAGGAGGCCATCACCATCGACAAATCGGGAGAAGAACTCGACCAGGTGGATTTGGTGCCCTTCAAGGCGGCCATCGAGGCCGGCGTGCCCCTGGTTATGGTGGGCCATTTGAGCCTGCCGGCCATTGTGGGCGACGACACGCCGGCGCCCCTGTCGGCGAAGGTGGTGCAGGACCTGCTGCGCGACACCCTGCATTTCGAGGGCGTTATCACCACCGATTCCCTGGCCATGGGGGCCATCACCGAGCGCTATTCCCCGGCTGAGGCGGCGGTGGCGGCCTTGAAGGCCGGCTGCGACATGCCGCTCATGCCCGAGAACTTCCGCAAGGCCTACCAGGGCGTGCTGGATGCCGTGGCCGCCGGCGACCTCACCGAAGAGCGCATCGACGAATCGGTCACCCGCATCCTCACGGTAAAGCAGCAGTACGTCGGCCTGTAAGCGCTCGGGGCGGTCCGGAGGGGGCGGAGGGGGTTTCCGCAGCCCACTTCGCGCTTATCCCCTTCCGAATGCGGCGGAGTTCTAGGCCTGCTCCCACACTTTCACGAGGCAGTGCTTTTGCTGCTCGCCGCCGATGGGGGCGTAGTCGACGTTGCAGAACGACACGGCGCGCTTGCCCAGGTGGGTGGAGGCGAGGAAGTCGCCGTAGTCGCTGGCGCCGTTTTCCAGGGGTAGGGGGAACACGCGGCGTCCCTCACGGTCGATGGCGACCAGGTTGGTCTGGGAGCGGGCGAGCATCCATGGGCCGCACCAGGCCGGTGCCGAACGCGGGTCGCGGGCGAAATGGAGCCACGACGCCTCGCTGTAGGCACGGGTGGCCGGGTTCACCGATTCAATGGGAAGGGAATGCTCGGGTGCGGCGTCCTCCCCGTCTTCCGCGGCTTCGGCCAAACTGGTGACGACGGGGGCCATGGGCAGGTACGTGCCCAGGTTGGCAATGCCGTCGCCGTAGCTGTAAATGCCGTCGAAGGCGAAGGTGAATCCGGTGGGTCCCCAGCTGCATTCCATGGGCTTCATGGACGAGGGCAGCACGCAGGCGTCGGTGACGGCGCCGGACGCGCCGTCGATGCGGGTCATCTGGTAGTAGGTGCCGTTCGCGCGGGCGCGGGGCGTGGCCACCACGCCGTCGCCGCAGGAGGTGGGGGCGCAGGCCATGCGGCCCTGAGACTCGTACACCACTTCCGCATCGGCCGAGCCGAAGGCCGCCCGCTGCAGCAGGGAGTTTTCCACCCGGGCGTTGCCATCCAGCTGGGGAAGGCGCTGCCAGAAGCCGTAGGTGCCGGCGCAGGCCAAGGTGGGCATCTCCCAGTTGCCGTCGCCCTCGTCCAGAAGCTGCGGCTCGCCGAGCCCCTTCTTCGTGCGCTTGGCGGCGTACACGCGCCACAGGCCGTCCAGGATGTCGGCCTCGGTCCAGATGGCGCCGGCGCTGTTGGCCCGCACGTCGTAAATCTCGTAGCCCTCGGCCTCGGCCACGGCATGCTCGAGCACCGTGGTGCACTTCCCGGCTTTCAGGTCCAAAAGGCCCATTTCCACCAGGGGCTTGCCCGTTTCCGTGGGCAAAAGACAGGCGCCGATGTCGTCGTCGCACACCCAGACGAGCGACCCGAAGGGCAGCTTGATGGTGGTGTTGGCCACCACGGGGGCGTCGGCGTCCTTCATGTCTTCGAAGTCGTTGGAGCTGACCACGGCCGAGGTGGGCACCGTGAGTGTGGCGGTGCCGTCGGAGCCGCGGGACTGGCCGGCCCCGTAGGCGGCACCCGTGCCCACCAGGGCCAGGGCCGCCACGCCGGCCACGCCGTACAGGAAATGGCGGCGGGTCAGCGTCAGCTCGCGGCCGTTGGGCAGCGTGACGGCCTTGCCCGCGGGCCCGTCGGTGCGGGGACGCGGCGCCGGGCCCTTGCGCACGCGCACCGTTTTCGCGGTACGCGACGGAGCGCCCGCGGCGCGAGGGCTGCGGGACGGCCCGGCGGCGGGGCGAGCGTGGGATGACTGATGGCTATGGGATGCGGCACGGTTGTTCGGCCGGGAGCCCTGGGGGCGGCGGCCGGAAGGGGCCGAGGGCCGCGTGCGTGAAGTTCTTCTCTGTGGCATGGGTGTATTGTGTCATTTCCCATACGCATCGGCGACCATTCGGCGCTAAACGCTACAATAAACGCAAACACGACCGCTGGGCTGATATATACTGTGGCGGCGGAAAACCGCAGGTCACTCCCTATGTCAGCCTGGAAGCCCCTCGTAGGCAAAACCAGCGACCCCAAGGAGTGCCCCATGACCAACGAAACACGACGCATTCTGCTCGTCGAAGACGAGAAGGCCATCCGCGACGCGGTGACCGCCTATCTGGAGCGCGAGAACTACTGGGTGACCGCCGTGGGCGACGGCCAGGATGCCCTGGAGGAATTCCAGAAGCACCACTTCGACCTGGTCATTCTCGACCTCATGCTGCCCCGGGTGCCCGGCGAGCGCGTTTGCCGCGTCATCCGCGACACCTCCGATGTGCCCATCATCATGCTCACGGCCAAGGGCGAGGTGGAAGACCGCATCATCGGTCTGGAGCTCGGCGCCGACGACTACCTGGTGAAGCCTTTCAGCCCCCGCGAGCTGGTGGCCCGCGCCCGCGCCCTTCTGCGCCGCGTGCACGCCGATTCCGAGCCCCAGCGCGAAGTGCTCGAGTTCGGCGAGCTCACCATCGACGTGTCGGGCCACAAGGTGCTCGTCTCCGGCGAGGAGATCGACCTCACGGCCAGCGAGTTCAAGCTGCTCACCACGCTGTCCCGCTACCCGGGCCGCGTGTATTCCCGCATGGAGCTCGTGGAGAAGGTGCTCGGCTACGACTTCGAGGGCTACGAGCGCACCATCGACTCCCACGTGAAGAACCTCCGCGCCAAGATCGGCGACAACCCCCGCAGCCCGAAGTGGCTCCACACCGTCCACGGTGTGGGTTACCGCTTCGAGGATCCCACCAAGCAGTAAGGCCCCGTTCCGACGACGGCGCGGGCCGGCCTCGGGCCGGTGGCGCCGCCCCGACGGGCGGGTCGCGAGCCCGCCCTGCAAAGGAGTCCCATGACCGAAGCGGACGAGAAGCCGCGCATTCTGGAAACCGTTGAAGAGGTCGCCCCGCCGGCGGCCTCTTCGCCGTCTCCCGCGCGGAAAACCAAGAAGCGCCGGCCCCTGCGCTGGTCCAGCTTCTCCTACACCACCCGCGTCACCCTGGCCTTCGCCCTCATCGCGGCCATGACGGCGCTTGTGGCCATCGGCGTGGTGTCGTTTGTGTGGGAGCAGCACTTCCGCACCTACACGGCCGACAACATGAAGACGCTCTGCGAGACCACGGCCAACCGCATCGCCGTGCTGTACAAGAACGTGCAGGACGCGGCCGGCGAGGACAGCGACGTGGACCCGCTGCGCAACGAGGAAGTGACCAAGCCCGCCGCCCAGGCCGCCGAAATCACCAGCGGCGTGGGGGTGAAGGTGGTGGACGCCCGGGGCGGCACCCCCTTCGACTCGTCGTGGGTGGTGGACGAGAACGAGGGCGGTCACGAACGGTCGCTGGAGCCGCCGGACCAGTCCCAGGTGGCCTCGTCGCCCATCAGGGTGGACGGCAAGACGGTGGGCAGCGTGCGGTTGTGGGTCTACGGCTCGGAGGCCCTCATGCGCCAGCCCGACCAGGAATTCCGCGACAACTCCTACCAGGCCATGTTCATTGCCGCGGGAGTGGCCATCGTGCTGGCCTCCTGCATCGGCTTCCTGTTCGCGCGGAACTTGGTGGCCCCCATCAACCGCATCATGAAAACGGCCCGGGCCATCGGCGACGGCGACCTGTCGGCCCGCACCGAGCTGACCGGCGAGGACGAGGTGGCCCGCCTCGGCGAGACCTTCGACGCCATGGCCGAATCGGTGGAGAAGGACCGCGACCTGGAGCGGCGCCTCACCACCGACGTGGCCCACGAGCTGCGCACGCCGCTCATGGCCATCCAGGCCACGGTGGAGGCCATGGTGGACGGCGTCTACGAGGCCGACGAGGAGCGCCTCGTCACGGTGAACTCCGAGATCCAGCGCTTGAGTCGCCTGGTGAACGCGCTGCTGAAGCTGTCGCGCCTGGAGAACCGCGCCGACCCCATGAAGGAGGAAGTGGTGAATGTGGGCGAGCTTATCGCCGGCATCATCGCCACCCACGAGATGTTCGTGTCCGACTCCGGCCTCACCCTCACCTACGACGCCCAGCCCGACGTCATGGTGGTGGGCGACGCCGACATGATCCGCCAGGCCACGGCCAACCTCATTTCCAACGCCGTGCGCTACACCCCCGAGGGCGGACACATCACGGTCACGGTGAAGAAGGGCGACATCATGGCCTCCATCGCCGTGAAGGACACCGGCATCGGCCTTACCAAGGAAGAGGCCCGCATGGTGTTCTCCCGCTTCTGGCGGGCCGACGCCGGCCGCAACCGCGAGAGCGGCGGCCTCGGCGTGGGGCTGGCCGTGGTGAAGGAGATCGTCGACCGCCACGGCGGCTGGGTGCAGGTGGAAGGCGAGCGCGACAAGGGCGCCTGCTTCACCATCCACATCCCCCTCTACGACGAGACCGCCGCCAAGCACCGCGACCGCAAAGCCTCCCTCCCCCGCGTCGGCCACAAGAAGCAACGCTAACTGAGTGGGACACCATACCGGGCACGGTGTCCCACGGTGTCCCACTTTTCGTTGTGGAACTCGCTCGGCCGAAACCCCGGGCGGCCCTAGGCCCCATCCCGCGTCATCTTCTTGCAGGGCACCGCATCCTGTCCTCCTCTCGTCGGATAATGTGGGGAGAAGCTTCAAGCCGCTCGTGGGCGGGGCGCACCTGTGCCATAATGAGCGGTACGCGAAAATTGCGCTCGAAGTGCTGATTCGAGGGCTGGGGGCGGGGCTGTCCGTGCAGGGCGGTCCGTTCCGTGGGAACAAGGAGAAAGGGCGTCTTATGGCGGGAATCGACATTACTCCCGATGCGCAGGGCAAGGTGCGCGATCTGTACGACTTGGGCGACAGGCTGCTGCTGGTGGCCACCGACCGCATCTCGGCCTTCGACTACATCCTGGAGGACGAGATTCCCCACAAGGGCCAGGTGCTCACCCAGCTGTCGAAGTTCTGGTTCGAGCTTCTGGACGGCGTGGTGGAGAACCACCTCATCTCCACCGACGTGGCCGACCTGCCCGAGCAGTTCCAGCCCTACGCCGACTACCTGCGCGGCCGCTTCATGCTGGTGAAGAAGGCCGACATGTTCCCCGCCGAGTGCATCGTACGCGGGTATCTGGCCGGCAGCGGCCTGAAAGAGTACCAGCGCGAGGGCACCGTCTGCGGCATTCAGCTGCCCGCGGGCCTGGTGAACTCCTCGAAGCTGCCCGAGCCCATCTTCACCCCCTCCACCAAGGCGGAAATCGGCGACCACGACGAGAACATCTCCTTCGAGCGCCTCGTGGAGATCATGGGCGAGGAGGACGCCGCCGCCCTGCGCGATCTGGCCCTGAAGGTGTACCAGACCGCGGCCGACCACGCGGCTGAGCGCGGCGTCATCATCGCCGACACCAAGTTCGAGTTCGGGCGCATCGGAGACACCATCATCCTGGCCGACGAGGTGCTCACCCCCGATTCCTCCCGCTTCTGGCCCGGCGACACCTACGAGGAGGGCGCCGACCAGCCCAGCTTCGACAAGCAGTTCGTGCGCGACTGGCTCACCGCGAACTGGGACAAGACCGGCAACCCGCCGCGTCTGCCCCAGGACGTCATCGACGCCACGTCCGCCAAGTACATCCAGGCCTTCGAGACCATCACCGGCAAGGCCTTCGACCCCGAGACCTTCTAGGAGTTTCACAGCATGTCCCAGCGCAACCCCATGAACGAGCGGTACACCTCCGAGGAGCGCCGCGGCACCACCAAGAAGAGCGCGGCCTCGGCCAAGCCGAAGTCCAAGGCGGCCGCCTCGGTCACCGTGAAGTCGGCGAAGAAGACCCCCGAGCAGAAGAAGGCCGAGGAGAAGGCCGCTCGCAAGGAGGCCGCGGCCAAGCAGCGCGAGGTGGAGCGCAAGTACTACAAGCCCGACACGCCCCGCTACAAGCGCCTGCGCATCATCTGGTGGGTGCTGCTCATCGCCGCCATCGGCTGCACTACCTTGAGCTTCGTGGGCCAGGGCTCCATGCCCCAGTGGCTCGGCATTACCACGCTCGTTCTGGCCTACGTGTTCATCATTGCCGCCTTCGTGCTCGATTTCTGGAAGATCAAGAAGGAGCGCGTGGCCTACCAGGAGCGCATGCTGGCCCTGGAGGAGAAGAACGCCAAGGCCGAGAAGGCCGCCCGCCGCGTGCAGCAGGCCAAGGCCGTGAAGGCGAAGGGCTCGGGCAAGAACCAGAACCGCCACGCGGCCCAGAAGACCGGCGGTGCGAACGGCGCCGAGGCCGCCCCGGCCGAAGAGGCCGCCGAGGAGGCGCCGGCCAAGCCGCGCCGGAGCCTGTTCGGCAGCGGGTTCCGCCTGTCCAACCGCGAGAAAATGCAGGCGGAGAAGAAGGCCGCCAAGGAAGCCAAGCAGGCCGAGAAGGAAGCGGCCAAGGCTGAGAAGGAAGCCGAGAAGGCCGAGTAGCGGCGAGGGGAACGCATCGAAGAGAGAGGCACATCCATGGTATCTCGCGTCTATGTTGAGAAGAAGCCCGGGTTCGACGGCGAGGCCCGCGCCCTGGCCGCCGAGCTGCGCGACATTGTGGGCATTACCGGGCTTTCCGGCGTGCGCCTGGTGAACCGCTACGACGTGGAAGGGGCCGACGAGGCGTTGTTCGCCGCCTGCGTGCCCACGGTGTTCTCGGAGCCCCAGTCCGACACCGCCACCTTCACGTTGCCGGAGGCGAACGGCGCCGCCGTGTTCGCCGTGGAATTCCTGCCCGGCCAGTTCGACCAGCGGGCCGACTCGGCCAGCGAGTGCATCCAGCTCATCAGCCAGGGGGAGCGTCCCGCCGTGCGCTCGGCCCAGGTGTACTACCTGGAGGGCGATCTTACCGAGGCCGACGTGGAAGCGGTGAAGCGCTACGTCATCAACCCGGTGGAGGCCCGCGAGGCGTCGCTGGACGAGCGCGACACCTTGGCCATGGCCTTCGAGCGCCCGGCCGACGTGGAGGTCATCGAGGGCTTCTCCGCCATGGACGACGACGCCCTGGCCGCCTTCATCGCGGAGCGCGGGCTGGCCATGGACCTGGCCGACATCCAGTTCTGCCGCGCCTACTTCGCCGAGGAGGGGCGCGACCCCTCCATCACCGAGATCAAGATGATCGACACCTACTGGTCCGACCACTGCCGCCACACCACCTTCGGCACCGTGCTGGACGACGTGGCCATCGCCGACGCCAACGTGCAGGCCGCCTTCGACCGCTACCTGGAGCTGCGCCACGAGCTGGGCCGCGACGAGAAGCCGGTGTGCCTCATGGACATGGGCACCATTGGCGCCAAGTGGCTGAAGAAGCAGGGCATCCTCACGGGGCTCGACGAGTCCGAGGAGATCAACGCTTGCACCATCAAATGCAAGGTGGACGTGGACGGCGAGGAGCAGGACTGGCTGTACCTGTTCAAGAACGAGACCCACAACCATCCCACCGAGATAGAGCCCTTCGGCGGCGCGGCCACCTGCGTGGGCGGCGCCATCCGCGACCCGCTTTCCGGGCGCTCCTACGTGTACCAGGCCATGCGCGTGACCGGCGCGGCCGACCCCACGGTGCCCGTGGCCGACACCATTCCCGGCAAGCTGCCCCAGCGCAAGCTGGTGACCACGGCGGCGGCCGGCTATTCCTCCTACGGCAACCAAATCGGCCTGGCCACGGGCCAGGTGCACGAGCTGTACCACCCGGGCTACGCCGCCAAGCGCATGGAGATCGGCGCCGTGGTGGGCGCCACCCCGGCCGACCACGTGCGCCGCGAGACCCCGGCGCCGGGCGATGTGGTGGTGCTGCTCGGCGGCCGCACCGGCCGCGACGGCATCGGCGGGGCCACCGGCTCCTCCAAGGCCCATTCCGTGGAATCGCTGGAAAGCTGCGGGGCCGAGGTGCAGAAGGGCAACGCGCCCGTGGAGCGCAAGATCCAGCGCCTCTTCCGCCGCGGCGACGCCTGCCGCATGATCAAGCGCTGCAACGACTTCGGCGCCGGCGGCGTGTCGGTGGCCATCGGCGAGCTGGCCGACGGCCTGGACATCAACCTGGACGCCGTGCCCAAGAAGTACGACGGCCTGGACGGCACCGAGTTGGCCATTTCCGAGTCCCAGGAGCGCATGGCCGTGGCCCTGGCCCCGGAGGACGTGGACGCGTTCATCGCGCTCGCCCACGAGGAGAACCTGGAGGCCACGCCCGTGGCCGTGGTCACCGAGGAGCCCCGGGTGCGCATGCACTGGCGGGGCGACACCATCGTGGACGTGAGCCGCGAGTTCCTCGCCTCCAACGGCGCCCCGAAGCACGCGGCCGTGGCCGTGCCGGCGCCCGCGGACGAGTCCTTCGCCGAGAGCCCCTGCGACCGCGCCTTCGAGGCCGTGGCGGAGCTCACCGACCCGGTGGTGGACGCCGTGTGCGAGGCCGGCTGCCTGCAGACGGCCTGCGAGGCGCTCATGGCCGACATCAACCGCGCCTGCAACAAGGGCCTCGTGGAACGCTTCGACTCCACCATCGGCGCGGCCACGGTGCTCATGCCCTTCGGCGGCGCCCGTCAGCTCACCCCGGCCCTGGCCATGGTGGCGAAGCTGCCCGTGCTCGGCGGCAAGACCACCACGGTATCGGGCCTGAGCTGGGGCTTCAATCCGTTCCTTTCGTCTTACGACCCCTATGCGGGCGCCTATATGGCCGTGCTCGATTCCGTGGCGAAGCTCGTGGCCACCGGTTTCGAGCGCCGGAACATGTACCTCACCTTCCAGGAGTACTTCGAGAAGCTGCGCCAGGACCCGGAGCGCTGGGGCAAGCCCATGGCGGCGGTGCTCGGCGCCCTCATGGCCCAGGTGGATTTCGGCGTGGGCGCCATCGGCGGCAAGGACTCCATGTCCGGCTCCTTCGAGGACTTGGACGTGCCGCCCACGCTCGTGTCCTTCGCCACGGCCATCGGGTCCGTGGACCGCGTGACCTCGCCGGAGCTGAAGGAGGCCGGCAGCCAACTCGTGTGGCTCACCTTCGAGGACAGCACGGCCGCGAGCCTCTGCGCCACCTTCGACGCCGTGGAGCACCTCATCGGGGCCGGCGTCGTGCGCTCCTGCGCGAGCGGCGCCTACGGCGGCCTGGCCGAGACCCTCATCCTCATGGCCGTGGGCAACGGCCTGGGCGCAGCGCTCACCGACGAGGTGGACTCCGGGGCCCTGTTCGAGCCGGCCTACGGCACCTTCGTGCTGGAGCTGGCCGCCGGCGAGGACGCCCAGTCCGTGGTGACCCGTTTGGAAGACGCCGGGCTCGACGCCAACGTGGACGTGGTGCCGCTCGGCACCGTGACCGAGGTCTACACGCTGACCTGCGAGGACGCCGTGGTGGATCTGGCGGCGGTGCAGGAGGCGTGGGAGAGCGGCATCGAGGGCGTGTTCCCCTACCGCACCTCCGCCGACGAGCGGGTCGCGGCCGAAGAGGCGCCCGCCCTCAGCTTCGACGGTGTGGCGCCGGCGGTGTTCCCGGGGCCGGCCATCGCGCGGCCGCGGGTGGTCATCCCGGTGTTCCCCGGCAACAACTGCGAGTACGATTCCGCCGCCGCCTTCGAGCGGGCTGGGGCTGTGGCCACCACCTATGTGGTGAACAACCTGACGCCCGAGGCCGTGGCCGAGTCCACCACCGAGTTGGCGCGGCTTATCGGAGAGTCGCAGATCGTCATGATTCCCGGCGGCTTCTCCGGCGGCGACGAGCCCGACGGCTCCGCGAAGTTCATCACGGCCTTCTTCCGTGCCCCGCAGGTGACCGAGGCGGTGCGTGATCTGCTCCAGCGCCGCGACGGTCTTATGCTCGGTATCTGCAACGGCTTCCAGGCCCTGGTGAAGCTGGGCCTCGTGCCCTTCGGCGACATCCGACCCATGGACGCCGACTGCGCCACCCTCACCTTCAACACCATCGGCCGCCACCAGAGCACGCTTGTGCGCACCCGGGTGGCCAGCACCCTCTCGCCGTGGATGAGCAAGATGGCCGTGGGCGACATCCACACCGTGGCCATCAGCCACGGCGAGGGCCGCTTCGTAGCGCCGCCCGCGCTGCTGGACTCCATGATTGCCGGCGGCCAGATCGCCACCCAGTACGTGGACGCAGCTGGGGTGCCGTCCATGGACCTGGCCGTGAACCCCAACGGGAGCATGCTCGCCATCGAGGGCATCACGAGCCCCGACGGCCGCGTCCTCGGCAAGATGGGCCACACCGAGCGCAGCGGTGCGGGCCTCTACAAAAACGCCTTCGGCAACACCTACCAGCCCCTCTTCGAGGGCGGTGTGGACTACTTCCGCGGGTAGGTGCCAGAAGGCGTGAAATCAGCGGGCCTGGAATCCCCTCGATTCCAGGCCCCCTTGAGGCCGGGATCATGAGGGTCTCGGCCCCTTTTGTATGCATCGGACTTCCATGTGATTTGCCTCTTTCCTGCGTATTTCGCTCCCCTTCGCACGTCGCAGCCTCTTTTTCACGGTATGCGCGGTCGCATCGTTCATTTGGGGCAGAAATAAAAAGTGCATTTGAACTGGTAAAACATTAGAAATATGCTGTTCAGGGCCATGGCCTCAAATGTGCGATGTGAACGGGTTTCTGCCCCAAAAGCGCGAGGCGACTGCTCATACCGTGCATTTGGGGCAGAGGAGGATGGGGCAGGGTGAACAGGAGGGGCGAACGGGAAGGGCCGCTCGGCTA
>CANPHS010000036.1 GCA_947573925.1 uncultured Enterorhabdus sp. | reverse complement strand
GGCATCGGCTGGTAGGAGATCGGGGGAACGCTGCCCCCATCAAAGTCACGCCGTCGTGCGTCTCAAGGAAAACGAGGAATTATTGAGCGCCGGGGCATTCCGGCCGTATAATTAGCCCACAACATAAATCAGAAAGGATGCTTGTGAAGAGGAATAAGGAAGCGGCTCTTATCGAAGACTCTCTTTGCGGTATTGCGAAGACGGGAAAACTGCTCCGGATCATTTTTCTTCTCGCAAGTCTTCTCTTTGCACTCTTTGGTGTCTTGGATCTGTGGGTCCTTTTCTGTATTGGCTTCGATCGAGCGGGGGCGGCGATGTCGTTGCCTCTTATCGCCGCTCTTGTCCAAGATCTTGTCATGCTCTATTCGTTTGTCGTCTGCGCCCTGGTCTCCCATGATGCCTCGCGCAACATCACGCCCTTCACGCAAAGGCAAGTGCGCCGCGTGCTCAGCGTTGGCTGGGTACTGCTGGCCTATACGTTGTTTTGTCTCGTGCTTGACCCCATTGCGGCTCAAGTTCAGTACGCGGCCGGCGTTGCCGCAGTAAGCCTGTTCGGAAGCCCCCAGCCCGGTGAGCTGTTCATAAACTTCGAAACGCTCATGGCGGCGGGGGCTTTCTTCCTGTTCGCATATATTCTCAACTACGGTAAAACTCTCCAGGAGTTGGCCGACGAGACAGCGTAGGAGTGGCTTGCATGGGAGTGATTGTCAACCTGGATGTGATGCTGGCGAAGCGCAAGATGGCGTCCAACGATTTGGCCGAGCGCATCGGATTGTCCCAGAACAACGTGTCGCGTATCAAAACGGGAAAGATCAAGGCTATTCGGTTTTCCACGTTGAGCGCCATTTGCCGCGAGCTTGATTGCAAGCCCGGCGACATTCTCGATTACGAATACGATCCGTCCGATGAGGTTGACGATTTCGAAGTGGAATAGAGATGCGAATCGGTTGCCCGCTGATAGCGGTTGACGATTCTTATACGCCAGGTCATGAATCCGGATTTTCTGGTTGAAGATTTGGGGTGCGAACGCAAAGTTGGACACCGAGGTGTCCGGATTGGTATTCGCATGTACCCTATGGAGGCGTCGGAGCCGGGCATGGCGGTGTTGGAGGTGGAGTAGGGGCGCCGCGAGAGCCACTTGTGGGGCTAGTTGCTGAACTGGGTGGGAAAGGGTACGGAGTTGTTGAGCAGTGGGGAGCGGGGGATGGCTATAATCGGATGTGAGTTAGGAAGGCGCACATAATATATCGAAGGTGATGGCTATGAATCGCGAGCGGGAGATCGTCAAGGCGAGTGTGTACGGCATTGTGGGGAACCTGCTGCTCGTGGCGTTCAAGCTGGCTGTGGGGTTCGTGTCCCACTCCATCGCCATTATCCTGGACGGCGTGAACAACGCCACGGACGCCCTTTCTTCCATCGTGACCATTGTGGGCACCAAGCTGGCCGGGCGCCGCCCCGACCGGCGGCATCCCTTCGGCTACGGGCGCGTGGAGTACCTGACGAGCGTGGTCATCGCCGTCATCATCCTGGTGGCGGGCCTTATTTCGTTGCGCGAGTCCATTCTGAAGATCATCAATCCCGGCACGCCGAGCTATTCGGCCATCACCATCACCGTCATCGTGGTGGCCATTCTGGCGAAGATCGTCATCGGCATCATGTTCAAGCGTTTCGGCGACAAGACGCAGTGCGAGGCCCTCATCGCCTCGGGCGTGGATTCCAACTACGACGCCGTGCTGTCGGCGGGCACGCTGGTGGTGGCCATCGCCCAGAACGTTTGGGGCTGGAACATCGACGGCGCCGTGGGCCTCATCATCTCGCTCGTGGTGTGCAAGGCCGGTATCGAGGTGCTGCGGGACGCCCTGGCCCCCATCATCGGCGAGGCCGAGGACAAGAAGCTCGTGGAATCCATCGAGGCCTATGCGCGTAGCTTCCCCGGCGTGCGGGGTGCCTACGACGTGGTGCTGGACAACTTCGGGCCCAACGAGGTGCTCGGGTCGCTGCATATCGAGGTGGACGACGACATGAATGCCCGCCAGATCCACGAGCTGACCCGCAAGATTTCCGAGGGGCTGGCGGACAAGTTCCATATGCTGGCCACCGTGGGCATCTACGCGGCCAACACCACGGGAGAGTTCGCTCCCCTGCGCGCGACGTTGGACAAGATCGTGAAAGAAAATCCGAAGATCCTGGAAGTGCACGGCTTCTACGGCGATGCGTACGAAAAGACCGTCTACTTCGACATGGTTATCGACTTCTATGCCGACGACGAGGCCATCCGCGACAAAGTGGTGCAGGCGCTGGAAAAGGAGTACCCCGGCTACACCTTCGATGTCGTGGTGGATCGCGACTACGAGGATTAAGGGCAGAAGTGCGGCCCGATTTTCAGCGAACTGGTCGTTTCCGTAGCCAAATTTGCAGTTATCAGCGTCTCAAAACATTGGTCGCGGGAAGGTCCAAACCATACGATCTCCCGACCAGGCATTTTGTCAGGAGGTAGTTGAGGGGTGCGCACAGTTTCTTGAATGAGACGCTGGTAACTGCAAATTTGGCTACAGGAAGCGCCTCTCATTGAAAGAGGCGGCCCGGAGGCCGCCTCGTAAAGTTTCGTTTGCCGGTAGGTACCTTACTGGTACGGGCAATACGGCGGTTGGGGCTGCGGCTGCGCCGGGGGCTGGGCGTAGAAGTAACCCGCTTCCAGGGCCGCCTTGTCCTTGTTGGCGAAGACGGCGACGATGATGCAGAGCACCGTGGTGACGAGGCCGAGGCCGAGGAAGCTGGCCACAGCGCCTACGATATTCCAGGCCATGGCACCCTTCAACTTGGCGGGGTCGTTCGCCGCGCCCAGGGCCTTGATGCCGGCCACCAGCACGAACACGCTGCAGAGGGCAGCCCACACGAGCCCCGCCCCGATCATGCCGAACACCATGGTGAACAGGGCGATGGCCTCGTCGTCGGAAAGCCCCGCCTCGTGCATGTCGGCGGCAATGGAGGCGTCGTTGTAGGAGTAGGGCACGAAGGTGGCGGCCATGCTGCCCGAGAAGACGGTGAAGGCGAGGCCCAGCAGGCAGCCGGCGATGGTAAGGGCCGCCAGCACGATGATGGCGATGCCGAGGCCCTTGATCGCCTTGGCGTGGTTCTGGTACATGGGCTACTTCGCCTCTTCGGTGTTGTCGGCGGCGTCGGCCGGGGCCTCTTCGATGATGGTGACGCCGGCCTGGGCATCCTCGATGTAGTTGTCGGGGATGATGACGGCCGGCTCGGCGGCAGCGGCGGCAGCAGTCGCGGCCGCGTCTTCCACGGCGGCCACCTCGGGGGCGGGCACTGCCTCGGTGGTCACGGCCTGCTCGGCCACGGCCACGGCGGGGGTGACGGGGGCCGGGTCGGAGACGGCGTAGGGCGCGGCGGCGAAGGCCTGCTTGTCCTTGTTAGCGAACACGGCCACCACGATGCACAGCACGAGCGAGACGATGCCAGCGCCGAGGAAGCTGGCGATGGCACCCACGATGTTCCACACCATGACGCTCTTCAGCTTCTCGGGCTTATTAGCGCCGCGCACGCCCATGATGCCGGCCACCATGACCAGTGCGAGGCAAATGAACACCCAGAACACGAAGAAGCCGACCATGCCGAGCAGGGCGTTGATGTCGGAAGTCTGAATGATGTAGCCGTCGTCGGTGTAGAAGTAGTCGTAGCCGGAATTGGCAACGGCGGCACCGCCGGCGCCGAGGCCCATCCAGATGATGAGCGTGCCGAGAATACCGAGGGCGCCGAGCACGATGTTGGCGATGCTCATGCCCTTGATGGCTTTGGCATGGGAAGTGTTCATGGCGGTTCTCCTTAATCGGGGTCTATCCTCAATGGTGACAGTATAGCCGTAGAACCCTGATCGACAAGATAATCGTTGGCCTGTAGACCGTTTGTTGACAAGTGTCAGCATCGCGGAGTCCCTGTGATTTCGCCGTGGGGACATCGCGGTTGTTTTTCGGAGTTCTGGTCGGCGCTCACCGGCGGCGCGGCCCATCCCGTATCCTGCGTTCCCCTTGATTTCGCGCCGGAGTGGGTACGTCCCGGCAGCGGGGCGCGACGACTCGTGTGCCCGCTCGGAGGGGGGCGACGACTCGTGTGCCCGCTCGGTAGGGTACGGCGGTTCGTGCGCCCGTTCAGCGGCGGGAAACCGTTCGGAAACATTGCCCCGGGTGTCGGCTGCTAGACTGGCGCATGTTTAACCCGAGACCGATGAGGAACCGGGGCGCCCTACCGGGTACGGTGTCCCACGTTATGCCGGGCGAAAAGTGGGACACCGTACCCGGTAGGGCGTCCCATGCAACCACAGGAAGAGGAAGTTTGAAGCCTATGAACCGACTTTCCATCGAGGCGCGGGCGGTGCACGACGGGCGCCTGCGCTCGTTTCTGGATCGCTTCGAGCGCCGGGTGGCGGCCACGCCGCCGGGCACGTGCCCCGTGGCCGTGGCCGCCACACTGCTGGAGGCCTCCGCGGCCCAGACCTGCGGCAAGTGCGTGCCCTGCCGCGACGGCCTGCCCCAGGCCGCGGCCCTGCTGCGCCGGGTGCTGGCCTGCCGGGCCGACGAGGCCGACCTGGCGCGGCTGCGCACCTTGGCCGAGCTGGCCCGCGACGGCGCGGACTGCGCCATCGGCTGGGAGGCCGGGGACGCGGTGCTCGCGGCCCTGGACGAGTTCGCCGACGAGTTCGCCTCCCACGTGGAGCGCCGCCGCTGCACGGACGCGGTGGGCCAGTCGGTGCCCTGCGAGACCGACTGCCCGGCCCACGTGAACGTCCCCGGTTACCTGGCCCTGGCCAGCGCCGGCGACTGCGCGGGGGCCGTGGCCCTCATCCGCAAGGACAACCCGTTCCCCACGGCCTGCGCCTTCGTGTGCGAGCACCCCTGCGAGACCCGCTGCCGCCGCCAGTTGGTGGACGCGCCGCTGAACATCCGCGGCATCAAGCGCTACGCTGTGGACGGTGCGGCGGCCGACCGGGTACCGGTGCCTGCGGCGCTGCCTCCCACGGGCCGCCGCATCGCCGTGGTGGGCGCGGGCCCCTCGGGGCTCACCTGCGCCTACTTCGCGGCGCTCATGGGCCACGAGGTGCACGTGTTCGAGGGGCGCACCCAGCTGGGCGGCATGATGCGCTTCGGCATTCCCGCCTACCGCTTCCCGCGGGAGCGCCTGGACGAGGACATCGCCGCCATCCTGCGGGCCGGCGATATCACCGTGCACGCGGGCGAGCCCGTGGGCGCGGCGGCTTTGGAGCGCCTTGCCGCCGACTTCGACGCCCTGTACGTGGCCATCGGCGCCCAC
Organism: uncultured Enterorhabdus sp.; assembly: GCA_947573925.1. GTDB lineage: Bacteria > Actinomycetota > Coriobacteriia > Coriobacteriales > Eggerthellaceae > Adlercreutzia. Next base: position 12,166 of record CANPHS010000036.1, on the reverse strand, counting down.
GGGGCGAAGACCCTGCGCCTGGAGCATGAGGACGCGGTCGGCATCTTCTCGGCCGTGGAGCTGCTCGGCGCCGTCGGCGAGGGCGAGGTGCCCGATTTCACGGGCAAGCGCGTGGTGGTGGTCGGCGGCGGCAACGTGGCCATGGACTGCGCCCGCACCGCCGTGCGCTGCGGCGGGGAGGTGACCGTGGTGTACCGCCGGCGTGTGGCCGACATGACGGCGCTGCCCGCCGAGGTGGAGGCCGCCCTGGCCGAGGGCGTGGAGATGCTCGCGCTGCAGGCCCCCGTGGGCCTGGAGATCGGCACCGACGGGGCCGTGCGCGGCCTGGTGGTGCAGCCCCAGATGGTGGGCCCGGTGCGGGGCGGGCGTCCCGCGCCGGTGCCCGCGGCCAAGCCCGAGGCGGTGATTCCCGCCGACGTGGTGCTCGTGGCCATCGGCCAGGACGTCGTGAGCGACCCCTTCGAGGCCTTCGGCATGGCCGCCGACCGCGGCCGCTTCACGGCGGACAACTTCCTTACGGCCGAGGGTTTCTCCAATGTGTTCGCCGGCGGCGACTGCCAGACGGGCCCGGCCACGGTCATCCGCGCCATCGCGGCGGGGAAGGTGGCGGCCCGCAACATCGACGCCTACCTGGGCTACCACCACACCCTGGACTGCGGGGTGGAGGCGCCCCCGGCCGCGCCCAACCGCCGGGTTCCCACCGGGCGGGTTGACGTGCCCGAGCGCCCGGCCCGCGAGCGGGCGCGGGATTTCGCGGCCTGCGAGGAGGCCATGACCGAGGAAGAGGCCGCCCAAGAGTGCGGCCGCTGCCTGCGCTGCGACGTGTTCGGCTGCGGCAGCATGGAAGGGGGGCGCATTCAGTATGTTTAACATCATCATCGACGGCCGCGAGCTTGCGGCGCCGGAGGGCGCGACCCTGGTGGAGGCGGCCCGCGCCGCCGGCATCTTCGTGCCCACGCTGTGCTACCTGAAGGACGTGAGCGCCGTGGGCTCCTGCCGCGTGTGCGTGGTGGAAGTGGAAGGCGAGCCGGAACTGGTGGCCGCCTGCAAGACCCCCGTGCGCGAGGGCATGGTCGTGCGCACCGACACCCCGCGGGTGGAGGCGGCGCGGAGGCTGGCCCTGGACCTGGTCATCTCCAACCACGGCCTGAATTCCACGAACTTCTGCTTCAGCTGCTTGAAGAACGGCGACTGCGAGCTGCAGGACCTCTGCCGCGCCCTGGGGGTGGAGGAGCCCACCTTCCCCGCGCCGGAGAAGAACGTCCCGGTGCGGGACGCCAACCCGTTTCTGCGCTTCGATGCGCGCCTGTGCATCGGCTGCCAGCGCTGCGTGGGCGCGTGCAACACCCAGGCCCGCAACCACACGCTGCAGACGGCCCAGCGCGGAATGCGCCTCTCCATCGAGGCCCCCTTCGGCCCCGATTGGCGCGAGACCGACTGCGAGAGCTGCGGCTGCTGCGCGGCGGCGTGCCCCACGGGCGCCATCGTGGAGAAGCGCCGGGAAGCCTACCGTTCCTGGGAGGTGGACTCCGTGCGCACCACCTGCTCCCACTGCGCCACGGGCTGCCAGTACGACCTGGTGGTGAAGGACGGCCGCATCGTGGACACGCGCCCGGCCGACGGGCCCTCCAACCGCGGGCGCCTCTGCGTGAAGGGCCGCTCCGGCTCCTTCGACTTCGTGCAGTCGCCGGACCGCCTGACCACGCCGCTTGTGCGCAACCGGGCTACCGGCGAGCTCGAGCCGGTCGATTGGGACACCGCCCTGGACTTCGTGGCCGAGAACTTCCGCCGCATCATCGGCGAGACGGGGCCCGATTCCGTGGCCGCCTTCGCCTGCTCGCGGTCGGCCAACGAGGACATCTACATGCTGCAGAAGATGGCCCGGGCCGCCTTCGGCACCAACAATGTGGACAACTGCGCCCGGGTGTGCCACGCCCCCACGGTGGCGGGCCTGGCCATCACGCTGGGCTCCGGCGCCATGACCAACACCATCGCCGACATCACCGACACCCCCGACGTCATCATGATGGTGGGCTCGAACATCGAGGAGGCGCACCCGGTCATCGGCATGCAGGTGCGGGCCGCGGTGGAGCGGGGCAGCAAGCTCATCGTGGTGGACCCGCGCGACATCCGCATCGCCGGGAAGGCGGACATCCACCTGAAGCTGCGCCCCAGCACCAACGTGGCCTTCGCCAACGGCTTCGCCCGGGCGCTCATCCACGCGGGGCTGGCCGATGCCGCCTTCATCGAGGAGCGCACCGAGGGCTTCGACGCCTTCGCCGCCATGGTGGAGGCCTACACGCCCGAGCGGGTGGCGGAGATCTGCCATATCGACGCCGACGACTTGGTGGCCGCCGCCGAGCTGTACGGCCGGGCCGAGCGGGCGCCCATCATCTACTGCCTGGGCGTGACCGAGCACTCCACGGGCACCGAGGGCGTCATGGCCCTGTCGAACATCGCCATGACCGCCGGCAAGCTGGGCCGTCCCGGCTGCGGCGTGAACCCCATCCGCGGCCAGAACAACGTGCAGGGGGCCTGCGACATGGGCGCCACCCCGGCCGACTTCCCCGGCTACCAGAAGGTGGCGAACCCCGAGGTGCGCTCGAAGTTCGAGGCGGCCTGGGGCGTGAGCCTGCCCGACACCCCGGGGCTCATGGCTACGGAGTGCTTCGGGGCCATGAAGGACGGCCGCATCCGGGGCCTGTTCATCTTCGGCGAGGATCCGGTGCGCACCGACGCCGACACGAACCACGTGCTTGGGGCCCTGCAATCGCTGGACTTCCTCGTGGTGGACGACCTGTTCCTCACCGAGACCGCCAAGCTGGCCGACGTGGTGCTGCCCGGGCAGAGCTACGCCGAGAAGGAGGGCACCTTCACCAACACCGAGCGCCGGGTGCAGCGCATCCGCCCCGCCGTGGCGGTGGAGGGCACGCGCCCCGACACGTGGATCTTCACCGAGCTCATGAACCGGCTCGGCTACGCCCAGCCGCACCTGACGCCGGCGGCCATCATGGACGAGGTGGCCTCGCTCACCCCCAGCTACGGCGGCATCAGCCACGAGCGGCTGGACAGTGCGGAAGTGGCCGGGCGGGGGCTCCAGTGGCCCTGCCCCACGGCCGACTCGTCGGGCACGCCCATCATGCACGTGGGCGGCTTCGCGCGGGGCCGCGGGAAGTTCTCGGACGCGGAGTACCGTCCCGCCGACGAGCTGCCCTGCGAGGACTTCCCCCTGGTGCTCATGACCGGGCGCGTGCTGCACCACTACAACGCCTGCGCCATGACCGCCCGCACCCCGGGGCTCAACGCCATCGGCGACCGCTCGTTCATCGAGCTGAACGACGCCGACGCGGCGGCCCTCGGCGTGGCCGACGGCGACGCGGTGCGCGTGACGAGTCGCCGCGGCGAGATCGTCACCACGGCCCGGGTGTCGGCCAAGACCTCGCCCGGCGAGACGTGGATGCCCTTCCACTTCCAGGACGGCAACGCCAACTGGCTCACCAACGCGGCCCTGGACGACGTGTGCAAGGTGCCCGAGTACAAGGTGTGCGCCATCGCCGTGGAGCGCGCCTAGGGGAGCGGGCGGGGGGAGGCGCCCACCGGCACTTCCAGTCGCTGCGGAACTGCGCGGCGAGCATCGCCCCGAAGCCTCGCGCTGCCCCTCGGGAACCTGACAAACTCCCTCATCAAAGGGGGTTTGTCGGTAAGGAACGTGGACAATTTCTGAAAAAGTGGGCAAACGGCCCCCGGAGCGCAGGTTCCGGGGGCCGTTTTTCCGCAGGGTGTGTGACAATGCAAGGCGAAAGAGACAGGGTGTTAACAGCGTATTGAAGAGAGGCGCGGGAATGGAACTGACGCGGAGAACCTTCCTCGCAGGGGCCGGTGCGGCTGCGGCGGCCGGCATGGCCGGCTCACTGTCCGTGGCTGATGCGGCCTGGGCCGATGGCAAGGGCGACTCGTCCGGCGAGCCGGAAGAGGAGCTGGTGTGGAAGCCGGTGGTGTGCGAGGGCTGCCCCGGCGGCTGCACGGTGCGCCTGGGCCTGCGGGACGGGGCCATTGCGGCGGTGGCGGGCGACCCGGACTGCCCGCTTTCCGGCGGTAAGGCGTGCCTGCGGGCCCAAGGCTTGGCCGAGCTGCAGGAGGTGCCCGGCGACACCTTGGGCGAGACCGTGCCCAACCCGCGGCGGCTCGCCCGGCCGCTCGTGCGGCGTCCCGGCGCCGATAGCTGGGAGGAAATCCCCTGGGACACCGCCCTGGCGGAAATTGCCGAGGCCGTGAAGCGCACTCGCGACGAGACCTTTGTGAAGAAGGAGGGGAAGGTGTCGGTCATGCGCACCGAGGCCATCGCCAGCTTCGGCGGGGCCCACTTGCCCGCAGAGGAGCAGTACCTTGTCGCCAAGGCCCTGCGGGGCTGGGGCGCGGTGGCCATCGACAGCGAGATCGCCTTCGGGCGCCGCGCCTTCACCGAGGGCGTGGCCGCCACCTGCGGCATCGACGTGCCCGACGGGTCGTGGGCCAACCTGGCCTGCTCCGACGTGGTGCTCACGGTGGGCTCCGACCACGCCGCCTCCCAGCCGCTGTCGGCAGCCTGGGCGCGTCGGGCCCAGGAGCGCGGCGCCACCTGGATCGTAGTGGACCCGCTGCGCACCCGCACGGCCGAGATGGCCGACGTGCACGTGCCTGTTCGCCCCGGCACCGACATCGCGTTTTTCGGCGGCCTCGTGAAGTACATCATGGAACAGAACCGCTGGCAGCCGGAGTACGTGCTGAACTACACCAACGCCTCCTACCTGCTGAACCCCGCCTTCAGCTTCGACGGCGGCTCGGGCCTGTTCTTCGGATGGAACCCCGTGGACGGCGCCTACGACCGGGAATCCTGGGGTTACCAAATCGAGGGCGAGGACACCTGGAACATGCGCTACGAGGGCGAATTCGCCTGGGTGCGCCAGAAGTCCGTGCCCGTGTGGGCCATTCCGTCGGTGCCGAAGCCCCGCCGCAACATCACGCTGCAGGACGGCGCCTGCGTGTGGGCCCGGATGCAGCAGTTCTACGGCCGATACGACCTGGATACCGTGAGCGCCCTGTGCGGGGTGGACCGCTCGCTGCTGGAGTCGGTGTACGACCGATTCGCGGCCACGGGCACGCCGGAAGGGGCCGGCGCCGTGCTGGCTGGTCCCGGCCTGGTGCAGCATGCCACGGGGGCCCAAGCTGCTCGGGCCGTCGCCCTGGTGCAGCTGCTGCTGGGGAATATGGGCGTGGCCGGGGGCGGCGTCTCCTACCTGGGGGGCGGCTCCGGCGAGACGGCGGCGGCCCTGACGGGGCTCGATCCGACGTGCTTTCCCGGCGGCCTGCCCTGGCCCACGGAGCAGACGCGCACGCTGCAGAAGTGGCTGGAGACCCATACCGAACCGGCCGGCTCCCGAGCCCAGAACGTGCGGGCGCTGGTGCCCGCGCTGAAGGAATGGTGGGGCGAGGCAGCCACCTTCGAGAACGATTACGGGTTCAAGTGGCTGCCGAAGCGCCGCGAGACGACCGATTTCCCCCTGGTATGGGATGCCCTGGCCGCAGGCACGGTGCGCGGCTGCTTTCTGTGGGGCGCCGACCTGTTGGCGGCCGGGGCGCCGGGGCTTTCCCCCGCGTCGCTGAGCACCTTGGAGTGGCTGGTGACCTGCGGCCCGGTGCCTACGGAAACGGCGGCCTTCTGGCAGCATGTCGAGGAAGGGCCCGCATCGGTGGCCACCACGGTGTACCAGCTGCCCGCGGCCTGGGGCCCCGAGAAGGACGGCATCCGCGTGAGCGGCGGCCGCTGGATGCAGTACGCGCCGGCGGCGGTGGCGCCTTTCGGCGAGTCCCGGCCCGAGGGAACCGTCGTCGACGAGCTGTGGCGGCGCGTGCGGAATTTGTACGATACCAAGGAAGACGGTGTCGCCCCCGAGCCCGTTCTGCGCATGAAGTGGGACTACGACCGCGGCGATGCCCTGGATGTGGCCAAGGTGGCCTGGGCCTTCAACGGGTATGCCGTTGAGGAGAGCGACTTTTCCCAGAACATGGTGCGTCTGGCCGAGGGCCCGCAGAATTTGAAGGCCGACGGCTCTGTGGCCTGTGCCGTGGCCTCCTTCGCCGGCTGCTGGAACAGCGGCGCCGACGAGGGGGACGGCACCGCACAACCGGTGGGCCGTCGCGACGGGGCCGACGAGGGCGGCTTGGGCCTGTACGCTGGCTGGGGTTTCAGCTGGCCGGGGAACTGCCGGGTGCGGGGGAACCGGGCCAGCGCGAATTTGGCCGGGCAGCCCTGGGTCGCCGAACGCACTTTGGTGTCCTGGGACGGCGAGGGCTGGGTGCTGGCCGACGGCGCCGATTTCGCGGCCCAGCGCGAGGGCCGCTGGGTGGAGCCGGACAACCAGGCGTTCCCGGGCGTGTGGGAGCAGGTAGGGCTGCTGTTTTCCGACCGCTTGGCCGACGGCCCGATGCCCGAGCACTACGAGGCCATGGAATCGCCCCTGAACAACCGGGTGAACAGCGCCCTGGCCTCGCCGGTGGCCCTGGCCGCGGCCGGCCGCGTCTCGGCGGCATCGGCGGCGACGTCGGGCGACGAGGTGGCCGCCGCCTTGGCGGCCACGGGCGGGGGCGACTACGAGGGGGTGCTCGGGGTGCGCAGCCAGTACCCCATCGGCGCCGTGGTGAACGGCGGGGCCTGCGTGGCGGTCGCCTCGGCGGTGTGCGAGCGCGTGGACGCCTTCGAGCCGGGCTTCTTCGTGGAGGTATCGGAGCGGCTCGGCGCCATCAAGGGCCTGTGCACGGGCGACAGGGTCCGAGTGTTCAACGACCGCGGTTCGGTGGAGGCGCCGGTGCTGGTGACGGCGCGGCTCGCTCCCTTCCCGGGCAGCGAGGTGGAGGGCCATTACGTGATGCTGAACGGCGTGGCGCCCCAGACCCATGCGGAAGCCGAAGGCGATGGGGCCGCGCAGGACGGGGATTCCGAGTCGGCGGCGGCTGAGGCTTTGTCGCGCTGGGCTGTGCTGGCACCGGCGGTGGCATCGCCGGTGGGCGGTGCGGTCGACGGCAAGGGGTTCCTCGTGGATATCGAGAAGGTGCAGGGATAGCCATGGCGCAGAAAGCGATTCTGTTCGACAGCAGCCGATGCACGGGTTGTCAGGCCTGTGCGGCCGCCTGCGGCAAGGTGCGGCGCACGCCGCTGCCCGGGGTGCCGGCGGCCGACAGAGGCCCCCACGAGGGTGCGGCGGTGGCCGACGACTACGAGCGCACGGCCGACTTGGACGGCGGGGCGGTGCTGGCCGTCACCTTCCGCGAACGCACGGTGGAGGGCCACGGCCTGGTGTGGGAGGTGGGGCGCAAAAGCTGCGTGCACTGCGCCTCGGCTCCCTGTGCCGAGGTGTGCCCCACGGGCGCTTTGGCCCGCGATGAGGAAACGGGCCTCGTGCTGGCCCACAGCGGCCGCTGCGTGAGCTGCTTTTTGTGCTCGCTGGCCTGTCCCGTCGACGTGCCGCGCCCCGGGGGCGCGGGCGGTGCCGTAGCCAAGTGCGACGGATGTGTCGGCCGCGTGCGCGGCGATCTGCCGCCGCTGTGCGTGGAGGCCTGCCCCCTGGATGCCCTGGCCTGGGGCGATCGGGAAGAGATGATTGCCCAGGCCAACGACCGCATGGGTTGGCTGCAGGAGCGCGGCTACGGCCGGGCCTGCGTGCTCGGCGTGAGCGAACAGGGTGGCCACGGAGTTATCCAGGTACTGAAATACGGCGTGGACGGGGGCGACCATGCGCCCTTGGCTTCCACGGGTAGCGAGGCCTGGGTCGATGGCGTGAAGATGGCCGGGCCGGTGTCTGTGGGAGTGCTGGGCGCCCTGGGCGCGGCTGCCGTGGGGGCCCTGGCCTGGGAGACGGCCAAGGAGCAGCGGGCCCGGGCGGCGGCCAAGGTGGCGCCCATCGGCATGGTTGGCGGCGTGGCCGAGGAAGGTTCCGTCGACGGCTTCAACGGCGCTGTTGCGACGGAGGGCGTGGAAGATGCCGCCTACCTTGACGGCGCTTTCACCGACGAGGATGTTGCCCGCGAGGCGGAGGTCCGGGCCGCGGCCGAGGCGCGCGAGGCCGAGATGCAGGCGAGGATGCCGCGCATTGTGGCGGCGACCCCGGCAGCAGCCGCCGCAGCTACGGCGGCCGAGCGCCACCTCTATCCGGTGGCCTTCGACGAGGACGATGGGGCCGATGCCGGGGACGATGACGCCGAGGCTGTGCTGCCCGAGGTGGACGAGCTGGGCGACACCGGCGAAATTCCCTTGATAGTCGTTGACGAGCTGAGCGATACGGGTGAGATCCCCGTGATCGAGGTCGATGAACTCGGCGACACCGGCGAAATTCCCGTGATCGACGAGAAGAGCGACACTGGCGAGTTGTACAACCTGGAAGATTTCCAGCGTCTGTTGGCCGCCGACATCGTCGCCCATCATTTGGCCAAGGAGGCCGTTGCAGAAAACGCCTCAGAGGAGGTCGGCCAGCCCGATGATTTTGAGTCGGCCCAGCTCGATGGCACCGCGCCCGACAGCGATCAGCCGGACGATGCCGATGACGACAGCGATGTCGCGCAGTCGGACGGCATAGGCGGCAATGTCGTGCGGTCGGACTGCGTAGACGGCGATGCCGCGCAGTCGTCCGGCGTGAGCGACGAAACGTCTTGAACCGTGCTATGATGATTGTGGTAGGGGAGCGGCCGTAATCGCTCCCCTGGTCTGAAACCCGCTCTCCGTTGGTCGCGCTGGGCGGGTTTTACTTTGCTTGCAGGTGTTTGAGTTTTGCTTTCAGTCTGTGGTAGTGCTCCTGTTCCTCGGTAGTCCAAGGGCCGAAGAGAATGTCGCGCAGCGCCTCGCTGGCGGTGCCGTCAAGGCCATCGCGCGGATACAGACATTCCTGGGCCCGGTTGTAGAGGGCCACCCCGTCGAACAGCCCGCTGGTTTCCAGCACAGCCAGGTTGGCGACGATCTGGTCGATGATCTTGTTGTGGTGGGCCGGGTCGGTGGCGCGGGGCGTGGTGCCGGCTATGCGCATTTCCTCGTAGCGTATTTGACAGCTGACGAGAGATATTTCCGGCTTCACGGCCATAAGGGCCAGCGACACGTCGTAGCCGCGCTCCCGCAGAAGCGATGCTGTCTTCATCGGCACCTCTGCCGTGCGCAACGTGCCTTCAATGATGAGGTTGTAGCCTAACCGTGAGAGGTGCTCTATGAGGACCTCGGTCATGCGCCCGGCCCAGGGAGCCGTGTAGTCGACGGATTTGTCGCCGAAAGCGTGCTGGAGTTTCGCGAAATGAGGGTGGGACGAGCGAAACTCGTCGCCGTTGATGACAATGACATTGCCTTCGAGCTGTTTCCGATACGCCCGGTGCAACGTAGTTTTCCCGGCACCGCTCTGACCGCCGAGCAAGACGGCCGTAGGTGCGGGGCTCGGACCGATGTTGGGCGGGAACGTTGCTTTTTGTATCTCGCGAACGAGGCGCTTGCGAAAGTCCGATTCCGAGTATTCCCCAAGGTGCGTGCGACTCATGCGGCCCTCCTTTGAACGCGGGTGCAGAGCGAACGGATGCAATTCAGTTCCCCATCGATGCTGCTCAGACTCTTCCAGTTTGCCGTTTCGTCGGTGGCAATGGTCGGTTTCAGAAGTGCCAGCTGGGCGAAGAGGTCTTCGTATACCATCTTGAGCCCTTCGTCGTTGTCTTCCTCGGCACGAATGAGCCCGTTGATGACGTCGCCGAGAATTTCCGCAGCTTTCTCGTTCAGCACCTCCTGTTGCAACGTGATCTCGTAGATGTCGGTCATGTCCATGATCTCTCCTTCCTCGTCGAACGTTATCTCCGCGTACACGATCTGCTCGACCGATGCGCGCTGCTTGGGGGTGAGGGTCTCGCCATCGCGCTCGAGACAGCCGGCCATGAACTCGGGAATCATGGCGGCGCGGATGAGGTTGGCATTGGCTTTAGTGGGTGTCGCGCCGTTCTCGTAGCGCGTGATGCTGGCCTCGCCGATGCCCAGCAGGCGGGCGAAGGCATGCTGGGAGAGGCCGTAGCGCTTGCGAATATCCTTGATTTCCTGGGCCATGTTCTGTTCGCTCATAGCAATCCCATCTACTGATGTATATAATGAAATCAATATAGCAAATTTCCGAGGCTTTTTGAAGCAATAAATTACAATTAGATAGTGTAATAATCCATTAGTAAATCAAAAGATAACAAAAAGTCCCTCTGCTAATAACACAGAGGGACTGGAAGGAGGGCCGGACTGGGGAAGAGTCTAAGATGCGTCCACCAAGGTCAAGGTGAAGAGGGCGGGCAGCGTGCTGTAGTCGATTTCGACAGCGCCGTCGGCAAAGGCGACCTCTTTGGCGGCCTCGTATTCCGGATACACGTCCTTGAAGTCGGCTACAGGCGAGATGCGGTAGGCGTTGCTCTGGGTTGTGCCGTCGGTGAACGTAGCGGTTATCTTGAGCACCGACTGGTCGAGCTGCTGGGCCGCCTCGTAATAGAGCTCGCAGGCGAGGGCCGACCAGGCTGCGGGGTCGTAGTCGTCGGACGCGCTGACGGCCTCATCCAGCTCTTTTAGGGTTTCGTTAGGGGAAAGTTCCAGGCGCAGGCTCGTCTGCACGTCGTTGTCTTTCCCGAAGATGGTGACGGCAGGGGCGTCCTTGCGCGGTTCCGGACTGGTAGGGAAGGTTCGCGTGTAGTCGGTCTCCCGGTCAAGGTCGATAGTGAGTGATTGCGTGAAGCCTTCGGACCACGTTTCGCAGGCGCCGGCCCGATCGCCTTCCCCGTGAGCGGCAAGCCACTGGTTCATGTCGCGGTATTCCAGGAAGGCCTGTTCACTTTGCAATTCGTAGGTGAGGGAAGAGAGGTTGGTGCCCTCGCAGGAGTCGTCGAACTGGATGTCCACGGCATAGCCGCTATCATCGCCGCCGCTCCAACTGCCGAGTAGAAGGTACGGTGCCCCTAGGGCAACTGATTGGCCAATGGCGCCGGCATTATCCGCCATTGGCGCTTCGTCGGCCCAGGCCTTCAATGTGAAGAAATTTCCCCCGGAAAGAGGGCTGGTAACGGAGTCGGTTTCGTCGCTGGGGAAGGCGCCTGGGTCAGCGTCTACCCCTTGATTCCATAGGGCGATGGCTCCCGCGCCGACGGTCAGCGCGAGGGCGATGCAGGCAGCTCGGAGGGCCAAATGGCGGTGACGCGCATGTTTCGGGTGTGGCTGAGTCCGCTGCGCCTCCTCTCGGATAGCGCGGGCGATGCGGGCAGTGGCGTTGGGGCCCATCGTGCGGGTTCGCAGGTGGTCGGCATAGGCGTGCAGGTAAGTCTCGACGACTTTATCGGTGTGATCGAGGGGGCTAGGCATGGCTGCTCCTTTCGCAAGAGGGGGCGGGGGAGGGCGAGGGACCGAGCATGTGTCGCAACCGTTCCCGGGCGCGGTGCAAGCGCATGCGGAAGGCCCCCGATGAGCAGTTCAGAATGCGGGAAGCCTCTTCAACGTTGTAACCTTCGACGTAAAAGAGGTTGACGGCGGCCCGCTGATCTTCGGGCAGGGCGCCGACGATGTCCCAGAGCGCGGAGTCGAACGGGGTGGCGCCCGCGTCATCCGAACCGCTGCGCTGGCTTTCCGCAAGCTTGCGTTCCACCTCGGCAAGATGGTCGTCAAGAGGGGCGGCGCCGTGGCGCGAGCGCGAGCGGAGCACATCGTGGCTGCAGTTGATGGCGACACGGATGAGCCATGCCTTCAGATGTTCTTCGCTGGAGAACTTCGTGGTTGATTTGAGCAGCCGCAGGAACACTTCTTGGCAGATGTCCTCGGCGTCGGCGGGCGATCCCGCTTGCCCCAGGGCAATGCGGAAGACGGTCGGCCCCCAGGTTTCCAGGGCTTGCTCTGCCATTGATTCCGTTGTTTGTCGTTTCAAGCGTGACCGCATGGTTACCTCCTTATCCCTAATACGAATGAGGAAGGCGAAATGTCACGGGTGTCGAAGATTTTCCGAGGTTTGCTGCAAAGAAAATGCTTTTCTCTGGCGAAAAAGTGCGGTTGGAGGTCGCTTCAGACACCCAGTTACCCGGTTTCCGCTTGGATTCCATCCAGATTTCAGCCAGAATACCCTCATTTGAGCGATTTTCCTACGGAATCGTGCCG
>CANPHS010000035.1 GCA_947573925.1 uncultured Enterorhabdus sp. | reverse complement strand
GCTCAGCCTCATCAACGACATCCTGGACATGAGCCGCATCGAGAGCGGCAAGGTGGCCCTCGACGAGCAGCCCTGCAGCCTGGCTGTGCTCCTGCAGGACCTGAACAGCATCATCCAGGCCGAGGCGAGCGCCCGGCAGCTGTACCTGTCCATCGACACTGACGACGTCGTCCACGACGAGGTGCGCTGCGACAAGCTGCGCATCAACCAGATCCTGCTGAACCTGCTGGGGAACTCCCTGAAGTTCACGAACCCCGGCGGCTTCATCAAGGTGAAGGTGGCCGAGCTGGCCGGGGCGCCGGCGGGCTACGGCTTCTACCGCTTCACCGTGGCGGACACGGGCATCGGCATGGCGGCCGATTTCGTGGAGCACATCTTCGACCCCTTCGAGCGCGAGCGCACGAGCACCATCAGCGGCATCCAGGGCACGGGCCTCGGCATGTCCATCACCAAGAGCCTCGTGGACATGATGCACGGCTCCATCCAGGTGGAAAGCGAGAAGGGCCGCGGCACCACCTTCACCATCGACCTCATGCTGGCCCTGGACGAGGGCGGCAGCGGGGTTGCCCGGGCCCAGGCCGAGAAGGCCGTTCACGTCCACCCGCATCACGCCATGCGCGGCAGCCGCATCCTGCTGGTGGACGACAATGATCTCAACCGCGAGATTGCCATCACGCTGCTGGAGGACGAGGGCTTCTCAGTGGAGTGGGTGGTGAACGGCCAGGAGGCCGTGGACGTGCTGAAATCGTCGGGGGCCGACCACTTCCAGCTCATTCTCATGGACGTGCAGATGCCCGTGATGAACGGCTACGAGGCCACCCGGGTCATTCGCGCCCTCGACGACGAGCGGTTGGCGGGCATTCCCATTCTGGCCATGACCGCCGACGCCTTCGAGGAAGATCGCCAGAAGGCTTTGCGCTGCGGCATGAACGGGCACCTGTCCAAGCCCATCGAGATAGGGAAGCTGTTCGAGGCCCTGGATCTCGTGCTGGCCTGAGAGCGGCTCGCGCGGGCGGTTGTTGCCGGGGAATTGCATCGGGACGCCTTACCGGGTTGGCTGTCCCACTTATCACGATAAGTGGGACAGCCTACCCGGTAAGGCGTCCCGCATTGTCTAGTCGAATTGCGTGAGGGATACGTCGTCTGCCAGGGAGATGCGCAACTCCCAGCCGCCGACCAGGTTGTACACGTAGAACAGCGGCGGGGCTTCGGGGTTCAGCACAGCGCCCACGGGTACGTCGGCGGCCGAGTAGATGCGGCGGCAGCGGGCGCTGACGCGGTCTTGGCTGCGGAAGAGGACGGGGTCTTCGTAGCGGCAGCTGCCGTGGCTGAAGAAGTAGTTGTGGGCGTCGTCCCAGCGGAACAGATCGGTGATGAGACGGTGCAGGTCGGCCAGGGAATCGCCGGCGCCGACCGTGGCCGTTTGCACGAGGGGCACATCGGCGTCGACGCACTCGATGGACAGGTCGAGGGGAGTTCCCTCGCTGGCGCACGCCGACCCCGGGCGGGTCGTGCGGGCGTTGCCGGGAAATTGGATGATCTTCGCTGCCATGGCCTCAGCCTTTCGCCTTGGTCGAGGATGCCTTTGAGGCATTGTAGCAATTCTTTTTCCAAGTTGACGCTGTTCGGTTGAAATTGGCGCAAAAATCGGCTGTTATCAGGGGATAATCGGTTATTTATAATGAGTCAATAAGTCAACGATTGTAGGGTATTTGATGAGCTGCGCCCTTCGCGAACGGAGGCCGGGGCCGAGGGGTATAATCACCGGGAGTGAAGATCGCACGCGAAGGCGCCCGGGGATGAGGCCCCGGCGGCGCCCGTGCAGGAAAGGATCCGCGGTGGCTCAGCAGAAGAGGAAGACGACCAAGGCCGACGCCACGCGCCGCCAGCTGCTGGATGCCGCCCTCGCTGTCATCGCCGAGCGCGGCTATGCCGAGGCCACGGTGGACCGCATCGTGGAGGTGGCCGGCGTGTCGAAGGGCGTGGCCTACTACCACTTCGCCAGCAAGGCAGACATCGCCGAGAGCATCCTGGTGGAGGGTATCGGCGACCTCATCGCGTCCTTCGAGGTCATCGCCACCGACGCGCCCACGGCCACCGAGGCCCTCGTGTCTATGGTGGAGGTGTTCGCCTCGGTCATCTTCGAGAGCCCCGCCTTCGGCCGCTTCTTCGTGGCCGAGCTGTGGCGCCCGGGCCGGGCCTGGTCCGAGGTCATGCGCGAGCACGAGCAGCGGTTGCTGGGGCTGCTGGAGGCCCAGCTGAGGCGCGGCCAGGCCGAGGGCACCGTGCGCCCGGCGCTGGACCCGGCCTTCGAGGCCGTGGCGCTTGTGGGCATGGTGCTCACCACGAGCCTCTACTACATCGGGGAAGGGGAGGCCGACGGCGATTTCGCCCCCTCGCGTCAGCGCTTCGTGGCTCATATCTGCGACTTCGTGCACCACGCGAACGCCAAAGAGGCGCTCGTTTCCCCCGCAGGGCGCTGAATCTCGGTCGCCCGCGCCGTTTCGCGGTATGCTGAGAGGGCACCGAGGGTTTCTGCACGAAAAGCGGTCAAATGCACGCCTCATCGACGAAAATCTGCACGTTTGAGGCCGCTTTGTACGTTTCGCGTGCAAAAAACCGTACATTTGCACGGATTCCGCACGGGAGGAAAAGGAGCGCCCCATGTACAAGATTCACTGCTTGAACAACATCTCGCCGGTCGGGCTGGAGCTTTTGACCGATGAGTACGAGCTGACCGACAACGTGGAAGAGGCCGACGCCATCCTCGTGCGTTCCGCCGACATGCACGAGATGGCCGTGCCTGCGAACCTGAAGGCCGTGGCCCGCGCCGGCGCCGGCGTGAACAACATCCCGTTGGACAAGTTTGCTGAGGCCGGCATCGCCGTGTTCAACACGCCGGGCGCCAACGCCAACGCCGTGAAGGAGCTGGTGCTCGCCGGCATGCTGCTGGCCAGCCGCGACATCATCGGCGGCGTGGCCTGGGTGCGCGACAACGCCGACGACGAGAACGTGGGCAAGTCCGCCGAGAAGGCAAAGAAGCAGTTCGCCGGCGGCGAGATTCTGGGCAAGACCCTCGGCGTCATCGGCCTGGGGGCCATCGGCGCGAAGGTGGCGCGGTCGGCCGAGGCTCTGGGCATGAAGGTGATCGGCTACGACCCGGCCATGGACGGCATCACTGTCCACGAGAAGATTTCCCCCACGGTGGAATTCGTGGACGACCTGGCGAAGCTGTACCCGGCCTGCGACTTCATCACCATCCACGTGCCGGCGCTGCCCGCCACGAAGATGATGATCAACGCCGAGGCCATTGAACAGATGAAGGACGGCGTGGTGTTCCTGAACTTCTCCCGCGACGTGCTCGTGGACGACGCCGCCATGGCCGCGGCGCTGGATGCCGGCAAGGTGTCCGCCTACGTGACCGACTTCGCCAACCCGGCCGTGGTGCAGATGGAACGTGCCATCGTCATCCCGCATCTGGGCGCCTCCACCGCCGAGGCCGAGGACAACTGCGCCAAGATGGCCGTGGAAGAGCTCATGGCCTACCTCGAGCGCGGCGAGAAAATCCACTGCGTGAACATGTAGGGCGCACGACTCGCAAGCCACCGCCCACGTCATCCTGAGCGAGCGAAGCGAGTCGAAGGATCCCATAACCACCTGCAAGGGCGACCTCCGGGTCGCCCTTTCTTGTAGCGGGGAGTCGCTTATAATGGGCGGGATACCTTTCTTGGAAGGAGAGTGGCATGAGTGTTGAGCGTCCCTGCGTGCTGGTGGGAGTGACGGGGTGCATTGCGGCGTACAAGGCGTGCGAGATTGTGCGCGGGCTGCAGAAGGCCGGGGTGCGGGTGAAGGTGGTCATGACCGAGCACGCCTGCGAGTTTGTGGGGCCCGTGACGTTCCGGGCGCTCACCCACGAGAAAGTGGCCGTGGGGCTGTTCGACGATCCCGCCGATCCCATCCACCATATTTCGCTGGCCCAGGAATGCGATGTGTTCCTCATCGCGCCGTGCACGGCCAACGTTATGGCGAAGGTGGCCTGCGGCATTGCCGACGACCTGCTGTCCACCACGGCCCTGGCCACCACGGCCACCCTGGCCATCGCGCCGGCGGCCAACGTGCACATGTACGAGGCGGCCGCTACCCAGGAGAACATGGAGGTGCTGCGCCGCCGCGGCGTGCGGTTCATTGAGGGCGATGCCGGGTATCTGGCCTGCGGCGATACGGGTCGCGGGCGCTTGGCCGACTCGGCCGTGGTGGTGCGCGAGACCTTAGGGCTGCTGGTCGAGCGCGTGGGCATGGACGCCCTCCGCGCGGCCTGCGAGCGCTGGGGCGAGGTGCCGTTCACTGCGGTGGTGGAGCAGGTGGAGACGGCTCGGGTCGCCGGGGCGACGGCTGCGGCGAAGGGGCGGACCGATGCCTTCTCGGACATGTCAAAGCACCCGACCCCTGACACGTTGGCCCCTGACCCTGCCGCTGCGGGCGGGTCGGCGGTGGCTGCCGCCGTGGCCGATGGGGCCCAGACGGCGCCGGCGGCCATTCTGGCGGGCAAGACCGTGCTCATCACGGCGGGGCCCACGGTGGAGCCCATCGACTCGGTGCGCTACATTTCCAACTATTCTTCCGGCAAGATGGGCTATGCCCTGGCCGAGGCCGCCGCGGCCGCCGGGGCCCGGGTGGTGCTCGTGTCGGGGCCCGTGGCCCTGGCCGCCCCCGCCGGCGTGGAGGTGGTGCCGGTGAAGACGGCCCGCGACATGCTGGCGGCCGCTTCCGAGGTATTCCCCACGGCCGACGCCGCCATCTTCGCCGCCGCCGTGGCCGACCTGCGGCCCGCGAACCCGGCCGACCGCAAGCTGAAGAAGGGGCGCGACGACGCGGCCCTGGCCAACGTGCCCCTCACGGAGAACCCTGACATTTTGGCCACGCTGGCGGCTACGAAGCGTCCCGGCCAGTACGTGGTGGGTTTCGCCGCCGAGACCAACGACGTGCTCATGAACGCCCACGCCAAGCTGGAGAAGAAGCGCGCCGACATGATCGTGGCCAACCAGGTGGGCGACGGCCTGGCCTTCGGCACTGACAACAACGAGGTGTGGCTCGTGACCGAGGGCGACGATGTGCTTTTGCCCCTCATGAGCAAGCACGCCGCGGCCGAGCGCATCGTGGACGTGGTGGCCGAGCACATTGCCTGAATGATTACGCTTCCGTAAGCTGGCTCGTCTTTTCGCCGAAAGCGCTCCGTTTGAGGGGCGCTTTCGCTATCATAGGGGCCGATACGGAAAGGAGGCGCCATGCACGTGTTGCTGGTGGAGGACGATCGCGCCATTGTGCGCACGTTGTCGGAGCTGCTGTCTGGCGAGGGCTTCGCGGTGACGGCCGAGGCCACGCAGTCGGCGGCCATCGCGCGGCTTGGGGCCGAACGCTTCGACATCGCGCTTTTGGACGTGACCCTGGCCGAGGGCAACGGGTTCGCCGTGTGCGCGGCGGCCCGGGAGGCGGCGCCGGACATGCCGGTCATCTTCCTCACGGCCTCCGACGATGAGTACTCCACCGTGGCCGGGCTCGACATGGGGGCGGCCGACTACATCGCCAAGCCCTTCCGTGCCCGCGAGCTCATCTCCCGCATGCGCGGGGCCCTGCGCCGGGCGAACCCGGCCGACAGCGTGCTCGTCGTGGACGACGTGCGGCTCGACGTGAACTCCGGCGCCGTGAGCAAGGACGGGGCCGAGGTGTTCCTCTCGGCGCTGGAATACCGGCTTCTGCTGTATTTCTTCCAGCACAAGGGCAAGCTGGTCACCCGCGACAACCTGAAGGACGCCATCTGGGATTCCGCCGGGGAATACGTGTCGGACAACGCCCTGAACGTGTACATCAAGCGCCTGCGCGAGAAGGTGGAGACCGACCCGGGCGACCCGCGCATCATCGTGACCGTGCGCGGCCTCGGCTACAAGGTGGGGGAGTAGGGTGGGCTCCTACGGAACGCTGGTGCGGCAGTGCCTGCTGCTGGCGGTGCTCGTCGGCGTTATCGCGTGGTTCGCGCCGGCCGAGGCGCGGCTGTGGGTGGCGGGCGCCGGGGCCGTGGGGCTGGCGTTCTTCGCCGTGGTGTCGGTGCGGCGTCATCGGCAGATCATGGGCCTGGCCCGTGAGATCGACGAGGTGCTGCACAACGGCCGGCGCGTGGATTTCACCACCTGCCGCGAGGGGGACGTGGCCATTCTGTCCAGCGAGCTGGCGAAGATGGTAGCCCGGCTCACCCGCACCCGCGACTCCTTGGAAAGCGAGCGCAACGCGCTGTCCGACGCCCTGGCCGACGTGTCCCACCAGATTCGCACGCCGCTGACGGCCATCGGGCTCATGCTGCCCGTAGTGGAGCGGGCCGACGAGCCTCGGGAACGCCGCCGGGCCGTGCGCGAGCTGGAGGCCATGCTGGAGCAGGTGTCGTGGCTTGTGACCACGCTGCTGAAAATCGCGAAAGTGGACGCCGGCGCCATGCACGTGGAGCGGCGCGAGGTGAACGCCGCCGAGGTGGTGCGCCGGGCGGTGGCGCCCCTGGCCACGGCCCTGGATTTGCGGGACGTGAATTTGGCCCTGGCGCTGGACGAGGCCGCCGTCTTCGCCGGCGACGCCCCCTGGACCGCCGAGGCCGTGGAGAACATCGTGAAGAACTGCATGGAGCACACCCCCGCCGGGGGCACCGTGACCGTGACGGTGCGGGAAGACGCCCTGGCCTGCGCCATTTCCGTGCGCGATACCGGCCCGGGCATCGCCGCCGAGGATCTGCCCCACATTTTCGAGCGCTTCTACCGGGGGCGCGGGGAAGGGGCCGCGGCGGCCGGTGCCGGGGAAGATACGGCCTCGGCGGCGGACACCGTGCGCCAGCCGGCCGGCTTCGGCATCGGGCTGTCGCTCGCCCAGGCCCTCGTGTCGGCCCAGGGCGGCACCCTGCGGGCCGCCAACAACCCCGAAGGTGGCGCCCGCTTCGACATCGCCTTCCCCAAGCTGGTGGTGTAGGGTTACGGTGCGAAGACGGGAGGGGCGGTTGCGTCGACCCTTCGCGCTGATCCCGCTGCGAACACGGCAAACAGAAGCAGAGGAGATGACGCACATAGGTCGCCCCAACCCCCGCCTCGCGTATGGTGATGTGTAATCTGCTTCTTTTGGGCGGCGTTCGTCGGGGGGCGCTACGTGGTCGCCCCACCCGCCCCCCCCGTCTCCGCACCTCCGCTGAATCATTTGCGTCTTACGCTTTCGTAATGGGCGCGTTATGGTGGGGTGAGGAGGGGTTGGCATACTGGTCTCCGAGATTGGGAAAACCTGAGAAGAAAGGCTTGCGTCATGGATATGCTGACGGTCAGCCATCTGACGAAGATCTACGGGGAAGGGGAGGCGGCCACTCGCGCGCTGGACGACGTGTCGTTCTCGGTGGCCGAGGGCGAGTTCGTGGCCATCGTAGGGTCGTCGGGGTCGGGGAAGTCGACGCTTTTGCACCTCATCGGCGGGGTGGACCGGCCCACGGCGGGTCACGTGCTGCTGAACGGCTCGGAGGTGTATGCCCGGACTGATGAGGAGCTGGCGGTATTCCGCCGCCGCGAGGTGGGGCTCGTGTACCAGTTCTACAACCTGGTGCCGGTGCTGAACGTGGTGGAGAACATGACGCTGCCCGTGGCCCTGGACGGCCGCCCCGTGAACCAGGAGCGCTTGGCCGGGCTGCTCGACCGGCTGGGTCTGCGCGGGCGCGAGGGGCACCTGCCCCGGCAGCTGTCCGGCGGCCAGCAGCAGCGCGTGGCCATCGGCCGGGCCCTCATGAACGCCCCGGCCGTGGTGCTGGCCGACGAGCCCACGGGCAACCTGGACACGGCGAACAGCCGCGAGATCATGCAGCTGCTGCGCGATTCCAACCGCGACTTCGGCCAGACCATGGTGGTCATCACCCACGATGAGGAAATCGCCCTGGCTGCCGACCGCATCATCGCCGTGGAGGACGGCCGCATCGTGCGCGACGAGAGGATCCGCCGATGAATGCCATGACGAACTTCACCGTGAAGTCGCTGCGGGCCAACAAGGTGCGCACGGCGGTGACCATCGCCGGTGTGGCCTTGGCGGCGGCCCTGCTCACGGCCGTGCTGACCACCTTCACGAGTTTGCAGTCCATGCTGTACCAGGCCGAGGCGAACGTCTCGGGCACCTGGATGGCCATGGTGCAGGCCCCCTCCCGCGAGCCCTTGGAGAAGGAAGCGGAAGCAGCCCGGGCCGCCGGGCAGATCGGCGAGGCGGCCTTTGTGCAGGACGCCGGCTTCGGCGTGTTGACCGAGGCCCAGCAGAACATCCATGGGCGCTACCTGCCCATCGTCAGCTTCTCGGGCAACGTGGAGACTCTCTGCGCCGTGCGGCCGAGCGAGGGACGGCTGCCCGAGAAGCCCGGCGAGATCATGCTCTTCGACACCTGGCGCACGGGCGATGACGCCCTGACCCTGGGCGACACCCTGACGCTGCCCGTGGGCGAGCGCGTGGCCGTGCTGGCGCCGGGGCAGGAAGGCTCCATGACCGCGGGCTCGCTGCCGGTCGGCGGCAACTTCGGCAACGCCGAGGCCAGGTACGGCGACGACCTGGTCGGCGCGGAGATCACCGACGGCACCGTGCTCGATTCCTCCTGGGGGTATTTCGAAGCCGAGCGGGACGGCGGCATCTTCAACGAGGAGCTGCGGAATACCGCCGAGCGCACCTACACCGTGGTGGGCTTCTACAACCGGAGCAGCTACACCACCTCCCAAAGCTACGGGATGCTGGCGTTCACCTGCGACGACCCCAACGCCGCGGGCCTCACGAGCGCGTACGTGACCATGGAAGGCGTGAGTAGTACCGCCGAGGTGGAGGAGCGGGTGCGGGTGGCGTTCCCCGACGACTACTACGAGCTGCACATGGGCATGCTGCGCTACATGGGGGTGCGCACCGACGGTGCCATCTGGGACACGTTCTTCGGCATCGTGGGGGTGCTGGCGGTGGTCATCACCGTGGCCTGCGTGTCGCTCATCTACAACGCCTTCGCCATTTCCGTGGCCGAGCGGGCCGGCCAGTTCGGGCTGTTGGCCTCGGTGGGGGCCTCGCGCCGGCAGCTGCGCCGGGCGGTGCTCGTGGAAGCGCTCGTGGTGGCGGCCTTCGGCGTGCCCCTGGGGCTGTTGTTGGGCCTCGGCGGCTGCGCCGTCACCTTCGCGGCCCTGGGGCCGTCGCTCGCCGCCATCTTCGGGGCGGCCGACGTGGGCTTCACCCTGGTGGTGGCCCCGTGGGCGCTGGCCGTGGCGGCCGGACTCACCGTGGCCACGGTGCTGTTCAGCGTATGCGTGCCGGCCTGGCGGGCGAGCCGGGTGAACGTCATCGACGCCCTGCGCGGCGGCCAGACGGCCCGGGCCTCCAAACGCGGCGCGGCCCGGGCGGCCCGGGCGGCGAACCCGGCCAAGCTGTGGAAGCGGCGCGGTGTGGCCGGGCGCGTGTTCGGCATGGGCGGCCTGCTGGCCCGTATCAACGAGAAGCGCGGCACCTCGCGGGGCACGGCGGCCTCGGTGTCGCTGGCGCTCGCCATCGTGCTGCTCATGACGGCCGGCTCGCTCTCCACGTTTCTGGGCACCCTGGCCGATGTGGCCGGCGGCCAAACGAATGCGGGCGATGTGGGCATTACGGCGTCGTTTGCGGAAGAGAGCGGAGAAAGCTCCGCGGCGCGGGGCGCCTCGGGCGACGGTGCGACCGACGCCCTGGCCGCGGCCAATGCGGGGAAGGGCGCGGCCGAGGGAGCCGCCGGGGCCGAGGGGCCCGACGGGGCCGCCGGAGCCGAGGGCGTCGGCGAAGAGGCGGCCGACGCCGCCGTGGAAGCCGGCGAGCCGCTCACGCTGGAAGCGGCCGTGGCGGCGGCCAACGCCCGCTTCGCCGAGGAGGTCGCGGTGTTCGACGGAGCCTGGGAGGCGCTGGACGCGGTGCCCGACGCCGAGCCCGTGGGTTGGCGGTTGGACGGGAACGTGCCCCTCGTCGTGCCCGAGGCCATGGTCGGCGACGGTGCGCGTAGCGACGGCTCCCTGAACGGCGGCTTCACCGCCGACGGCCAATTCGTCGTGATGGGCACGGTGGTCTATCTGGACGACGCCCTGTTCGACGCCGTTGCCGCCGAGGCGGGCGTGGATCCCGCCGATTTCCGCGACGGAGCCGCGCCCCGGGCCATCGCCGTGGGGAAGGCCTACGGCAACAACGGCGACCTGTACCAGCTCGTCGACGTGCTCGCGGGCACGGGCTCGGTGGAGGCGGTGACGGGCGCCATTTACGACGGCGCGGCCGTGGACGGTTTCAGCGTCGTCTACGAGATAGACGAGCAGGGCGCGGGCGCCTACCGCATTTTCCCCTACCTGTTCGAGTCCGACGGGGCCGACGGCGGGGCGATGCGGAGTCCCGATCCGGCCGACGTGGAGACGGCCACGACTTCCGTGGAAATTGCGGCGGTGATCGAGGAGGCCCCGGCCATGGTGGGTATGTACGGCGATACGGTGCAGCTCATCGTACCCATGTCCCTGGCGGCCACCCAGGGGTTCGGCATCACCGAGCCGCAGTTCCATGCCGTCTTCAACGCCCCCGAGGGCCAGTCGGGCGACGTGGGGCAGGCGCTGGTGGATACGGCCGGCGCGTTCTTCCACGACGAGACCGACTATGAGGTGGCCTTCCTGGTCATGAACGATTACGCGGGCGATATGAGCAACAACCAGATGCTCGCCATGGTCATCAACGTGTTCTGCCTGCTGTTCACGGTCATTCTGGCGCTCATCGCCATGGGGAACGTGTTCAACACGGTCACCAACGGGCTTATTCTGCGGCGGCGCGAGTTCGCGGTCATGCGGTCGGTGGGGCTGTCGGGCCGCCAGTTCCGCTCGATGATTGTGGACGAGTGCGTGGCCTGGTGTGCCCGGGGCCTCGTGCCGGGCATCCTGCTGTCGCTGGCGGCGTCGTGGCTCCTGTGGCGCGTGGTGTCCGGCTCCATGACGGGCCTTCCCTTCGCCCTGCCCTGGACCTACGTGGCTTTGGCCTTCGCCATGATCGCCGTGGCCGTGGGCGCCTCCGTGGCCTACGGCATGCACCGCTGCAAAGCCGACAACGTGGTGGAAGCCCTGCGCATGGACAGCATTTAGCAAAACTGGGACACCATGCCGGGCATGGTGTCCCACGTCTCCTGGAGGCGTCTGCCCGGTTCCGCGGCTACTTCGCTTCCGCCGCCAGCGTCGCGGTCTTCCCCGCCTTCTTCCCGCGCTTCCTGTAGCCGTAGCGGCCGGAGAGGGCGATCATGAAGGTGGCGGCGACGAGGCACGTGAGGGCATCGCCCACGGTGACCGAGAGCCAGATGCCGTCGATGCCGAAGAGCATGGGCAGCACGATGACGGCTGCCACCTGGAACACCAGCGTGCGCAGAAACGAGATGAGCGCCGAGACCAGCCCGTTGTTGAGCGCCGTGAAGAACGCCGAGGCGTACATGGCGAAGCCCATGAACAGGAAACACAGGGCGTACAGCTTGTAGGCCGTCACGGTAAGTTCCAAAAGGGCCGCGTCGTAGCTGACGAAGATGGCCGACAGGGGCGCGGCCAGCACCTGGCCCAGCAGGAACATGACTACGCTGGCCACCCCGATGAGCCCCAGGCTCTTCCACAGAAGCGAGCGCATCTCCGTGTGGTTCTGCGCCCCGTACTGGAAGCTCATGAGGGGCGAGGTGCCCACGGCGTAGCCCATGAACACGGCCGAGAAGACCATCACCGTGTACATGATGACGCCATAGGCCGCCACGCCGTCCTCGCCGATGAAGCGCAGCAGCTGCCAGTTGTACAGGATGCCCACGAGGCTCATGGCGATGTTCGTGACCATCTCCGACGAGCCGTTCAGGCACGCCTTCCCGATGACGGGCCAGCGCAGGTGCGGGCGCACGAAGTACAGGTGGGTGGAGCGCTTGCGGGCGAAGTACACGAGCGGGATGCCGCCGCCGATGAGCTCGCCGATGTTGGTGGCCAGCGCCGCGCCGGGCAGCCCCCAGCCGAATAGGCCCACGAACAGGAAGTCCAGCAGGATGTTCGCCACGCCCGCCGCCACGATGACGTAGAAGCCGTACTTGGGCTTGCCGGCGGTGACGAAGAAGCTCTGGAAGGCGTACTGCAGGATGAAGAAGGGCAGCGAGATCATCATCATGCGGCCGTAGAGGGTGGCCTGCTTCGCCATCTCGCCGGTGGCGCCGAGGAAGGCGGCGGTGGGCTCCATGAAGAACCAGCCGCCGATGGAGAGCGCCGAGCCCACCACGAAGGCGAAGATGACGAGCAGCGAGAAATGACGCCGGGCTCGGGGCCGGTCGCCCTCGCCGAGGGTCTTGGCCACCAGAGCGCTGCCGCCGGTGCCGATCATCATGCCCACGGAGGCGAGGATCATCACGGCGGGGAAGATGAGGTTCACGGCAGCCAGGGCCGTCTTGCCCGCGTAGTTCGACACGAAGAAGCCGTCCACGATGGTGTAGCACGAGGTGAAGATCATCATGGCGATGGTGGGCAGGGTGAAGCGTATGAGGGCGCTGGTTGAGAAGTGCTTGGACATATCCACTGACATGGGAAAACTTTCTGTCGGGTACGGACGGGGTGCAGGGCGCGGGCGGCGCTAACGGAAGGTGAGGGAGGCGAGGCGTCCTTCCAGGGCCTGGGTGTAGCGCTCCATGGCGCCAGTGAGCTGGCGCTGCTCCTCATCGGAGAAGATGGCCACGGCCTCGCCCTCGGCGGCGAGGACGGCGCGGATGGGCTCCTCGTACTGGGCGCGGCCGGCTTCGGTGAGGAACACCCGCTGGGAGCGCGGGCCGTCGCCGCGCAGGGTGACCACCCCGTTCTCCACCAGGCGCTTGATGGAGGAATGCACCGTCTGCTTCGACGAGAAGGCTAGCTCGCAGAGGCGCTTCTGGGTGAGGCCGTCCTCGGCCACGAGGGAGTAGATGATGTCGAAGGCGCAGTCGGCCAGCCCCATGCGCCCGGCGGTCTGGCTGTAGAGCTCGTCGGTGCGCCGGTAGAAGTCGTCGATGGCGCGAATGGTGGCCAGGGTCTGGGCGCTGAGGCCGGTGGTCGCGGTCGCCGGGAAAGCGGCGGCTGCGAGCTCGGCGGTCGAGACGGTTGGGGCCTTCGCGTCGGTTGAGGTGGCTGGGCTGGTCGCGGTGGTGGGGGATGCGGCGGTTGCGGTGCTCACGGGTGCTTCTCACTTTAGGTCTGATTTCGGACTAACGGTGGGGTAGTATAGTCCGAAA
Source organism: uncultured Enterorhabdus sp. (assembly GCA_947573925.1). Lineage (GTDB taxonomy): Bacteria > Actinomycetota > Coriobacteriia > Coriobacteriales > Eggerthellaceae > Adlercreutzia. The sequence continues at coordinate 5,740 of CANPHS010000035.1, read as the reverse complement.
TCAGACTTACAGCGCGGAATTCACAGGGAATGCAAAAGCCCCTTCCGCAGAAGGGGCTGAAAACCACCTCAAAAGCCTTCCCGTGCGCACTATGTGCGAATGAAGCGAGTTCGACAGGCGTTTCGACTCGCTTCGTTCGACAATAGTGTGCACAAACGGCTCTTCAGGATCAAAAAGACTCGCTTCATTCGCTGATTTTGCGCACGAAAGGCGTTTCGAGGGTGCTTTTCAAAACGGAATGTGCACGAGAGGGCGTTTCGGGGAGGGGCGCTCCCCGAAACGCCTCGACTGTGTTAAAACTCTCGGCGCTCGTAGAGTTTGGCGGCGATGAGGGCGCTGGCGACGTAGAGGACGGCCACGGCGGCCAGGGCGCCGACGGCGGCAACCAGGTAGTTGCTGCCGGTGTCGAGCCAGGTGACGAGGTCGCGCACCATGCCGTTGGCGAACAGGAAGTCGGCGTCGAAGAAGCTCACGCAGCCGGCGATGACGACGACCACGATGAGGGGCACGATGCGGGCGGCCTTGGTCATGCCGAAGCGCATGATAAGCGGCAGCGCCACGGCCATGGCCACCATGATGATGCCGACGGAGCCCACGGTGGAGCCCACGATGGCGGCCGGCGGATTCTCGGCGGGCGCGAGGCTTGCGGGCACCCAGGCCGCGGGCAGCAGGTTCACCACGGCCAGCAGGAGAAAGGCGAGCCCCAGGGCCAGCACCAAGGCGAACACGGTGGCGATGGCCACGCTGGCGTAGCGGCCGAACACCACCTGGCGGCGCGTGATGGGCAGCGTGAGGCGGAAGCGCTCCCAGCCGTTCTGCTCGTCCACGGCGGCCAGCGAGAACAGGCACATGAACGGCACCATGGCACTGATGGCGGCCGAGGTGCCCACGCCCCCCATCACGTAGCTCATGAACAGGCCGATGACCAGGCAGATGCCGAGCAATTGCAACAGGGCGCTGCGCAGGGCGGCGAAGTCGGAGACGATCATCGTTTTCATCGGGATTCCCCCTTCAGGGTCAGCGTCATGTAGTCTTCGATGGTGGCCTTGTCCACCACCAGGTCGGGGAAGGCGCGGGCGACGGCGAAGCGGTCGGGCACGAGCACATCCACCCCGTAGTCGTGGCGCAGCACGCGGGCGGCACCCGGGGTCACAACGCCGCCGGCGAGCAGGGCCTCCACCTCGGCGGCGCGGCAGCGAGCCACGCCGGCCTCGTCGGTGATGGCGTCCTTCGGGGCGGAAAACACGATGGCGCCGTTGTCCACGCAGACGATCTCGTCGGCGATCTTCTCCAGGTCGGAGGTGATGTGGGTGGACATGAGGATGCCCCGGTCGCCCTCGGCCACGAAGTCGCGCAGGATGTCGAGCACCTCGTCGCGGGCCAAGGGGTCGAGCCCCGCCGTGGCCTCGTCCAGCACGAGCAGCTGCGGGTGGTGGGCCAGCGCGAAGGCCAACGTCAGCTTCATGCCCATGCCGCGCGAGAGCTCGCTCACCTTCTTCTTGGGCGTCAGTTTGAAGGCGGCCAGAAGCTCGTTCCAGCGGACCTCGTCCCAGGTGGCGTAGGCGGCCCGTCCGATGGCGCCCACTTCCTTCACTCGGGCGGTGCTGGGGAAGGCGCAGGTGTCGAACACGATGCCGATGCGGGCCTTCAACGCGTCCAGCGCGGCGCTACCCGGTTCGATGGCCTGGCCGAACAGGCGCACGGTGCCCGTATCGGCGGCGATGAGCCCCAGGGCAGCCTTCAAGGTGGTGGTCTTGCCGGCGCCGTTCGATCCGATGAAGCCGACCACGGTGCCGGGCTCCACGGCCAGGTTGATGCCGGCCAGGGTGAAGTCCTCGTAGCGCTTGCCGAGGTTCTCTATCTGTATCAGGTAATCCATGGTGTCCGTTCCTCTCGTGCGGTGGCTGTGTGGGCCTGCGCTCGCTAGCTCTCTTCCAGCAGCACGTCCAGCATGGCGTGCAGGTCGGCGGCCTCGATGCCGGCTGCGGCCGCTTCGGCCACAGCGCGGGTGAGGTGCCCCTCCACCGTGCGCAGGCGCTCCTCGCGCAGCAGCTCCAGGTTGCCGCCGGCCACAAACGAGCCCTTGCCCTGCACGGTGTCGATGAACCCGGCCTCCTCCAGTTCCGCGTAGGCCCGCTTGGTGGTGATGACGCTGATGCGCAAATCGTTTGCCAGGGCGCGGATGGATGGCAACGGGTCGCCTTCGGCCAGCTCGCCGGCCATAATGGCCGCCTTCACCTGCCGGGCGATCTGCTCGTAGATGGGCTCGCTGCTTCCGTTCGCAATGATGATGTCCAAGGTGCCTCTTTCCGGGAATGCCGCGGCGGCTCGCCCCGCCGGCGGGAAGGCCGGGAGGTGGAAGACGGTGCGGAACTCCTGTCTCGGCTCCGGGCGGTTCGGGCGTCCCCTTGCCGTCCGGAGCGTGAATAGTGTATATACCCTATAAGAACAGTATATACACACCTATACACACCCGTCAAGGAGAAAAATGGAAGATTCTCGATCGTCTGGATAAAGGTTGTACTATAATGCGAGCTATCAAAAGGGAATGATGGCAACTCGCGAGAAGGAGCATTTGTGGCGAAGGAGAACAGCGTTATCGATTGGGAAGCCTACGGCGTGGTGCTGAAGGCGGCGCGGCTGGCCAACGGCTACTCGCGCGGCAAGAAGCTGGTGGACGCCGTGGAGGAGCGCACGGGCATGAAAATTTCCGAGCGCACCATTTACGCGCTGGAAGACGCCAGCCGCGCCCCGTCCGCCGACATCTTCCTGGCCCTGCAGCAGGTGCTGCCCGAGCTGAACGACCCGGAGTTCATCCGCCCCATCTTCCGCAACTCCAACATGAAGGTCATGCTGGTCGAGCTGTAGGGGATAACCGCGGTTGATCGCTTGCTCTGCGCGGAACCTCCGCGCTCTACCTTTGCGCCCATTTGAGTGATGGGCGCTTTTTCGTTGACAGCAACGGTAAACTTCGCCATACTGAGCAGTGGGTTTGGGGACGATGATTTGTGGAAGGAACCATCATGACCGCAACGATTCGGCCCTCTTTGATTCTGAATATGGACGTGGACGAGCGCCAGTTCTCCGACGATGTGGTGGCGGAGATCAAGCGCTCCTATTCCTACGTGGCCCCCAGCGTGGTGGCTGCGGTGCCGGCATCGGCCGATGTTCCCATCGAAAACACGCTTCGTCTGGTGGTGCGCATGCACCGGCCCTACTGGGACGCCAACGACGAGGCGGCCCAGGAGCAGTGGGCGGCTGTCATGCCGAAGTGGCTCTCCAACATGTTCTACAAGGTGTCCTCCACGGTGGCGGCCTGCAACGACGTGCGCCGCAAGGCCGACCAGGAGCCGCTGCCCTACGCGTGGATGGAAGTGGAATTCGGCGACAACGTGACGGTGGCCCAGGCCACCGAGGTTGCCTCGGCCTTTCCCGAGGACGCCCTGGCGGCGATTGAAGCCGTGCGCGACCTTACGGCCGCCGGCACGCTGGGCGAGGGCGTGGCCCGCGTGTCGGTGCCGGCCCGCTCGCTGTGGGAAGAGGCCCGGGCCGCGGCCTGGGCGGCGGACGGCGCGGAAGGTGCGGAAGGTGCGGAAGGTGCGAGTGCTGCCGAGGCCGCGGAGGTTGCCACTGAGGCCGCCGATGTTGCCGAGGCCGTGGAAGCCGCTGCGGCTACGGACGACCCGGTAGGTGACGGGGCCGCCATGGCCGCCGAGGCGGTTGCGGCCGACGATGCCGAGATGGCCGCTGACGAGGTCGCTTCTGCTGACGAGGCTCCCGCCGCGCTGCCCTTCGCGCCCGACTTCGCCGTGGACCGCACGGTGTGGGGCGTGGAATACGCCGACGGCACCGTGCGCCTTTTCGACAGCGCCGCCGGGGGCTTCATCGATTAACTACTCTGCCGGGGTGCCGCGTTCTGTGGCACCTTCTGGCCTCATTCCGTTCGCTGACCAACCCGAGGGGGACACCATGGACAATATTCTGGGACTGTTCGAGAAGCTGGAGAGCCAGAGCCTGGCGGTGCAGCCGAACCGCTGCGTGGTGGTGCGCAACCGCAACGCCTCGTGTCGCCGCTGCGCCGAGGCGTGCCCCACGGGCGCCATTGCCGTTGCGGGCAACGACCTGGCGGTGGCCCCGGAGTTGTGCGTGGGCTGCGGCACCTGCGCCACGGTGTGCCCCACGGCGGCCCTGGAGGCGAAGAAGCCCGACGACAAGGGCTTGCTGAAGGCGGCTGTGGCGGCTATGCAGGCCAACGACGGCCTGGCCGTGGTCATGGACGAGGCCATGCAGGCGGCCGCCGAGGGCAAGTGCGACCCGGCGAAGGTGGTGGCGGTGAAGAGCCTCGCCCGGGTGGACGAGAGCCTCATCGCCGTGCTGGCCGCCGGGGGCGCGAGCTCCGTGGTCCTCGTGACGGGGCCGCGGGCCGCAACCGACGGGGAAGGGGCCGCCGCGGCCGATGCCGACCCCGCGGCCGCCGACCCGCTGGCCGTCGACGCAGCCGACGAGGCCGTCGAGGTGGACGCCACCGTCGACCGCACGGCCCGGCTCGTGCGCGACACGGCCGCCCTGCTGCTGGAGACCTGGGGCAGCGACGCCACGGTGAAGCTCACCACCAAATTGCCCCGTTCCGTGCGTCTTACCGCGCCGGCCGATTTCGACACGGGGCGCCGCGGCTTCTTCTCGTCGATGCGCGACGAGGCCCGGGCCGCCGCGGCCATCACCGCCGAGCACGTGGTGCGCGAGAAGCTGGGCGCCGAGGAGGACGAGGAGCCGAAGTTCGCGAAGGTGACCGACGACGGCACACTGCCGCACTTCTTGCCCGGCCGCCGCGGGCGGCTGCTTCTGGCCCTGAGCAACTTAGGCGAGCCGGCCGACATCATGATCGACACGCGGCTGTTCGGCCACGTCATCATCGACCCGGAGAAATGCACCTCATGCCAGATGTGCGCCACCTTCTGCCCCACCGAGGCCATCCACAAGTTCGGCGACGCGGACACCGCCGCCGAGACCGGCAAGCCCTTCGGCATCGACCACTACACGGGCCGCTGCGTGCAGTGCCATTGCTGCGAGGACATCTGCCCGACGAACGCGCTGACCCTTTCGACCGACGTGTTCGCCACGGACGTGACCAAGCGCGGCCGCTCCGAGCGCATCCCCATGAAGCCCCGCGCCCGCAAGGTGAACGACCCCAAGTCCATCGTGAACGCCATGAGCGCCCTCCTGAACGTCCCGAATGTCTACGAGCGGTAGGGCCCCGGCAACTCGTTCTCCGCAGGATCCTCGTCGAAGAACGAGCGCAGGCAGACGAGGACGTGGTGCAGGGTCGCGCGATCCAGCTGGCCCAGCAGCCGCGTCGGGCGAGCCTCCAGGTCGATGGCGTGGAGTTGTTCCATGATGATGCTTCCTTCCGCCGGTGCGTCCTCCGGCAGCGGTTCGTGGAGGAAGAATGGCCGCTCGCGGGAGGAGATGGGGCACACGACGGTCATGCTGTTGGAGATGTTGAAGTCGTAGGAGCTGACCACGAGCGCCGGCCGCACCTTGGCCGGCTCGTGGCCGCGGGTGGGGTCGAAGTCCACCTCGATGATGTCGCCCTGGTCGTAGATGCCTACCATAGCTCACGCCCCTGCGGCTCGCCCCAATCGTACTCAGCGGTACGGTAGCGCTGGCCGTCCCATTGGGCCATGCGACCCTTCAAGGTGAACTCCTCGTCCGTAGGCTCGATGACGAGGCGCGATCCTAC
>CANPHS010000034.1 GCA_947573925.1 uncultured Enterorhabdus sp. | reverse complement strand
GCCGCAAGGTGCGCGTGGTGTCGCCCGAGGAGGAGTACGCCGTGGTGTACAACGATTCCGAGGCCGACCTCAAGCCGCGCCCGCCCGTAGTCACCGTCATGGGCCATGTCGACCACGGCAAGACCTCGCTGCTCGACGCCATCCGCGACACCGGCGTGGTGGCCTCCGAGGCCGGCGGCATCACCCAGCACATCGGCGCCTCCGTCGTGAACATCGGCGACCGTCAGATCACCTTCATCGACACTCCGGGCCACGAGGCCTTCACCGCCATGCGCGCCCGCGGTGCCCAGGTGACCGACGTCATCGTGCTCGTGGTGGCCGCCGACGACGGCGTCATGCCGCAGACCATCGAGGCCATCAACCACGCCAAGGCCGCCGACGTGCCCATCGTCGTGGCCGTCAACAAGATCGACAAGCCCGGCGCCAACCCCGACCGCGTGCGCCAGGAGCTCACCGAGTACCAGGTCATCCCCGAGGAGTGGGGCGGCTCCAACATGTTCGTCGAGGTGTCGGCCAAGCAGAAGCTGCACATCGACGACCTGCTCGAGACCATCCTGCTCCAGGCCGACGTGCTCGAGCTCAAGGCCAACCCCGACGCCGACGCCTCCGGCTTCGTCATCGAGGCCAACCTCGACAAGGGCCGCGGCCCCGTGGCCACGGTGCTCGTCCAGCGCGGCACCCTGCGCACCGGCGACGTCGTGGTGGCGGGCACCTCCTACGGCCGCGTCCGCGCGCTCGTGAACCCGCTCGGCGCCCACGTCGACGAGGCGCGCCCCGCCGACCCGGTGGAGATCCTCGGCCTCAACTCGGTGCCCACCGCCGGCGACGAGTTCCGCGTGTTCGAGGACGAGCGCGACGCCCGCAAGCTGGCCGAGGAGCGCGCGCTGCGCGCCCGCCTGGCCGAGCAGGAGACCAAGAGCCACATGAGCCTGGACGACCTGTTCAACCGCATCGAGGCCGGCAAGCAGACCGACCTCAACCTCATCGTCAAGGCCGACGTCCAGGGCTCCATCGAGGCCCTGCGCGACGCCTTCGGCAAGATGGACCAGTCCGAGGTGCGCATCAACATCGTGCACTCGGCCGTGGGCGGCATCACCGAGACCGACGTCACCCTGGCCGCCGCCTCCGACGCCATCATCATCGGCTTCAACGTGCGCCCCACGGGCAAGTCCCGCACCCAGGCCGAGAAGGAGAAGGTGGACATCCGCCTGTACCGCGTCATCTACCAGGCCATCGAGGACATCAACGCGGCCCGCGTGGGTCTGCTCTCGCCCGACATCGTGGAGGTGGACACCGGCATCGCCGAGGTGCGCGAGACCTTCAAGGTGCCGAAGGTGGGCACCATCGCCGGCTGCTACATTGTGGAGGGCGAGATCAACCGCGACGACAAGGTGCGCATCGTGCGCGACGGCACGGTTATCTTCGAGGGCCATATGGCCAGCTTGCGCCGCTTCAAGGACGACGTGAAGACCGTGAAGCAGGGCTACGAGTGCGGCATCGGCATCGAGAAGTTCCAGGACCTGAAGGTGGGCGACACCATCGAGGGCTACCAGATCAAGGAAGTCGAGCGCACCGAATAGCACCTACTCAGCTATGGTTGAGCGTACAGGGAACACGGGGTGTTCTGACCGAGCGAGTTCCGCAGCGACTGAAACAGGACTCAATGTCCTGTTTCATCAAGCGAGGACTGTCTGAGCGAATCAGAATACCCCGTGGTCCCGCTTTCGGGAGACTCGCTACTTCAACAACTTCGCTTATATTCCCTTGAGTTATATGTCGGGTTGCCGGACTTTCCCTATACTGAAATCAGTATCCGTCCTCGATGGAGGAGATGACGTTATGAAACAGAGCGCTTCCAACCGCAAGGTGAACGAGCAGGCCCGCGAGGTCATCGCGAGCATCCTGCTGTTCGACGTGTCCGACCCGCGCTTGCACCTGGTGACCATCACCGGCTGCGAGGTCAGCTACGACCGTTCCGCCTGCAACGTGTACTACACCACCGATCCCGAGCGCTACCCCGAGGTGCAGGCTGCCTTCGAGCAGGCCGCCGGGCACATCCGCTCGCTCATGGCGAAGAAGCTGTCCTGGCGCGTGGCGCCGGAGTTGCGCTTCCACCTGGATAAGTCGGTGGACCAGGCCGAGGCCATCACCCAGGCGCTGAACTCCGAGCGCGAGCACCAGGAGAAGCGCGTCGTGGAGGAGACCATCGGCGAGGACGCGGAGTTCTAGCCCCATGACGGTGACCCCCCAGACCAACACCGACCTGGCCGCCATCGCCCGTGCCCTGGGCCCCTGCGACTCTGTCGTTATCTGCGGCCACGTGAGCCCCGACGGCGACTGCATCGGCAGCCAGCTGGCCCTGGCCGCGGCGCTGCGCCAGACGGGCACGGCGGTGGCCTGCCTGCTCGCCCGCGACGAGGAGCCGCCGCGCGATTTGGCCTTCCTGCCCGGGTTCGAGGGACTCATCCCCGCGGCCCGCTACGAGGGCCCCTGCGACGCGTTCGTGGCCGTGGACGTGCCCACGCCGGAGCGCTTGGGCGATGCCGCCGCCATCCAGGCCGCGGCACCCCTCACGGTGACCGTGGACCACCATGCCGTGCCCGAGGCCATGAGCGCCCTCAGCTACACCGACCCGGACGCCGCCTCCACCTCGCTGCTCGTGTGGGAGCTGGCGGGGCTTCTGGGGGCCGAGCGCGACCGCATTGTGGCCACCTGCTGCTTCACCGGCCTCGTCACCGACACGGGCCGCTTCCAGTATCAGAACGCCGACGCGGCCGCCTTCGCCGCCGCCGCCGAGATGGTGGCGGCCGGGGCCGAGCCCGCGGCGGTGTCGCGGCACCTGTTCCAGTCCCGCACCTTGGCCTCCATCCAGCTGGAGGGGCTCACCGTGGCCCACATGGCCCTCTCGGCCGACGGGGCCGCGGCGCTCTCGTGGCTATCTTTGGCCGATTTCGCGGCCTGCGGCGGCACCAAGGCCGATGCCGAGCCCATGGTGGACGTGCTGCGCTGCATCGACGGCGTGGGTGTGGCTTGCATGCTGCGGGAGCAGGAGGGGGAGGTGCGCGGCAGCCTGCGGGCCAAGGACGGCACCGACGTGGCCGCCATCGCCCGCGAGTTCGGCGGGGGAGGGCACGTTGCCGCCGCCGGCTTCACCTTCCACGGCACGCTTCCCGAGGCCGTGGCCGCCCTGGCCGGCCGCCTCGGCATCGCCGATCCGGTGCGGCCTGGGGAAGCGGGGGCCTAGATGGCCAAGCGCGGAACGACCGACCTGTCGCTCATGGTGGCGGTGGACAAGCCCTCGGGCATGACCTCCCACGACGTGATCAACCGGGTGCGCCGTATCTTCGGCGAGCGCCGCGTGGGCCACACCGGCACCTTGGACCCGCTCGCCTCCGGCGTGCTGCCCGTGTGCATCGGCCCGGCCACGCGTCTGGACAACTACCTGGTGGGCCACGCGAAGTCCTACGTGGTGTCCGTCATCTTCGGCGCGGCCACCGACACCGACGACGCGGAAGGCGAGGTCATCCGCACCGGGGATGTGCCCGAGGAGGTGTTCGACCCCTTCTTCGCCAGCACCTTTGTGGCGAGCCTGGTGGGGAAGGCCAAGCAGCTGCCGCCGGTGTACTCCGCCATCAAGGTGGGCGGGAAGAAGGCCTGCGACGAGGCCCGGCGCGGCCGCGTCATCGACCTCGCGCCCCGGGACATCGAGGTGTTCTCCGCCGAGCTTCTGGGCATCTGGGGGGCCGAGGGGGCGGAGCCTGCCCGTTGGGACGTGGCCTTTACCGTGTCGGCCGGCACCTACATCCGCTCGCTCGCCCGCGACATGGGCAACGCGCTCGGGTGCCCGGCCCACGTGGGGGCCCTCCGGCGCACCGCCGTGGGTTCCATTGCCCTGGACGAGTGCGTGAGCCTGGAGACCTTGGAGGACATCGGCCTGGCCGCCGCCCTGGACCCGCTGCGGGCCCTGGGGTGCCGCTTCGTCTACCTGGACGACGCCGCCGCGGCCCGGGTGCGCAACGGGAACGCCCTTCCCGCCGCCGACGTGGTCGTCTGCGAGCGCCGCTGCGCCGACGCCGCCTCGGAGTTGTGCGCCTGCACGGCCGGGGTGCGCGAGAGCTGCGAGCCGCTCCATGATGACGAAACCGTCGCCTTGGTGTACGATAACCGCATTATCGCCCTGTACGGCTACGATGCCGGCCGCGACCGGCTGGCACCGCGTTGCGTGTTCCCGATTGGAGTTATCCGTGGCTACAGTGATTTCTAGGAACGACCCGGCCTACGACGAGGCCTTCCTCGCCGGCGCCTCCGTGGCCTTCGGCGTCTTCGACGGCGTGCACGAGGGGCACCGCTTCATCATCGGCGAGGCGGCGGCCACGGCCCGGGAGGAAGGGGCGAAAAGCGCCGTCATCACCTTCGACATCGATCCGGACGAGATATTCGCCGCCGATAGGCTGAAGAAGCTCATGACCAACGAGGAGCGCATCGCGAAGTTGGCGGAGCTGCCCGTGGACGCCGTGGTGGTGCTCCCGTTCTCGCGGGACTTCGCCTCCCAGGCCCCGGTCGCCTTCCTCGAGGCCTGCTTCGGCGCCGGCGTGCCGAGCCACATCCACATCGGCCGCGACTTCCACTTCGGGAAGCGGGGGGCCGGCAATGTGGCCGACTTGGAGCTGTGGGGCGCCGAGCGCGGCATGGCCGTGCATGGCCACGAGCTTCTGGCCGAGGGGGGATGCCCCGTGACGGCCACGCGCATCCGCGGCCTTCTGGCCGAGGGCGAGGTGCGCCCGGCTGCCGAGCTGCTGGGTCGTCCCTACAGCGTGAAGGGCACCGTGCGCCCGGGCCGCGGCGAGGGCCGCGACTTCGGCTTCGCCACGGCGAACCTGGAGGTGGCGCCGATGCTGCTCGCCGTGGGCGAGGGGGTGTACGCGAGCTACGCCGTGGTGGACGGCGCACGCTACAAGGCCGCCGTGAACGTGGGGGTGGCTGCCACCTTCGCCGACTCCTCCACGGCCAACATCGAGGTGCACCTGCTCGATTTCGATGCCGACATCTACGGCCAGCCCATCGAGGTGCAGTTCATCGAATGGCTCCGCCCCATGCGCACCTTCGACACCCTGGAAGAGCTCATTGCCACCGTCGAGGGCAACATCGCCTGGGTGCGGGAGAACTTGTAGGGGAGCACGGCTCCGGTCCAGGCAGATATAACCCCTCAAATAGCATTGGCGGGGTAAAGACCCCGCCGTTCTGGAGCCTTCAGGCGAAACCCTCCGGCTGTTTGTTTATATTACATCGCCTCTGGCTTGCCTAGGGGCGATGCTCATCGGTTCCAGGCGGAGTCCTTGTTGAAGAGCTGGTCGTACTGGACGATTCGGTAGCCTTCCAAGGCGTCGTCGACACCGGCGTCGTCGCCGAACCAGTGCCAGGCGCCGTCGGCGGTGGCGTAGCCGTTCAGGTTGATGGCGGGCACCTCCTGGCGCAGCGCCTCCAGATAGCGGCTGCGCGGGGTTTGGGGGAGGCCGGCGCACTGGCGCAGCAGGGCCCCCAGGTAGTTGAGACTCGTGGCCTCGGCGTCGGCGATCTTCTTCAGCTTGGAGCCGTATTGCTCGCGGGCGGCCTCGTTCGCCCAGATGAAGTAGGGGGTGCGGTAGCGCTGCTGCACCTCGTCGAGGGAGGCGCCCTCCACGGGGCGCTCGTAGGTGCGCTCGAAGAGCCAGTCGGCGAAGCCGGGCTGGTGGTCGCCGAAGAACACCACGATGGTGGGCTCGTCCCGGGCGTTCAGCTCGTCGACGAGCCAGCGCAGGTCCTCTTCGGACTGCTTGATGCAGGAGAGGAACTCGTCCATCTCGGGGCTGCTCGCCCGCTCCGATTCCAGATGCACCTGCTCGCCCTCGGGCACGAGCCCCGTGTCGTAGCCGCCGTGGTTCTGCAGGGTCACGTCGAACACGAACTGCGGGCCCGCACCTTCGTCGATCTTCTCCAGCACGCGCTCGTAGGTGGCCCTGTCGGTCACCATGTCGCGCAGGGTATCGGATCCCTCCATGGTGGTGATGTCGTCGAAGCTGTCGAAGCCGAGCTGCTCGTAGATGCGGTCGCGCCGCCAGTTCGACGCCTCGGCGGGGTGGATGGCGTGAGTGCCGTAGCCGAGCGCCTTGAAGTAGGAGGCCAGGTTTTCGGTGCCGTCCAAATCGTAGAGCACGTAGGGGTACACGCCGCCGCCCATGTTGCCCATGGAGGCGCCGGTCAAAAACTCGAACTCGCTGTTGCAGGTGCCGCCGCCCATGGCCGAGACGTACACGTCGCCTGAGGCCAGGGAATCATCGGCCATCTCGTGGAAATACGTCGGCTCGGCCACGGTACCCTCGAGGCCCGGGTAGGTGGACAGGTCGGAAAAGGTCTCGTTCATGATGGCGATGACGTTGGGGCCGCCGAAGGCCGGCGTCGCCCCTTCGCCGTCGTCGCCGGGCAGCGTGAAGCCGAAGGGGCCGGTGTCCTCGCCATCGGCGTTCGGCGCCGGGCCCAGCAGGGCTTTCAGCGCCTCGTCGGAGTAGCCGGCCGGCGGTGTGGGGGACAGCTCCTGGGCCCGGGACAAGAAGCAGAGCGCCGTGCCCTGGGTGCCGTAGGAACCCCGCACATCCCACACGTCCACCTTCACGTCGTACTCGTCGGCGATGGACACGCGGTCGAGCTGCATAAGTCCGGCCCCCGTCAAGAGCGCGGCACCTAGACAGTTGACCACCATGTCGGCGGCGGTTATCTTCCGCTTCGGGCACCAAAGGCGCAGTGCCACGCAGAAGGCGGCGAAGGCGGCGATGCACGTCGCCAAGCGCGGCGTGAGAAACAGGCTGTAGCCGCCGGACACCGAGGCGGCGGTAGACAGTGCGAACAGGTCGGCCGGCACGATGGGCTGCCCCTTGAAGGTAATGAGGAAGAAGTTCGCCGCGCCGGTAAGCAGGCACAGGCCCGTGAACACGGCGAGCGCGGCCCGGGTGCGCTGGCCGACGAGGTACACAATGGCACCGACGAGGGCGAGCACGCCCAAATTCGGCAGCGCGTACTTGGCGCCCATAGTCCAGGCTCCGTCGCTCCACGGCGCTTCCAGAAGCACGAAGCCGAGCCCGACGGCTCCGACGAAGAAGGCCAGGCGCACGGCGGCGCGGCCGATGGCGCTGCGGTTACGCGCGGTGCCATCCCGACGATGATCCGACGTAAAGGCGTCCCGATTTTGCGCGCCAGCGGCGCAATAGCCGTCCGCTGAGTCCCCAGCAACGCCCACGGCCCCCGCGGTATTCTGCGATTCAGTCAAAAGTCCCTCCCATAATTCTATGCAGCTGCACAACATACCATCGCCGCCGCGTGCGGGCGCTTCCTGCGCAACAATTCCCCGTATCCCACGGAATTTCTCCAAGAAGTTGAAGGAGATGCGTCCTGTGAAGAGCGCGGCCCGTTTCAGCCGTTATACTGAACCCATGAACGAAGACACTCCGCGCGAGAGCGCTTTTGAAACGGAATATCCCCTCGAGTTGGAGCGCGAGGGCCGCATGCGCCCCACCCTCGACCGCGCCGTGCGCGAGCACGTGCCGGCGCAGGCCGAAACCCAGCAGGAGAAGCTTGAGCGCATCAAGCGGGAGCTTTCCGCCGTGCCCACCGAACCGGGCGTGTACCTGTGGAAGGACGCCGCCGGCGAGGTCATCTACGTGGGCAAGGCCAAGCAGCTGCGGGCCCGCATGCGCCAGTACGTGAACTTCCAGGACGACCGCGCGAAGATTCCGCTGCTCGTGGAATCCATCGCCAGCTTCGACTACCTCGTGGTGGACAACGAGCACGAGGCCCTGGTGCTGGAGAAAAACCTCATCAACCAGTACAGTCCGTTTTTCAACGCCGACTTCAAGGACAACAAGTCCTACCCGTTCATCGCGCTCACCAAAGGCGACGTGTTCCCGGCCATCAAGTACACCCGGGAGAAACACCGCGCCGACACCAAGTACTTCGGGCCCTTCACCGACGCCCGGGCCGCCCGGGAGATGATCGACATCGCCCGGCGCGTGGTGCCCCTGTGCGCCGCCACCTGCGCCGACTGGCGCCAGCTGACCCGCGCCCTGGAGAAGGACCCGCTCGCCTTCTTGAAGCGCGACGCGCGGCCCTGCTTCGACTGCCACGTGGGGCTGGGGCCGGGGGCCTGCTGCGGCCAGATCACGCCCGAGGAGTACGCCCGGAACGTGCGGCGCATCGAGCGCTTCCTCGCGGGGAACCACCGGGAATTCGTGGAGGAACTCACCGCCGAGATGCAGGAGGCGGCCGCCGAGCTCGATTTCGAGCGGGCCGGGCGGCTGAAGGGCCGCATCGACACCATCAACTCGCTGGCCGACAAGCAGCACGCCGTGTCCACCCGCGACCTGAACGCCGACGTGGTGGGCTTCTTCCGCGAGGAGACGGTGGCGGGCGTGCACGTGCTCGTCATCCGCGAGGGGCGCATCGTGAACTCCAACGAGTTCGTGCTGAACCGCGGCACCGACGTGCCCGACCAGGACCTGCTGCGCAACTTCCTCTTCCGCTACTACGACACCACCACCTCCATCCCGCGCGAGGTGATCGTGTCGGTTCTGCCGGAAGACGCCGAGGCCATGGGGGAGTGGCTCACGGGCAAGCTGGACTCGGCCCACGGCGCCAAGGTGCGCTTCACGGCCCCGCAGAAGGGGGAGAAGGCCGACCTTTTGGCCATGGCCGAGACCAACGCCCGCCACGCGCTCATGCGCTACAAGGTGCGCACGAACTACGACGACAAGCGCATCAACAACGCGCTTTTGCAGCTGGAAAGCGCCCTGGCCTTGGACGCGCCGCCCATGCGCATCGAGTGCTTCGACATCTCCACCATCCACGGTTCCTACACCGTGGCCTCCATGGTGGTGTTCACCGGCGGCAAGCCGGACAAGAACCAGTACCGCCGCTTCAAGATAAAGACGCCGCTGGACGAGGCCAACGACTTCCTCAGTATGCAGGAGGTCATGCAGCGCCGCTACAGCCCCGAGCGCATGGCCGACGAGCGCTTCGGCTCCAAGCCTGACCTTATCATCCTGGACGGCGGCAAGCCTCAGCTCACGGCGGCGCTCGCCATGTTCGAGGAGATGGGCATCGACGATATCGCCATCTGCGGTCTGGCCAAGCGCGACGAGGAGCTGTTCGTGCCCTGGCAGGACACGGGACCGGTGGTGCTGCCCTCGGGCTCGGCGTCGCTCTACCTCGTGAAGCAGGTGCGCGACGAGGCCCACCGCTTCGCCATCACCTTCCACCGCGAGCTGCGCGGCAAGGGCATGACGGCGAGCATCTTGGACGACGTGGCCGGCATGGGGCCCGTGCGCAAGAAGGCGCTCTTGAAGCACTTCAAGTCCTTCAAGAACCTGAAGGAGGCCACCCTGGACGAGATAAAGGCGGCCCGCGTGGTGCCCGACGAGGTGGCCGAGGAGCTGGTGCGGGTGCTCGCGCAGTATAATGTACGGAAAGACGAGGCCGAAGCGCGGCTGAACGGGCCCGCGGAAGGGAGAGAAGATGGCCGAGGAAGTAACTGAGGTAAGCCAGATGCCCGATTTCGTCATCGTCACCGGCATGTCCGGGGCCGGGCGCACCGAGGCCATGCACGTGTTCGAGGACCTGGGCTACTTCTGCGTGGACAACCTGCCTTCGAGCCTGCTCGGCGAGCTGGTGCGGGTGAACGAGGAGACCGAGGCCGCGGGCGAGCGCCGGCGCCTGGCCGTGGTGTGCGATTCCCGCAACGGCGACTTCTTCGGCGATTTGGAGGCGGAGCTGGCCGCCATGGCCGAGGCGGGCATCTCCTACAAGACGCTGTTCCTGGACGCCGCCGACGACAAGCTCATCGCCCGCTACAAGTCGAGCCGGCGCCGCCACCCCCTGTGCACCGACGGCACCACCATCTGGCAGGGCATCCAGCGGGAGCGCCATATGCTCATGGGCCTGCGCGATAGGGCCGACTTCGTCATCGACACCACCGACATGCTGCCCCAGAAGCTGCGCAGCACCATCCGGGGGCTGTTCGCCACGGGCAGCGAGCGGAAGGGCCTGGCGGTGACCGTGTACTCCTTCGGCTTCAAGCACGGCGCCCCCTACGACGCCGACCTCGTCATGGACGTGCGCTTTCTGCCGAACCCCTACTACGACCCGGAGCTACGGCCGCTCACAGGGCTCGACGCCCCGGTGCGCGATTTCGTGCGCATGCGCGAGGAGACCATCGAGTTCGAGCGCCGCTGGCAGGACTTGCTCGATGTGGTGATGCCGGGGTACGTGGCCGAAGGCAAGCAGCAGCTGGCCATCGGTGTGGGCTGCACCGGCGGCCAGCACCGCAGCGTGGCGCTGGCGGAGGCGCCAGGCGGAATACCGAAATACAAGGGGGACCCGGTGGCTGTGGGCCACCCCGAACTGCGCCAGGGCGAGCGCGGCGCCGAGGTGCTGCGCGAGAGCGACAACGTGCTGGACGCGCGGGCCGGCGGCTCTGCGGGCGCCGGCACCGGAAAGGACGCGTAGGGCCATGGCCATACGGAAAACCGATGCCTTCCGGGTGGATCCGGCCGCCACGGCGGCCTTCTCGGCCTTGAAGAGCGCCCTGCCGAACCTGCGGGGGCTCGACGCCGACGACAAGGCCCTGCGCGCCGTGGTCATCGGCGGCGGCACGGGGGCGCCGGTCTCCATCCGCACGCTGCTGTCATTGGGCGTGTCCACGAGCGCCGTGGTGGCCATGGCCGACGACGGCGGATCCACCGGCGTGCTGCGCGAGGAGGCCGATGCCACGCCCCCCGGCGACATCCGCAAGTGCCTCGTGGCCTTCGCCAAGGACCCCACCGACCCGCTCGTGCGGGCGCTCAAGTACCGTTTTGCCGTGGCCCGCGACCACGCGCTGGGAAACCTCCTGCTCACGGCCTTGGAAGATGCTTGCGGGTCGTTCCCCGAGGCCATCGCCGTCTGCGAGCGGCTCGTGGATGCCCAGGGACACGTGTACCCCTCCACGCTCGACCATGTGGTGCTGTCGGCCCGCACCTGCGACGGGCGCGTGCTGGACGGCCAGGCCGTGGCCTGCCATTCCCGCACGGCTTTGGAATCGGTGTGGCTCGCCGCCGAGGACGGCCGGCCCCCGCGGGCCTACGAGCCGGCCTGCCAGGCCATCCGCGAGGCCGACCTCATCGTGCTGGGGCCGGGGTCGCTGTTCACCTCCATCATTCCCAACCTGCTCATTCCCGGCATCGTGGACGCTATCCGCGCGAGCCGGGGCCGGGTGCTGTTCGTGTGCGCCCTGGCCGACGTGCAGGGGGAGACCTGGGGGCTCACGGCCCGCGAGCACTTCGAGGCTTTGGCCGCCCACGGCATGGAGGGGCTCATCGACTACATGCTCGTGCATTCGAAAGTGCCTCTGCGGGCCGAAAGCCCCGCCACGGGCAGCTTCGCCGCGCTGTCCGGCGCCGAGCTGGAGCACGCCTCCACCTCCGACCTCAACGACACCCAGCTCATCCGCGGCGTGCGGCCCATCTCCATCTCCTACGCCGACATGCTGGCCATCCAGTCCCGGGGTCCCATCGTCATCAGCCGGAATCTTGCCGACGCCGAGCGGCCCACGTGGCATTCGCCCTTCGCCCTGCGCGACGCCTTCCAGAGCGTCATCAAGCTGTCGCGCTCCCGCCGCGGCTAGGGGGGGCGCCATGTCGTTCACGGCCGAGGTGAAAGACGAGCTGGCCCGGGTGGCGCCGGCGTGCCCCGCCTGCGAGAAGGCGACGCTGGCGGCCCTCGTGCGCATCGAGGGCACGCTGTTCGTGAGCGGCCCGGCCCGCTACCGGGTGGAAATCGCCACGGACGCCCCGGCGGCCGCGCGGCTCGTGGTGCGGCTTCTGCATACCATCTACGCCCTCAAGACCAACCTCACTATGCGCCGCAGCGTGCTCCACAAGACGCCGAACTACCTCATCGAGGTGCCGGCCCAGCCCCATCTGGCCGACGCCCTGCGCGACATGGGGGTGCTCTCGGCCGAGGGCGGACTGGAAATGGGCATCAAGCAGTCCCTTGTGGCGAAGCCCTGCTGCGCGGCGGCCTACCTGCGCGGGGCCTTCCTCGGGTCCGGCTTCATCTCGAACCCCAAAAGCGACTTCCACTTCGAGATCACCGTGGAGTCGGAGTCTTTGGCCGAGGGGCTCGTGGAGCTTCTGGCCCGCAAGGACATCGCCGCCCGCATCATGCAGCGGCGCAGCTCCTACATGGTGTACCTGAAAAGCGGCGCGGCCATCCTGGAGTTCCTCGCCTGGACGGGGGCCCACACCTCGGCCCTGTCCATGGAGGAGGAGCGCGTGGTGAAGTCGGTGCGCAACGACGTGAACCGCATGATCAACGCCGAAATGGCCAACCAGCAGAAGGCGTCGAAGGCGGCGGTGGACCAGATCTACACCATCCGCGCGGTGGTGGAGCACTACGGCATGGAGAATTTGCCCCCGGCCCTGCAGGACTTCATCCGCCTGCGGGTCACCTACCCGGAGGCCTCCCTGAAGGAGCTCGGCGAGCGGGCCAACCCGCCGCTGTCCAAGAGCGCCG
Source organism: uncultured Enterorhabdus sp. (assembly GCA_947573925.1). GTDB lineage: Bacteria > Actinomycetota > Coriobacteriia > Coriobacteriales > Eggerthellaceae > Adlercreutzia. The sequence goes on along the minus strand of CANPHS010000034.1, from coordinate 6,894 downwards.
TCTACCACCGGGTGCGCAGGATCGAGTCGCTGGCCGCCGAGGCCGCGGCGGGGGAGTAGAGCGGCTCCGGGGCGCCCCGTTGCCGCCCCGTCACTTTGTGCAGGTGTGACGCTTTCTTTCCCCGTTGGCGCGAGAATCGGGATGTGAGAAGGCGGTTCGTAGTAAACTATGAGTGCTTTGCGCGTTTAACGGCCAAGAATTTGGCATCAACAGGCATCTTGTGAAAGGAGATACCCGTGACAACGAAGGTAGGCATCAACGGATTCGGCCGCATCGGTCGCCTCGTGTTCCGCGCCATGGCCGACGATCCCGAGGTCGAGGTCATCGCCGTCAACGACCTGGGCGAGAAGGCCACCGCCGCTCACCTGCTGAAGTACGACTCCATCCACGGCATCCGCAACTTCGACATCGAAGTGGTCGAGGACGGCCTCATCGTGGACGGCAAGCACGTGACCATGCTGTCCGACCGCAACCCGGAGAACCTGCCCTGGGGCGAGCTGGGCGTGGACGTGGTCGTGGAGGCCACGGGCATCTTCAAGACCGGCGAGCTGGCCCAGAAGCACCTGGACGCCGGCGCCAAGAAGGTGGTCATCACCTGCCCCGCCAAGGATGAGGACATCACCATCGTCATGGGCGTGAACGACGACCAGTACGATCCCGAGGTGCACAACATCATCTCCAACGCCTCCTGCACCACCAACTGCCTGGCCCCCTTCGCCAAGGTGCTGTTGGAGAACTTCGGCATCAAGCGCGGCTACATGAACACCATCCACTCCTACACCAACGACCAGAAGATCCTCGATCTTCCCCATAAGGACCTGCGTCGCGCCCGCGCCGCCGCCGTGTCCATGATCCCCACCACCACCGGTGCCGCCCGCGCCGTGGCGCTGGTGCTCCCCGAGCTGCAGGGCCGCCTCGACGGCTTCGCCACCCGCGTTCCCACCCCCGACGGGTCCATGGTGGACCTCACGGTGGAGCTGGAGAAGTCCGTGACCGCCGAGGAGATCAACGCCGCCATGAAGGCCGCGGCCGAGGGCCCCTTGAAGGGCATCCTGGAGTACACCGAGGATCCCATCGTGTCCATCGACATCGTGGGCAATCCGCACTCCTCCATCTTCGACTCCCAGCTGACCATGTGCCTGGGCGGCGAGGGCAACTTCGTCAAGTGCATCTCCTGGTACGACAACGAGTGGGGCTACTCCAATCGCGTTAAAGATTTGGTTAAGATTCTACTGCCGTAGATTCTTAACCAAATCCCGACGCTGCGGTTCCGACAGGCACCTGGCCTTGCCCCTTGTTTGGGGCACGGCGTTGGCCCAAGCCAACTTGGCCCCAAGGCGGGGCAATTCCAGGCACCTGTCGGAACCTCGCTGACTTCCTTGGGCGAACCAGTGCTACAAAAGAAGGAATGTATTTTTGAAAACCCGGTTCCCTGATGTGAACCGGGTTTTCTCTTTGGGAAAGGAACGACATGGCTGAGATCAAGACGGTTGACGAGGCCGAGGTGGCGGGCAAGCGCGTGCTGGTGCGCGTGGACTTCAACGTGCCCCTGGACGGCGACACCGTGACCGACGACACCCGCATCCGGGCCGCGCTGCCCACTATCCGGAAGCTCGTGGACGAGGGCGCCCGTGTGGTGCTCATGAGCCATCTGGGCCGCCCGGCAGGCGAGGGCTTCGAAGAGAAGTTCTCCCTGGCCCCGGCCGCCGCTCGCCTGGCCGAGCTTCTGGGGCGCCCCGTGGCCTTCGCCACCGACACCGTGGGCCCCGATGCCCAGGCCAAGGTGGCGGCACTGGCTGACGGCGACGTGCTGGTGCTGGAGAACCTGCGCTTCGACAAGCGGGAGAAGAAGAACGACCCCGCCTTCTGCGAGGAGCTGGCGGCCCTTGCCGACCTCTACGTGAACGATGCCTTCGGCACGGCCCACCGCGCCCATGCCTCCACGGCCGGCGTGGCGGCGCTCTTGCCCGCCTATGCGGGCTACCTCATGGAGAACGAGGTGGCCACGCTCACCGGCATGCTCGACGAGCCCAAGCGCCCCTTCGTGGCCATCCTCGGCGGATCGAAGGTGTCCGACAAGATCAAGGTCATCGACGCGCTGCTCGACAAGGCCGACACCCTCATCATCGGCGGCGGCATGTGCTTCACGTTCCTGCTGGCCCAGGGGAAGGCCGTGGGCACCTCGCTCAAGGAAGAGGACTGGGTGGAGCGCGCGGCGGCCATGATGAAGAAGGCCGAAGAGCGCGGCGTGTCGCTGCTGCTACCTGTGGACGTGGTGGCCGCCGACGCCTTCGCCGACGACGCCCGCACCGCCATCGTGTCGGTGGACGAGATGCCCGACGACATGATGGGTCTCGACATCGGTCCCGAGACTGCCGCGTTGTACGCCGAGGCCATCGCCATGGCGAAGTCGGTGTTCTGGAACGGCCCCATGGGCGTGTTCGAGATGCCCTCCTTCGAGGCCGGCACGCGCCGCGTGGCCGAGGCCGTGGCCGCCAACGCCGAGGCGGACACCATCATCGGCGGCGGCGATTCCGTGGCCGCGGTGAACAAGTTCGACCTGGCCGACTCGATGACCTTCATCTCTACCGGCGGCGGCGCCTCCATGGAGCTCGTCCAGGGCGAGAAGCTCCCCGGCGTGGAGGCCCTGCGATAACGGTGTGCGGCGCTCCGCGCCGTGTTCGACGGGATTCTTCGACTCGCTCCGCTCGCTCAGAATGACATGGGGGTACATGCGTCATCTTGAGCGGAGGCGCGGAGCGCCGGAGTCGAAAGATCCCTTAAAGAAAGGAATCGATATCATGCGTAAGAAGCTCATTGCGGGCAACTGGAAGATGAACGAGACGATCCCCGAGGCCGTGGTGCTGGCCCAGGAGATTTCGAACCTCATGGAGCGCGATTGGCTGGAGGCGGTGGACGTGGCCGTCTGCCCGCCCTTCGTGGATTTGAAGCCGGTGAAGACCGTGCTGGAATTCGACAAGGTCGACATCGCCCTCGGCGCCCAGAACGTGTACTGGGAGCCCGCCGGAGCGTTCACCGGCGAGATCTCCATTCCCATGATCAAGGAGATCGGCTGCACGTTCTGCATCGTGGGCCACTCCGAGCGCCGCAACCTCTTCGGCGAGACCAACGAGGGCGTGAACTTGAAGGCTCGGGCCCTCATCGAGGCCGGCATCGCCCCCATTGTGTGCGTGGGCGAGTCGCTGTCGGTGCGCGACGAGGGGGTCTACCTCGACTATGTGACCGCCCAGGTGCGGGCCGCCTTCGCCGGCATCGACGCCGCCGACGCGCTCACCTGCGTGGTGGCCTACGAGCCGGTGTGGGCCATCGGCACCGGCCGGACGGCCACGCCGGAGCAGGCCGAGGAAGTGTGCGGGGCCATCCGCGCCTGCCTGGCCGACCTCTACGACGACGAGTGCGCCCAAAAGATGCGCATCCTCTACGGCGGCTCCATGAACGAGGGCAACGCCGCGCTGCTTTTGGCCGAGGCCGACATCGACGGCGGCCTCATCGGCGGGGCGGCCCTGAAGGCCGCGTCCTTCGTGGAAATCGTGAAGGCGGCGCGGTAGATGACCGGGAACGCCGCGGCGGATACGGGGGCCCTGCGCCTGCCCGCCTGCCTCATCATCATGGACGGCTTCGGCCTGGAGGCGCCCGGCGAGGGCAACGCCATCTCACTGGCCGCCACGCCGCATTTGGACGCCCTGTTCGCCAACGAGTCCGCGACGCGCTTGGCCGCCTCCGGCGAGGCCGTGGGGCTGCCCGAGGGGCAGATGGGCAATTCGGAAGTGGGGCATTTGAACATCGGCGCCGGTCGCGTGGTGTTCCAGGAGCTCACCCGCATCAACCGCGCCTGCCGCAACGGCGAGCTGGCCGAGAACCCCGTGCTGCGGGAGGCCTTCGCCGCGGCCTCGGCGCCCGGGGCCGTCCTGCACCTCATGGGGCTGCTCTCCGACGGCGGCGTGCATTCCTCCAACGAGCACCTCTACGGGCTCGTGGAGACGGCCGTGGCCGCCGGGGTGGACCACATCATGATCCACTGCTTCATGGACGGCCGCGACGTGCCGCCCGCAAGCGGCGCCGGCTACATGGCCGAGCTCGTGGACTTCATCGAGCGGGCCGCGAACCGGGGCGAGGCGGCCCCGGCCGACATCGAGGTGGCCTCGGTGTCGGGCCGCTACTACGCCATGGACCGCGACAACCGCTGGGAGCGCGTGGAGCGGGCCTGGAGGGCCGTGGTGGACGCCGAGCCCTGCGAGCCCATGGCGGCCGTGGCGGCCATGGAGTCCTCCTACGCCGCCGGCGTCACCGACGAGTTCGTGGAACCGGTGGCCCTTGCCGACCGCGGCGTGCGCGACGGCGACGCCGTGGTGTTCTTCAACTTCCGCCCCGACCGCGCCCGGGAACTCACCCGGGCCCTCGTGGACCCGGCCTTCGACGGCTTTGTGCGCGACCGCTTCCCCCGGGTGTCCTTCGTGTGCCTGACCGAGTACGACCCCGACATCCCCGCCCCCGTGGCCTTTCCCAAGCAGTTCCCCGAGAACGTGCTGGCCGACGTGCTGGCCGAGGCGGGGCTTTCCCAGTACCACATCGCCGAGACCGAGAAGTACGCCCACGTGACCTTCTTCTTCAACGGCGGCGTGGAGGAGATGAAGCCGGGGGAGACGCGCAAGCTCATCCCGAGCCCCAAGGTGGCTACCTACGACCTGCAGCCCGAGATGAGCGAGCCTGCGGTGGCCGACGCCCTGGTGGCGGCCATCGAGGCCGGCGAGGCCGACGTGTACATCGTGAACTTCGCCAACTGCGACATGGTGGGCCACACTGGCGTGGTGGACGCCGCCCGGGCGGCCGTGGAGGCGGTGGACGACGGCGTGGGCCGGGTGCTCTCCGCCATCCGCGCAGCCGGGGGCGTGGCGCTGGTCACCGCCGACCACGGCAACGCCGACAAGATGATCGCCGAGGACGGCGGTCCCTTCACGGCCCACACCACGGCCCCGGTGCCGCTCGTGCTCGTGGACGGCTCGGGGGCCGGCCTCGCGCTTTCCGGCGAGGAGGGGCGCCTGGCCGACATCGCGCCGACGCTGCTCGCCATGATCGGCTTGGAGCCGCCCGTGGAAATGACGGGAAAGTCCTTGCTGGCCTGAGGGCGTTCCGGTATACTGAGCAACTTGCGTACACAGACACGGTAACGAAAGAAGTGTGACAGAGTGAGTCCTTTGGTAATCGTCTTTTTGGTTCTGCTGGTGCTCTCCGGCATCGGCCTGATCATCTTCATCCTCATGCACTCCGGCAAGGGGACGGGCATTTCCGACGCCATTGCCAGCTCCATGTACTCCACGCAGACGGGCACGAGCATCATCGAGAAGAACCTCGACCGCATCACCATCGCCTGCGCCGTGGTGTTCCTGCTGTCCCTGGTCGTGCTCATGATCGTGTACCCCCACGGGACCATTTCCCAATAAAGGGAAAATTACCCCTTGCATCGATTGGCTATTCTGTTAGAATAATCGTCGCTGCAAAAACAGCATGTCGGAGTGGTGGAACGGCAGACACGCTAGCTTGAGGTGCTAGTGCCCATTTACCGGGTGTGCGGGTTCAAATCCCGCCTCCGACACCATCGAAATTAAAAGAGCCCTTTGGGGCTCTTTTCATTTCGCCGATGCTGCGGTTCCGACAGGTGCCTGGAGCCCTGATCAGCTGCGCTGCCCAGGACGCGCTCTCTCGGGCGCATGGGCAGTGCTCAACAATCCACTGGATTGTTGACTGTTTGGGGCACGGCGTTGGCCCAAGCCAACTTGGCCCCAAGGCGGGGCAATTCCAGGCACCTGTCGGAACCTCGCTGACTTCCTTGGGCGAACCGGTGCTTCTATTCTGGTTCGGGCAAGGAGTAATGTGGGAAGTATGGAAGGAGGGTCGCATGACGGCGACGGGGATGAAGGCCACGCACGGGCGGCAGGTGGAGCGGGTGCTGTGGATCGTGCTGCTGCTGAACATGGCGGTGGCGGCGGCGAAGTTTTTCTACGGCCTGGCCTCGGGGTCGGCCTCCATGCAGGCCGACGGCATCCATTCGGTGTTCGATTCCCTCGGCAACGTCATCGGGCTCATCGGCATCTCCCTGGCGGCCCGGCCCGCCGATGCGGGGCACCCCTACGGCCATTCCAAGTTCGAGACCTACGGGTCGCTCGCCATCGGCGTGCTGCTGCTCGTGGCCGCCTTCGAGGTGGGCTCCGGCGCCGTGGCGAAGCTGGCGAGCCAGAGTTACACGGCCACGGTGACCCCGGTGTCCTTCGTGGTGATGGTGGGCACCCTGCTCGTGAATCTGGGCGTCACCTTCTACGAGCGCCGCGCCGGGCGGCGCCTCCATAGCGAGATCCTGGCGGCGGACGCGGCCCACACGCTGTCGGACGCCTTCGTGTCCATCGGCGTCATCGTAGGCCTCGGCTTCGTGGCCGCCGGGTTCCCCATGGCCGATCCCATCATGGCCCTGCTCGTCACCGTGGCCATCCTCGCCTCCGCCGCCAGCGTGTTCCGTGCGGGGCTGCGCACCCTGTCCGACCACGCCCGCATCCCCGCCGAGGACATCGTGGCCGTGGCCGAGACGGTGCCGGGCATCCGCGACGTGCACTGCGTGCGCACCCGGGGTACCGAGGCCGAGGTGTACTGCGATTTGCACGCGCTCGTGGATCCGTCCATGACGGTGCTTGAGGCCCATCACACGGGCGATGCCGTGGAGGCGCTCGTGAAGGAGAAATTTCCCCAGGTGAAGGAAGTGCTCGTGCACATCGAACCCGACGACGCGGCCGAGCGGGCCAAGGGGGAGTAATACGGGGGACGCCCTGCCGGGGGAGAGGGGCCCCCTTAAAACACAAGTGGGTGAGAGGAACCCGCCACGGG
>CANPHS010000033.1 GCA_947573925.1 uncultured Enterorhabdus sp. | reverse complement strand
TGAGGAACCATGCCAGGATGGCTATGCAAGCAACGGCGACAACAAACCAGAGGAGCGCCTCGACATTAGGATGCTCGGCAAACCACGCTTGCGCACGCTCAAGCCACTTCATCGGTCGCCCTCCCGATCTTCCGCAACCTTCCCCCGCACTCTCGATTTTGGGCATCTCTGCCGTTCCTGTATCGGCATCTCATTTAGCAGCTGCCTCGATGGCGCACTCGACATGCAGTGTTTCACCAGCCTGTTTGTTAGCCAATTGAATCCCATTGCCCCTAAAACCAACATGATCGTTTTTAGGCTTCCTCCACAAATGCCTAAAGGAAGTCGCAGAGAACTCGGTCAGACTTAGCTCGTCCATTTCGAATCATTAAGCAACTTTCAAATCTCCTATTCATTTTTGCCACAATTGAAAATAAAGCCAAATCATCGAGCAACTGTAAACCCCAGCAACCTGAGCATATTATCCGATTCGCACATTCATTGAATTACCCTACTTGAGCCAGTCATACATTCCCGAATTGTTTCTTCTCGAAATGACGAAGAAAGCCTCTATCTTTCGAAGGGCCATCACACTCCAACGAAGAGAGCAACTTTTTCTTCTTTCGATAAAAGCCCCCTATTCCATCGAGACCCCCACTCTATCAACCGCCACGGGCGGTGGCGCCCGCGCAGACCAATGGCCATCACGCCAAATCCGTTGCCATAAGAGCCGTGAAACATATTTGAGCGCATGTTATACTAGATAAAATTCTCAACAAGCTTCTACTGTGATTAAGGCAATTAAGATGCATTATTACCCCCCCCCATGCCTATGGATTGTCATCCCTTGCTACAATGAAGAAAGCGTTCTCCCCCTTACTGCCCCACTCTTTCTTTCGGAAATCGAAAGCTTAGCATCTTCGGGCATTATTTCCTCCGATAGCCGCATCTGCTTAGTCGATGACGGCTCCACGGATTGTACTTGGAGGATTATCTCTGGCCTTGTCGAGAGCAGCTCCCAATTTGTCGGCGTAGCTCTTTCTCGAAATTACGGGCATCAAAATGCCCTTTTGTGCGGTCTTATGGAGGCAAAAAGCAATTGCGATATAGCAATCTCCATTGACTGCGACGGACAGGATGATATTCACGCTATCCGCAAGATGATAGCTCTTTTTGAAGAGGGGTCTGAAATCGTCTACGGCGTTCGCAGCGCAAGAACAACCGATACATGGTTCAAACGCATGTCGGCTGAAATGTTCTATAGAGCAATGAACAAATTGGGCGCAAATGTCATTTTTAACCACGCCGATTACAGGTTGCTCAGCAAAAAGGCACTGAATGAATTGTCGAAATTCGATGAGAGAAATCTCTTCCTGCGCGGACTGATTCCTCTTATTGGTCTTCCGTCTTCCACAGTCGATTACGAGCGAACAGAACGAATCGCCGGCAAGAGTCACTATCCTCTCAAGAAGATGTTGCATCTGGCTGCAGACGGCATCACTTCACTCTCGACGAAACCAATTCACTTTATCTCAATTGCGGGCATTCTTTTTGGCTGTATCGGAATTCTTGGTCTCATTTGGACCTTTGTCACCTTTATTCTTGGAAATAGTGTAACTGGGTGGACCAGTACATTGAGTGCAATATTCATGCTGGGCGGTCTCCAGCTGCTCTCCTTAGGCACTATCGGTGAATATGTTGGCAAACTTTACCTTGAATCGAAGAAACGCCCCCGCTATATAGTCAAGGAAAGAAAAGGGGAGCTTGGCAATGAGTGAAAAACTAACTAGATTCAGCAAAATGCGCAATCCAGAAAAAAGACTTCTCGATTTTATACAGGAGCATATTCATATTGTCTTTCTCGTCCTCATTTCCGCTGTGGCTATCGGTGCCCGTTATGCTGGCTGGGAATTTGTCAGCCGAGATGCCACAAGATTCCTTTTGCCATGGCATGAGGCGATAAGTATTCGAGGATGGTCCGCGCTAAGCGAGCAAATCGGCAATTACGGTATGCCCTATCAATTGCTGATCTTAACTGGAACCTACTTGCCCATTTCTCCTCTCTCTTGGTACAAGCTCACATCAACTGGTTTTGACTTCTTGCTCTCTATCCAGATTTATATTTTGACACAACGGCTCACTAGCAATAAAACAACTGCAGCCATCGCCTATAGTGTTTCAATGATTCTTCTTCCGACGACAATTCTGAACTCCTCGGTTTGGGCGCAATGCGATTCTATTTATACTTGTTTTATTATCGCATCCTTGAACTGCCTCCTTGTCAAAAGAACTCGCCTTTCGTTTTTTTTCTTAGGAATCGCGCTATCTTTTAAGTTGCAAGCGTGCTTCATTTTGCCTTTCTATATCTACTGGTATTTCACGCAACGTTCCTACAGCCTTTCAATGTTTCTGTGGACTCTCCTAGGATTCTATTTACTTTCAATTCCTGGCATCATTTGCGGTAGATCGATCCTCGACCCGCTGAAGATCTATTTTGCACAGACAACTATCTCCGATGCAATGTACTTCAACTATCCCAGTTTTTGGGTGTTTGTAGGAAACGATCCCAGTACCCTCAAAGCTACAGCAATTTTCTTTACCATAGCTCTTCTTTTAGCCGGATACTACATAACACTTTCTCAACATTCTCCCCACGGCTCACAGGAGCCTCATCTATTCCTTATTCAAATTGCAACGTGGTCAGCCTGGACTTGCATTGAATTCTTGCCCACAATGCATGAGCGGTACGGATACCTAGTCACAATTTTACTTTTCGTCTGCTATCTCTCAGAAAAAAATCGAAAGACACAAATAAATACCCTCTTCTGCTGCATAATTACACTTATATCCGATTGCATTATCTATGGCAACTATTTGTTCGGCCTGGACGTTGAATTGGCGCCCCTCTCAATAGCACTCTTCGTCGCCTGGGTCGTCTTCTCTTACACGCTCCTCTCGGGCCGCAATAAAAAGATCGCACCTATCACAAAAACAACTTCTTCCGAACTGAACTCATTGTTGCAAAAGTAGATTAATCCAGAAATGCCAGAAGGCTCTCTCAGTTGACGAAACAGCTTGTTTCCTTCAGCCTATCGAATATTTCCTGTATTCCATAAGTCGATAATACAAACATTAGAATATACATAAAGTAAAGGTATCTTGGCTGAACCTCAATAATGGAGTAAGCTCCTATGGTCAAAAAAGCCATCAGAATAATAGGATACAGAATGTTTTTACCGACCCTTCTTCTTCCTCCGTGGAATACCACGCAGAAGGAGATAAGACAGGTCACGCACAGCAATGCAACCATTGCCTTGTCGAGCCCATATACCCATTGTTTTATTGTTTCGGATTCATCAGTCAAAGAGAATGTAAAGGGATAGTCCCACCATAAGTTTCTTGTTTTCGATATGGCCAAATCTATAATATCATCCGGAGACGACAAGCCATCCTTCATTTCCCTGACAGCGGCTACGTTGTAGGGGATGCCCTCTGCTTCCATTCTCTTTTCAATTCGATCACGATAGCCACCTTCACCCGTAGTGCATCGACCGCCACTGGATGTATCCAACCCCATAACAATTTTATTAATAGTCACATGCTCACCCGTCGGACCGTCAGCCGTAACTCCAGAACACGACACGCCCAAAGAAAGGATCGCTCCCGCACAAAGAAACGTCAGGCAGAAAACCGTTGCCTCGACCAGCTTCGAAGCAAGAACACAATCCCCCACTGCACACTGAGATTTCAAGTCGTTTCCGTTCCGTACAACAATAAAAATGAGCAGACCTAAAAAAATCAGAAGAGCATCAGGTCTGACAAATTTCGAAAACGCCACAATGGCACCCACGATAGCATAGAGCGCAAGACGCCTTCCAAAAAATTCACAATCGATCGCCCTTGCAACAACCCAAATAGCCAACAAAGACAAGAACGCCGACAATACTTGATTGTTTGCGGATTCGTTGGTTAAAACAAACAAAGGGAAAAGCCCTAGCAAAGCCGATCCAGTACGCGCCAAGCGCTCAGAAGAAAGGCTTCGCATAAGAAAATACGCTATTACGAGCATTCCCGAAGAGCATGCGCATTCGAAAAATTTGATAACAATTACACGATCGCTAATTGACAGCAACATCATCTCAATAAGTGTATAACCGAGCGTATCAGGCCACTCCGTAAAATAACTTGTTTGCAACGCTCTAGTATTACCAGCCAAAAAACTGCGAGCACTGTCTATCTGATAAGCGAAATCGCTTATCTGGGGGTTGTTGTTAAGCGAGATCAGCAACGCATAGCATAAGAAAGACACTACAAAAAGCAAACATGGAAAGCGCCGACCCCCAAGCTTGCCAAACAACCAAAAAAGCAAGACAGCAAGAGCAAAAACAGCAATAGCGGGACCAAGATTCGAATAGCCGTGAGTGTTATACCCAAGAGGAGAATAGGCCGTTGAAAGGACGAATATCAGAACAAGGATCATCAGACCCGAAGAAATGCGCATTACAAGACGTTCTGTCATCGACAACCTTTCTTCGTACGGCTCAATTGACCAGTTTATTGAATCACAAAAGCAAGCGATCCAACCAAGGTAACACACATCGTCTTCTCAGTAACGCTGCCAACTTTATAGAGGGAATCGCAGTCATTTTTCAAGGCAGAATCGAAATCGAGCACGGAATTATGCCTATAGTAATAGGCATCCAGCATCTCTCCGATTTGTCGTTGCGTTTTATACCAGTATTCAAAAGGATTCATTGATGTTTGCGACAACTTCGCTTCCAAAACATTTCTCGCCAAACTGGGAACCCGGAACAAGGGCACACGACTCCCCTTGTAAGGAATTCTAGGACCTTTGCTTGTTATACGTATTCCGTTATGAGGATATTTCGCTGCTTCCGGGTAACACCTTTCAGTCCATTTATAGTACAAATTATGATGTTTCCGCAGTTCTACCGGAATACTCATGCAATAGTCAAAGAAATCAATGTCCATGAATGGAGATGCAGCCTCGCCCACGCGCGAAAAACAAAGTGAGTATCCCAAAGCAGCCCCATTAATGGCACGAGCACGCATCATACCTTCTTCGAAATCCATAGAGCCAAGAAGATCGAGGCTGCATTCTAAGCGATCGAGATACCGTTTTGAAAATGCTCCGTCACCGATTACATAACGCTCCCGATTTTCATATTCATTGTGGTAGAACGTCCCCACAACAACATCCCCAATTACACCCGTATGAACTACGCCCATATCATCGGTATTTACCGTATCCAAAAAACATCCGAGTTGCGACATCCACGGGTAATAAACAACCCCTTCGCAAGCTGCAATCGCTTGCTCAATGTTAAGCAAATCCCTTCCCCCATCAAGATTGCGATACACCCAACTCCAACAGCGATCATGCGTAATCCTCATTGGCACAGTACAGTCTTTTTCAAAACTCTGCGAATATGTAAAATACAGCGCATCATTTACGCCAAGTCTTTCCAAAGCAAAAGCGGTCATGCGCGAATCAAGTCCCGCACTCAGCGCACAAAAATTTGCTAGTCCATAAGATCTGTTCATGTCAGATTGACGACGAACCGCCTGCAAAAACAACTCATCGATATTTTCGATCGCTTCCCTCTCCGTTACCGAGATGGGCGCATTGAGAAAGGAGTGGTACTCATACGAGCCAAAAAAACGAATTTTAGAATTCTCGGACGAGACATTTCGCTCAAACGTTAAAACCACTCCTGGCCTCAAGCGCTTAACACCCTCAAACAGGGTGCCATCATCTACCATATACCCATAGGTCAGCATAGAATATGACCCCGTCATAGATGGCTTTAGCTTGCCACGCTCCTTAAGCACACGGGCAATAGCAAAAACAGAATTGCTGCAGCACAACAAGGAGTGGTCGACAAAATAATATAGGGGTCGATTTCCAAGATGATCGGTGAACAAGGAGATACGCCCAGAATTCTCCTCAAAAGAGAATCCCCGGAAGTTTCCACGATACTCATTCAGCCTATCGCCCAGCTCTTCTGCCACTAGACCTGCTAAACGATCCGGTCTATGCACATCTTCCACTTCCTGTTTGTTAAACAGGAGACCGTCGAATAGCACCCATGTACCCTCATTGACGCTGCACACTTCTTGTCCCTCAAATTTTTTTCGATAATCGACCGAAAGGCGCATACCCTTATTGCGTGCGACATAATTTTGTCCTTCAGAAAAGCTCTCGACATTGCTTGACGAAAATGAACTGTCAATCTCCAACACAAACGAATCTATCATATCGCCCGTACACCTCTCGTTCTTTTTGCCAGATAAACCCAGTATACGAAACCCGAAACCAAATAGATAATTATTGAGGCAAGCACTGCCCCGGAAACACCATAAAGCCAAATCATCACAGCATCAAAAGCAAAATGAATAGCACAAGAGACAACCGACACCACTAGATTGAATTTCTCAAATCCAATAATCGGTAATATATTAAGCGGCACCATGCGAAAGCCAGCATTAATCCCATAAGCAATCCACATCACCATTGCCAATGAGCAAGCATCCCCATAAGCACTTCCGTATACCAAAAGAATAATTGGACTATTGATTGCCACGCCAATCACAACCACTGCCGCAATAATATAGGCATTAATTCGAGCGCACTTCACTGATTCTTGCCATGCCTCTTCTCCGGCCTTCATCCTCGCAAAATAAGGTGTGTAGTAAATTATCACCGCAGACGTAAAAAAAGTAATCTGCGAGGGAATTAGCGCAGCCACTTTGAAATTTGCTACATCGTTGGGATCTTGCAGAATGTTGTTCACTAAAAAAGCTTCATTCAGAGGCATTGCCATTGAGAACATATTTGCAAACAAGAGACTTAGAGAGAATGTGGTAAAGCGAATCATTTCAGAACGAGTGATCTTCTCCATCGAGCCAAACAACTCGCTCCTGATCAAAACTAAAATAGCTACAATACATACGGCAACCGCAATGTACCGAGCCCATACTACCCCCAAATAACCTTGTGCCAGCACAAACAAGATTGAGAGAAACAGTACGAGTACTGCTTGCAGCATACCCACCCATGCATAGGCTTTATTGTGCAAACCTGCTCGGAGCATAGATTGCAACAAAGCGAAAAGGTAATTGAAGCATGGATAAAGGACAAGAAGAAGCCCCATGCTCGATACACCCTGAATGGGAAAATCAATGAGCCCAAATGCAAAAAGGCTGCCAACTGACACAACAAATTGAAAAAGCAATCCCCATTTTAGCGCAAATTGAAAATACGCCCGATTTCTCTCCATATTATTGGAAACGCAAAACTTCAAAACACCTGACGCAAACCCTAAACCCGCAATAAGAAAAATATAGCTATAAATATTATCAGTATAAGCAATGATGGAATAATCATCCTTACTCAAAAGCCTCACAACGACAATGCTCGATGCAAATGTTATGAGCTTTGTAATGACACCGCCTGTAAGAATATGAAAAAAACCTCGCTGTGCGAGAGCTTTCAACTCGCCAAAACGATTACCCATGCTTATCGTCACCTCGTGAGGGAAGCGATCCCTGTTACCTGCTATCGGAAAGAACTCGGCTCTTCTCCACGAGACGACATATGAGCTCCTTTTCGATTGCTACCGTTTTCTCGATGGAAAATTTGAGGCACCTCTCTCCCCTCGTCGGTTGAAGTGACTTCACCCACATTTCAATTCCATTATAATCGGGCGAATCAAGCGAGAAAAACTTTACGTTAGGAAAACTTCCGAGCATCTCTTTGCAGATAGAAAGATCGGTGGTCAAAACCGGAATACCGTACGTAGCCATTTCGCACATAGCGACGCCCTGAGCGTCAAGCCTCGTTGGCATCAGAGCGCATTTCGCGCAATCAAGATACTGTGTCATTTGCTCATGGCTGAGAGGCTTATTGCACCATTCAATGTTATGAGGTTTAGCCCTATGTTCAAAATATTGACCCGCACCCACAACCAGAAAACTCAAATTCGGCAATCGCTGCGCAAGATCACAAACAACATCAGTACAGTATTTCGAGTTATCGAGGTTTCCCCGTATGCTAATAAAATCGTATTTTTTTTCACTTTCACAATCATATTGTCCGGCAAGAAAAGGCTCTGCTACAACATTTGGAATAATGCTGGACATGCTCTCAAATTCATCAGCATTCAAACCGGTATTTCTGAAGAACTCGTCCTTCATCCATTGGCTAACAAATACAAGATGATTGTCATTAACCTTCGTTGAAAAGTACCTGTTCCACAACTGGAGCTTTACCCTATCGTACAATTCTTGTACGAGCTTTGCCACAGGTGTCGTTCGGCGAAGATAATCATAATCCGTAGGATAGGATTCGTTCAACTTGAGAACTTCGTGCCCATGGAAGAAGAACAGTCTCGGAGTGTCGGGGTTCGCCCTTTTCAAAAAGCGATAGTGATTTCGTATGTTAGGCGCATGTATAATCCAGATATCAGCATCGTTGCACTGCTCCTCACTGAGACACTCCGACGGATAGACCTCAATCCCGTCAATGGTGTATCTTTTAGAAGTTGAAAAATTTACAACCTTTACATCAACGCCATGTGCGTTTAGCCACACATTGCGCGTATGGACATAAGCCATCGCCTTTCCACCATTCAGGTTAGGATAATCAGCGCAAAGCACTAAAGCATTTATTTGACGCATTCGAGCTCCTTAAGCACAATATCCGCAATTCTATCGCATGCTTTGCCATCTCCAAATGGATTCATTGCATTGGCCATTTTTTTATAGGCATATGAATCGTTGATGAGCTCGTTACACTGCTCGAAAATCCCCTCACACTTGGTTCCAACCAGCTTCGACGTGCCAGCCTCAACGCCTTCCGGCCTCTCGGTAGTATTTCTCATGACAAGTACCGGCTTGTCAAACGCAGGAGCTTCCTCTTGTATACCACCGCTATCGGTAAGAACGAGATACGACCTGGCCATTATATTGTGAAAATCAACCACGTCTAAAGGTTCAATGCATTTCACGGCCTCAATGTCAGAGAAGCATTCATCCACCAACTCTCGAATTGCGGGATTTAAATGAACCGGATATACGATCTTCACGTCAGGATTATGATCAGCCACCATCCGTACTGCGCGAAACATTTGTCTCATTGAGTCACCAAGGTTCTCTCTTCTATGAGCAGTTAAAAGTATTAGCTTGCTCCCAGATGCCCACTTGATAATCGGATGATCAAAATCATCTTTTACGGTATATTGCAGAGCATCAATTGCCGTATTTCCCGTAACATAAATAGACGCTGGATCGACTCCCTCCTTCGCCAAATTCTTCGCAGCGGTATCTGTGGGAGCAAAGTTTAGCTTAGCGACAATACTTACAGCCCTTCTATTGAACTCTTCCGGAAACGGAGAGTAAATATTATAGGTGCGTAGCCCAGCTTCTACATGGGCAACCGGTATTTGAAGATAGAAGGCTGCAAGCGATGAAGCAAAAGTGGTAGTTGTATCACCATGAACCATGACAAGATCGGGACGCTCCACCTCCAAGACGGGCCGCAAATGCTCAAGAATAGAGATATTAATATCAAACAAAGTCTGTCCCGGTTTCATAATTGCCAAATTGTAATCGGGAACAACGCCAAACGAGCTGAGCACCGATTCAAGCATCTCTCTATGCTGCCCCGTCACGCACACAATCGTCTCAATGCCACGATCTCTTAGGGCGAGAACAACGGGGCACATCTTTATGGCCTCAGGCCTAGTTCCGAATACCACCATTACCTTACACGACATCATCAAACCCTTAATCTCACGTTGAAATACCCGTTCAGAGCACAAGAAACGACTTTTACTTACGATTCATGATCTGTTTTAACCCGATTCAGAGCATCGGCAACTTTATTCGCTCGTGCCGTCCAGCTATTTGCTGTCAGCGCCGACGCGCACGCAGCACGCTTCTTTTCCACCTCCTCCCTATTGGCCACTAAGTGTTCAAAAAGTACCTTCAATGCATCTAACGAACAATCGGAAACCCATCCTATTCCATTTTTAGACACGAAATCCCCTGCTACCGAATGCTCATTGGCCACAATAGGAAGTCCAGCGCCTAGATAAGAGAAAAGTTTTCCGGGCATACAAAGCCTTCCATAAGGTGTGGGACGGTAAATCATCATACCAATGTCCGATTGCGCATACAGCCTCTGAAGCCCCTCCCCCCGCTCATGCAAAACCTTGATTGAAGGGGTGAGGTACGAAGCGTAATGATCCTGAACTCTTTCCCAATCATAATCTCGAACACATATAGTCAACTCTACGCCGCTTACCATATTAGCAGCCTGAATTAACGAACTTATATCATTAGCCTCACCTACAGTGATACCGCCAGCATAGATTAGTCGAATGTCTTTTGCGGGCGTGATCTCTCTGTGCCCAACACCCTCGACCAATACATCTTCTTCACACCCTGACGGCAAAGGAATCTTTGGGGTACTCCTAAGGTTATTTCCCAACAACCTGACAAAGTCTTCCGATGGGACGAATAGAACGTCGACGCAACGCTCATATTGAAAGAGATCAAACCTATAAAATATATTTGCAATTTTCTCTTTCCAACTTTTGCGATTTTTAGCATAATCGCTCGATCGCCAATAAGCATCCCGGTAAAAAAGACCTACTGGTATTCCCCTCCGTCGGCAAAATGCTAGAAATTCGAAATCGAGCCACGGATGGCGAGGAAAGTGATCGGCGTCCGTAAGAGCAGTAGGCGACGTATCCGATTCGGAATACACAAAATCATACATCGCGCCCCTATTGATGGAATTTTTTACTTCCTCGATCAAAGATGCGCGCTCTTTTGAATCACCCATGATGACAAACACATCATATCCCGCGTCCCTAAACGCTTGTAGCATTTTTCCTGGACGAATATTAGTACTCGATGGACGATGCACAGGATCGGGCATGAAAGGCAGATGAAAAATACAACGTTTCGTCGGCATATTGACCCTTTACTAAAACTCACCCTTTGCTTCACTCTTATCTAACTTGGCCGGCATCGGAATCTGAGGGGCTGTCTTCAACAATACATCGGACAGCCTCCACGAGAAATGCCCTTTCTCGGCAAACAGCCTGCGCCTATCGTAAGAGCCCTTGTAAGAGAAGATAGCAACGGATGCTATAACGACCAGGCTAAATGCAAGATTGATACTATAAACATACTCGGTAAAGCCGCCAAATAATGTATTCATATTAAATTTAATCATAACGATATAGAACAAGACGGAAATGACACTTTTGCTTGAGTTGAGGAAAACGTTACTTGAAATGCCTACGTACGACCCCACAACAAACCAACTAACAAGCACGCCAAAATACCCCCAATTAGCGTACGCCTCCCCAATAAATAGAGCATTCATGACTCCAGCCACTCCAGCG
This sequence comes from uncultured Enterorhabdus sp., assembly GCA_947573925.1. Lineage (GTDB taxonomy): Bacteria > Actinomycetota > Coriobacteriia > Coriobacteriales > Eggerthellaceae > Adlercreutzia. The sequence continues at coordinate 8,230 of CANPHS010000033.1, read as the reverse complement.
GCTACACCATTGGGGTTATAGAGTTCCATCACAATTCGACCTGACCTTATCCAGCCGTCATCTAGTCCCAAAAAATCTGTATAGAGAGAGGGAAGACTCCGCCCTCCTAGAAAGGAAACTTGATCTGGAAAGGTCTGAATGTGCAACATTAAAGTTGCTATTGATGTCGTGACGAGTCTGCTTACTGGTCCATTTTCAAATGAAAGCACCAAACCAGCTGTTCCATATGTTAAAAAATATCCAATTAATACCAGCAAAACGACAACTCCGCCAAAAGCCGCCATTTGAACCACTGACGGACGAATGCCAACTAATTGCAAAATGATGAAGAGGAAAAGCACATAGTAAACTATTGGCCCCTTCTCCAAATTGTAAGTCAAGGCAACAACCGTCAAAGCGAATGAAAGGAAGAAAAGATTCCGCCAATTTCGACTGCCGAAAGCCCTATAAGAGATCAGACACAAAAAAGATACAAGGGGAGCTAGCGTAAGCATGAATAGATTTCGAATCAGTTCAATTCCGCGAAAGCCGCGTCCGGCCTCGGCTCTCATCTCAGCAGCGCTTGTTTCACTCCCTACGAGAAGATCTAGAGCGGGAATGGAGCCAATTGATACAAATGTATAAATTGTAGCCGCAGCACAAACGATCAACAGGATTACGGATACAGTATATAGCCTTTTGCTACTAAAGACCTGGTTAAACGGTTGCTCTATTTTACGACGCAGAGAAACTCCAGCTCGTATATTGCCAAAAATAGCATTATATCCAATGACTATTATCGGCAAAACAAGACCTGTCAAAGCAACGAGAAAAAAAGTTTGGCGTATGGCCTCGAGAGAGGCCTTTGCCACGAGGTAGTGGCCGTTAACCACCCCAAGATACGCAAGTGAAGCTCCGAAAAAAGCCATGATAACAAACGTATAGTAAGTAACGCTTACCACATTTAGGGTTCTTAGCCCCAAATTCCCAGCTGCAACACGAAAAAGGGCCGTTATGCCTATGAAGAAAGCTATAACTGTTGCCACTTCCACAACTCGGTCCCTATATCTAGCCTACCATCTTAGCAGCGATTCGGCGACCACTGCTATTTCATCACATGCTACATAGGGCCCCATCGGCAGGCTCAGCACGCGGCCGCAAAGGCGCTCGGTGACGGGGCAGCCGCCGGGCTCGACGAGGCAGCCGCCGGCGAAGGCCTTCTGCTCGTGCATGGGCTTGGGGTAGTACACCATGGTGGGCACGCCCTGCTCCTTCAGGGCCGCCTGCAGGGCGGCGCGGTCGGCTCCGGCGGGAAGCTGCACGGTGTACTGGGCCCAGGAGCTCGTGTAGCCCTCGGGCACCAGCGGCAGCACGAGCCCGGAGCCAGCCAACGCCGCGTCGTAGCGCCGCGCCGCCTCGTTGACGGCGGCGATCTCCTCGCCGACAAACGCGTCCAGCTTGGCGAGCAGCACGGCCGCTTGGATGGTGTCCAGGCGGCTGTTCATGCCCACGCGCACGTTGTCGTACTTAAAGGTTCCCTTTCCGTGGACAGCATAGCTGCGAATGAGGGCAGCCCATTCGTCGTCATCGGTGAAAACGGCACCGCCGTCGCCATAGCAGCCGAGCGGCTTTGCGGGAAAGAAGCTCGTCGTGGAGATATCGCCAAACGAGCACACCAGCTGGTCCCCAATGGCACCGCCGAAACCCTGGGCGCCATCTTCCAGAAGCTTCAAACCGTACTTCTCGCAAATCGGCTTAATGGCTGGGTAATCGGCAGGTAGGCCGAACAGATCCACTGCCACTACAGCAACGGGATTCAGCTCCCCTGCATCCAGCACGAACTTAACAGCCTCTTCCAACTTGTGCGGATCGAGATTGAAGGTGCGCTCGTCAACATCGACGAACACCGGGGTCGCACCCACAGCGGAAACAACCTCGCCGCTGGAGAAGAACGTGAAATCGGGAACGAAAACAGCATCGCCCGGACCCACGCCCCAGGCCATAAGCGCCAACTGCAGGGCATCGGTGCCATTGGCGCACGTAATGCAGTGCTTTACGCCCACATAGGACGCCAGGCGCTCTTCGAGCTCCTTTACTTGCGGACCAGAAATATAGTGGCCCTCCGCCACCGCGTCCGCAATGGCTTTATCTATTTGCGGCTGGAGCGCCCTGTACTGCGCCCCAAGGTCACGAAATTGCATTACCGCTCCACTTCTTCAAGACCGTTATCGATCTTACAGTATACCCGCCCGCAGTCGGAACACACCAGATCTTCGCCTAAAAGACAACCACACTCACATACCCAGCCCTTCTGCTTCGCCGGCACGCCCAGCATAAGCGCATGGGAGGGAACGTCGCTCACCACCACGGCACCCGCGCCAATAAGGGACCAGGCCCCCACCTCATGGCCGCAAACAATGGTGGCATTGGCGCCAATGGAGGCGCCCTCCCCCACCAGTGTGCGTTTGTAGGCCGCATTGCCCTTGGGGTATTTCGCCCGTGGCGTAAGGTCGTTGGTGAACACGCACGAAGGTCCGCAGAACACGTAATCGGCCAGCTCAACGCCTTCATACACCGACACGTTGTTCTGGATCTTCACACCGTTGCCAACTTTCACATTGGCCGCAATGTTGACATTTTGGCCCAAGCTGCAGTTGCAGCCAATTTCGGCGCCGCTCTGCACGTGGCAGAAATACCATATCTTCGTGCCTTCGCCGATTACGGCACCCTCATCGACATAAGAGCTTTCATGAACGTACACGCCATCCATTAGAACTCCCCCGCCATGTCAGTGCTCGCAAAATCGCTCAAAGGCAACGCAACCGGCTGGCCCGTCTTCTGGCTCTTGTAAATGGCGAGAACCATCTCCAGGGCGTTGCGGCCGGCAACCGCATCCACATAGGGAGCGCGATCATTTTGAATGGCGTCGACCACGTCGGCGTACAGCAGCGTATGCCCATTTCCGTACACATTTGAGGTCTGCTCCACCAGGCCCTTGTTGGCTGCGTCAGCTTCGGTCTCGTCGGCGAAATCCCACACGTCAATGTTGTTGGTGGACGTGCCGCCGATCTTCACGGTGCCGTTTTCGCCGAACACATACAGCGTCTCTTCCAAGTTCTTGGGGTACACGTTGCTCGTCCCCTCAATGGTGCCCACAGCTCCATTGGCGAACTTCACCACGGCGACGCCCACGTCTTCGGCCTCCAGGTAATCGTGGAAGCGCTGGCGCGTAGTGCCGAACACCTCTACCACGTCGTTGCCCATCATCCAGCGCAGAAGATCGATGCCGTGAATGCACTGGTTCATCAGCGTGCCGCCGTCCTGTTCCCAGGTGCCGCGCCACGGGGCCTGGTCATAGTAGCCCTTGCCACGGTTCCAGCGCACATGGATGCTTCCATGGGAAAGCTTGCCGAACCGGTCGGCCTCCACAGCTTCCCTCAGTTGTTGAATGGCCACGTTAAAGCGGTTCTGATGGCAGGCGGAAACCTTCACGCCCTTCTCCTCGGCACGGCGAATGATCTCGTCGGCATCGGCGATAGACATGGCCATGGGCTTCTCGATGATGAGGTTCTTGCCCGCATCGATGCAATCGAGGGCAATTTCCGCATGCTTGCCGCTCTCGGTGGCAATGGCAACAAGCTCAATCTCGGGATGCTCGGCCAGCATCTGACGATAATCAGCATAGCGCTCAGCCTCGGGGAAATCACCGCAACCGGCCTTTTCCAGCATAATATCGAACTTCGAGTCATCGATATCGCAGAGCGCAACCAGATCGAGGTTGTTGTTCGCAATAGCCTTCACGTGGTTCACCGCAATGCGGCCGCAACCGATAATGGCACACTTCATAGTTATCGCCTTTCTGCCAGCTTAACAACGCAGTTTGCAATTCGCTCGGCGGCCTTCCCGTCGCCAAAGGGCAGGTAAGTCTCATCGACCATCTGGGGCACGCTCATAGCGTTATGAATAGATGTCTTAGTGGGTTTCGCAAGGATGTTGCGCCCCTGCACCATCGTTTCGGGCCATACCTCAAAATCGAGCACCGTCGTGCACTTTACTCCAGCGTAAAACGCCTCACGCTGCAAGCCGCCCGAATCGGTGATGATCTGCTTGGCGTGATTCACCAGATAGACACTCTCAAGGTAACCTACCGGATCGACAAAGAGTATGTTCGAGAAATCATTCTCCTCGTCTTGCGCCAGGCGACACACAGTAGAGCGGTTCCGAGGATGAACGGGGTACACCGCCGGGGCATCGAGGGAACTCAGAGCATCCAGCAACCCCAGCAGGGCTTCATCGGTGCCCGTATTTTCTTCCCGATGGCACGTTACGTAATAGAACTCAGCGGGAAGCTCCACCGGTTCGCCGTCGACAACACTCACCAAATTCGGCCGCTGAGCCAGATCCGAGTAATGTAAGAACGCATCGTACATGGGGTCGCCCGAAAATTCCGACTTTTCGGCGAGATTCTCTTTGTTCAAGTTCTCCAAGTTGTCTTCCGTGCAAGCCAGGAGCTTCGTGGCAACATGATCGGTGCAAATGCGATTGATCTCTTCGGGGTTGGTAGCCGAATGAGTTCGCGCCCCGGCTTCTACATGCACCATAGGAATGTGGAGTTTGGCCGCCGCCAGAGCCGCCGCCAACGTTGAGTTTGTATCCCCATACAGCAAAACGGCATCGGGCTTTCGTTCCATCATCTCCGATTCAAGGGCTTCCAGCATACGGGCCGTCATTTGCCCATGCGTTCCGCCGGAGACGCCCAAATTCACCTTTGGCTCGGGAATGCTCAATTCGTCGAAAAATGTCTGGGACATATTGGCGTCGAAATGCTGGCCCGTATGGACAATCTCCTCTTCGACGCCCTCAATACGCTCCAGAACATGGGAAACGACCGCAGCCTTAATGAACTGCGGTCGCGCCCCCACGACAGTCATGATTTTGACAGTCAAACTACAGCACCTCAATGTTGTCGCGCGTCTCAACAGCCTTCATGGCGTTCTTCGTGTCGAAGATCGCCTTGGCATGCTGCTGCACGAAATCGTAATCCACGTTGGTATGGGCGCAGGTCACCATCACCAGGTCGGCATCTTCCACAACCTGCTCGGTCAATTCGGGAATAGACTGCTTGGTGGCACCCTTGTAGCGGTACTCGGCCACCCACGGATCGTAGTAGGTCACGTTCGCGCCGCGTTTTTCAAGGCACTCGATAACGCGTAGAGCCGGGCTCTCGCGGTAGTCGTCGATGTCCTGCTTGTAGGCCACGCCCAGCACCAGCACATTGGCGCCCTTCAGTGACTTCTCGCTGTCGTTCAGCACGCGGGCGGCACGATCGACGCAATACTCCGGCATTTGGTCGTTCACCATCATGGAGGCCTCGATCATGGAAGTATGGAAACCGTACTCGCGCGCCTTCCAAGACAGGTAGTAAGGGTCGAGCGGAATGCAGTGGCCACCCAGGCCAGGACCCGGGTAGAAAGCCGTAAAACCATAGGGCTTCGTCTTGGCAGCGTCGACAACCTCCCACACGTCGATGCCCATGCGATCGCACAGCATGGCCATCTCGTTCACCAGGCCGATGTTCACGTTACGATACGTATTCTCCAGGATCTTCTCCATCTCGGCCACTGCCGGGCTGGACACCTTGGTCACACCGCCCTCGAGCACCGATTCGTATACCGCAGCGATGCAATCCAAAGCATCCTCGCCAATGGCGCCGACCACCTTCGGGGTGTTCTTCGTCTTGTAAATGAGGTTGCCCGGGTCAACACGCTCGGGGCTGAAGCCGAGATAGAACTGCTCACCGCACTTCAAGCCGGAGCCCTCTTCCAAAATGGGACGAATGAGCTCCTCGGTGGTTCCCGGGTACGTGGTAGACTCCAGCACCACCATCACGCCATCCTTCAAGTAAGGAGCAATGGCCTTTGCGGAGGATTCCATATAGGAGGTGTCGGGCTGCTGGTGCACGTCCAACGGCGTAGGCACGCAAATGGCCACGAAGTCGCACTCGCCAATACGGGAGAAATCGGTGGTGGCCTCAATCATACCGTCGGCAACAAGCTGCTGCAAATCTTCATTCACCACATCGCCGATGTAATTCTCGCCGCGATTGACCATATCGACCTTTTCAGCCTGCACGTCTACGCCCACGGTCTTGAAACCGGCCTTGGCCTTTTCGACCGCCAAAGGCAAGCCAACGTAGCCCAAACCAACGGTGCCACACACCAGATCGCGAGAGGCAATCTTATCCAACAACTCCTGCTTGTTCACTGTTCCTCCTTGGTAATGTCCTCGATTATGTCAATCAAGTGGTTCGTATGGCTAACAAAAGAGTATAACTCAGCAGTGGCGCGGGCGTTGTCGCCCCACCGTTTCATCGAATCTTTATCAGATATCATCTCCCTAATCTGATTGGCAAAGTCCTCAGGATCGGCAAACGACCGCTCAATACCGCAATCGTATTTATTAACGATGGAATAATTCGAAGGCAAATTCGAGAGCACCGGCTTTCCGCTGGCCAGATAATCGAACAATTTATTCTGGCTCATTCCATACTGCGAGAGGTTGACTTGCGATGAAGAATATAGTAGTAGTAGTAGTGCTTTTTCCAAACTAGCTGGTATCTCCCGCTTGTCTATCGCTCCCGGGAAAACAATATTGGTCAGTTCCAAATCACGTACACGTTCGCGCAACTCTTCAAGCTCATCGCCGGCTCCAAGCGCGACAAATTCAATATCCTCGTCGTCTCGCATGCACTGCGCGACATCTACCAAATAGCCAATGTTGTTCGCCTTGCGTACCGAACCGGCATACACAATTTTCAACTTGCCGTTGTCTTCCAGAGCATCCACGGGGCAATCGTAAGTCGCTGCATTATGCTTAAACGCCTCGAGGTCGATACCGTTGTTGATGTGATGAACCTTGGAGAGATCGATCTTGCCGCCGCTTCCCACATCCCAGCCCTTGTCGCGAATATAATCGGCGCCACCTTCCATAGAGAAAACGATCGCGTCGGCGCCCTCGTAATTCTTGCGTTCGAGCACGTACATGGCCTTGGCAATGGCCCCGCCGGTCTTGATAATGTCGTATTCCTCCAGCGAAAGCGGCCACAAGTCGCATATCTCGCAAATACTTGCTGCGTTGTATTTCTTCGCAAAGCGATTGGCCAACCAAGGAGAAAGCGGGTACCCGTTCGAACCGAGAATGACATCGGGCTTACCGAACATCTCAGCGAACGTGTCGGCATACTTGTTGAGTCGCTTGTGGAACTCGAAAATGGCAAGAATGCGCCTCTTCATGCTCTCGCCGTAGTCCTTAATGCGAATATACACGAAGGGGAACCCGTAAGAGTCATCAACTTTGAAGGGAGCGTCATCCTCAATCATCTGAATGGCATTGCCGCGCTCTCGGCTCGCCACAAATACTACCGGATTATATCCTTGTTCTTTCAAGTGCTTCGCGAACCAGAAATGCCTGTTGTGCGGACCGTGCTCTGGCAGGCAGTTGTCCATCATAATGGACCAAATTGTTTTCCCGGACAATTACTCTCCTCGATTCGCCACGGCGCCCACCGTCTGGAACATCAGTCGAATGTCCCGCGGCAGGCTGAATTCCTTCACGTCCCGCAAATTGTATTCCATCTTGGCGGGCAGGACGTCTTCCACATAAACTTCATCCACGTCAGCGGCACCATCAAGCAGCTCAGCTTCGTCTTTGAAGCGGACGCTCGCCGTCGATGTCACGCCGGCAGGCAAAAGCAAGGTGGCCATCATTTCCGGCGTGTATGCAGCCACATATTTCGGCACTTCCGGACGCGTACCCACAAGAGTCATGGTACCCCGAAGAATATCGATCAGCTGACTTATCTCATCAAGGCGGTAATCGCGAATTTTGGCACCTACGCGCGTTACACGGGCATCGCCGCCCGTAGTGACCGCGCTTCCCATTTGGTCGGCTTTATCGCACATGGTGCGAAACTTGAAGATGCGAAACTTCTTGCCGTACTGGGTGACGCGCTCTTGACGATAGAACACCGGTCCTGGCGAATCGACCTTAATGGCAATGGCCAGCACAAGAAACACGGGGCTCAGCAACACGAGCAACAATGCCGACACGACAATATCGACGCAACGCTTCCCAACAAGTTGCCCCTTTTTAGCAACAAGAGAATCGTAATAGGGACGAACTTCCTCGACTCTCAATTCCTCGGGAAGTGCATCCCACGAAACCAGCCTCACCGGGCACTCTCCACAATCTC
>CANPHS010000032.1 GCA_947573925.1 uncultured Enterorhabdus sp. | reverse complement strand
AGACAGTCCTCGCTCGGCGAAACAGGACGTTTAGTCCTGTTTCGTTCGCTGCGGAACTCGCTTGGTGAGCACCACCCCGTGTCCCTCTACGCTTTACCGTGGTTGTGCTGTTCTATCCACTGGAGGATGTCGTTGTAGACGTCTTCCTTGCCGATCTCGTTGAGGATTTCGTGGCGCATGGCCTTGTAGAGCTTGAGGGTGACGTTCTCGTGGCCGGCCTGCTTCATGGAGGCGGCTGCCTGGGCGACGCCCTTGCCGTTGGTGCCCACCGGGTCGGCGTCGCCGGAGATGAAGAGGAGAGGCACCGAGCGCGGGGTGGCGCGGTAGGTGGCGGGGGCGTTGGCGGTGGCGGCGAGCTCGGTCAGGGTGGCGTAGGCGCCGGCGGAGAACATGAAGCCGCAGGCCTCGTCTTCCATGAAGGCGTGGGGCACGGCCGGGTCGCGGGAGAGCCAGTCGAAGGGGGTGCGGGCGTCCTTGATAGCGCGGCTGTAGGCGCCATCGGCCAGGCTGTGCAGCAGACGGCTCCGGTAGTCGGCGCCGCGCACCGCCGCGATGGCCCGGGCGAGCCGGTTGCCCGCGGCGGCCACGGCGGCTGGCTGATTCGCGGTGCCGCAGACGACGGCGCCGGCCAGGCCCTCGCCGAAACGGGGCAGGTAGCTGCGCAGCACGAGGGAGCCCATGGAATGGCCGAAGATGACGTAGGGCACCTCGGGCGCCACCTGCTGGGCCGCCAGGGTGCGCAGCATCTGCACGTCGGCCACGAGGGCGCCCGCGCCCCGGGTCGGGTGCATGCGCCCGCGCCGCTCGGGACGGCCGGCCGTTGTCCCGTGGCCCACGTGGTCGGGGCCGGCCACGAGATAGCCGCGGGAGGCGAGGAAGCGGGCGAAGGGCTCGTAGCGGTCGATGTGCTCGGCCATGCCGTGGACGAGCTGCACCACGCCCCGCGGGCGCAGGGTGCCCAGCGCGGCGCCCGCGGCGGGACGGTCGTCGGCCAGGCTGGCGGGAATCCACAGAACGGCGTGCACCTCGCTTTCCCCGTCGGCCGAGGGGAACGTGAAGTCGACGCGGCCGGCCACGGCATCGGCGGAGGCGCAATCGACCACAGCGGGCGATGGGGGAATGGCGGCTGCGGCGGCGGAAGCGGTGTCACTCATGGGAGCACTCCTTCAAATCGCGGGCGGTCAGAAGGCCGGGGCGCAGGACGACGGGCTCGGCGGCGGTGCAGTCCACCACGGTGGAGGCCACGCCGTCGGTGCCGCAGGCGCCTTCCAGCACCCCGGCCGTGCGGGCCACCAGGGCGGCGTCGAGCAAGTCGGGCACCGAGGGGGCCGGCGCCCCGGAGGGGTTGGCAGAGGTGACGGCCAAAGGCGACCCCACCGCCCCGATGAGGGCGAGCGCCTCGGGCGCGGCGGGCATGCGCAGGCCGATGGTGCCCTCCGGGGAGCGGAACGCCGGGGGCACCGCCTCGGAGGCCCGCACCACCAGGGTGAGGCCGCCGGGCCAGAAGCGCCGGGCCAGCCGGTGCACCCAGGGATGCACCCCGTCCCCGTAGCGGTCGAGGGCCGCCGGGCCCTCCACGAGCCAGGCCACGGCCTTGCCCGCGGGGCGCCCCTTCAGGGCGAACAGCTCCCGAGGGCTGGCCGCGGCGTTCACGGCCACCCCCAGCCCGTAGACGGTGTCCGTGGGCATGACGACGGCCTCGCCGGCCGCCAGGGCCGCGGCCGCCTCTTCCACGTTCAGGAACCTCATCGCGCCTCCTCGTACGCAGCCGCCACGGCTTCGGCCACGCGCAGGCCGTCCACGGCCGCGCTCGTGATGCCGCCGGCGTAGCCGGCCCCCTCCCCGCAGGGATAGAGCCCCGCCAGCCCGCGACCGTCCGCGCCGACGGCCTGGAAGTTGGCGTCGCGCACCAGGCGCACGGGACTCGAGGAGCGGGCCTCCACGGCGGTCATCACCGCCTCGGGGTCGGCGAAGCCGTGCAGCTTCCGATCGAGTTGCGGCAGCGCCTCAGCCAAAGCGTCGGCCACGAAAGGCGGCAGGCACTCCCGCAGGTCGCACCAGGCGACCCCGCGCGGATAGGTGGGCTGCACGGCCGCGCTCGCCGCGCCATGGGCGCCGGCGAGGAAGTCCCCCACCGTCTGGGCCGGGGCCGTATAGGGCGGCCGCGCGCCTTCCCCGCCTCGACCCAACGCGTAGGCGGCCCGTTCCAGATCGCGCTGGAAGGCGACGCCGGCCAGGGGGTCGTCGCCGGGCAGGTCGTCGGGGCGCACTTCCACGAGCAGGGCGCTGTTGGCGTTGGCGCCGGCGCGGGCGTGGCGGCTCATGCCGTTCACGCAGAGGCCGCCCTCCTCGCTGGCGGCAGCCACCACTTCCCCGCCCGGGCACATGCAGAAGGTGTACACCCCGCGGCCGTCGTCGTTGTGCACGGCCAGCTTGTAGTCGGCCGCCCCCAGGGCCGGGTGCCGCGCCGCCGCGCCGTACTGGGCCTCGTTCACGAGGGCCTGCGGGTGCTCGATGCGCACCCCCACGGCGAAGGGCTTGCGCACGAGTGCCGCCCCCGCGTCGCGCACCATCTCGAAGGTGTCGCGGGCGGAATGGCCGCAGGCGAGCACAACGCAGTCGGTCGGCACCGTCTCGACCTTCCCCGTCGCATCGTCTTCCAGAACGGCTGCCACCACGCGGTCGTCCCGCACCACGAGGTCGGTCAGGCGCGTGCGGAAGCGCACCTCGCCCCCCGCCTCTTCGATGGCCCGGCGCAGGTTGCGCACCACATCCACCAGAAGGTCGGTGCCGATGTGGGGCTTGGCGTCCACGAGGATGTCGGCCGGGGCGCCCGCCTCCACGAAGGCCTCCAGCACATGGCGGATGTGCGGGCTCTTGATGCCGGTGTTCAGCTTGCCGTCGGAGAACGTGCCCGCGCCGCCCTCGCCGAACTGGATGTTGGTGTCGGGATCGAGCGGGCCGCCGGCGGCGAAGGCCTCCACGATGCCGACCCGCTCGTCCACCGCCGCGCCGCGCTCCACCACGAGCGGCCGCAACCCGGCTTGGGCCAGGTACAGGGCGCAGAACAGGCCGGCCGGCCCGGCACCCACCACCAGCGGACGCGGCCGTCCGGCATCGGCCGGCACCGTAGGGATGCCTAGCGGCGCCGTCGGCTCGTAGGGTTTCACGGCAACGCCCTTCGCCGGCATCGGCACCGCGCCCTCCGCCAACTCGACGGCCACCGCGACCACCCCGTGCACGTTCGCCTTCTTCCGCGCATCCACCGACCGCTTCAGCAGCCGAATGCTCTCCAACGCCGCAGCCCGCACCCCCAACGCCCGCGCGATTTCCTTACGAAAGAGGTCTTCGTTTTCCGGCAGCAGAGCATCAAGGGAAACCGAGATGTTAGATGCTTGGATCAATGTTGCCCCTTCTTGTCCCGATGAGCAGGCTCGTGATTCGGCGTGGAGGTCCGCGCGGAGTTCACCCCCCGGGTACTTCCGCGCTTCGCGCGGGGCGCCGCCTGCAACGGCGACTGTCCTGGGGACTGTCGCACCAAGCGAGGACTGTCTGAGCACGGCGCCTCTACGCCGAAGCGCGAGCCGGACGAAGCCGGCAGCGAGGCTGCCGACCAGCCGGCGAGCAGCCCCGAGGCCCAGGCCCAGTGCAGGTTGAAGCCGCCGCACGCAGCGTCCACGTCCAGCGCCTCGCCCGCCACGTAGAGCCCCGGCACTCCGCGCACCGCGCAGGTACGCGAGTCGACGGCCTTTACGGCAACGCCGCCGCGATGCACCTGGCACTGCTTCGGATCGCCGAGCCCCGTCACCGGCAGCCGCAGCCCCTTCAGCACCGGGGCCATGCGGGCCGTATCGCCCTTGGCCACCGCGCGGGCGCCCCGCAGCCCCGCCGCCTCCAGCAGCACGTCGGCCACGGGCGCGAGCACCATGCCGCGCAGCATGTCGTCCCAGGTCACTTCCGCGCCCAGCGTCGTTCGCAGCACTTTGCGCCGGCGGTTCAAAAACGCCTCCATGTCACCCAGGCGCACCGTCGGCACGAAATCCACCGCCAGCGTGTCACCGGGCACGACCAGGCGGCTCAGGTTGAAGGCGGCGATGCCCGACACGCCGTACTTGCGGAACATCACCTCGCCCACCTCGCGGCGCACCAGCCGCTCGTCGCCATGGGTGAGGGGCGCATAGCCGCCGTCGCCCAGGGCTCGCGGGTCCATGCCGCGGCCGTCGGGCCGCCACAGTTCCAAGGCGCCGCGCACGCGGATGTTGTCGAGCCGCCGCGGCCAGCACGTCTCGGTGGCCAGCGGGCCCAACATGGGCTCCGGCACGTGGAACGGCAGCCCTTCCGGCAACAGGTCGCGGGCCACGGTACCGCCGACGGCCACGATCACCGCACCGGCCCGCTCGAAGCGCCCGTCGGCGAGGCGCAGGGTGAACGGACCGCTATCCGAGCGCGGCAGCTCCACAGCCGCCACGCGGCCCTCGCAGCGCTCTTCCACCCCGACGGCCGCGCAAGCCGCCCGCAGGCAGTCGAGCACGGAAGTGGCCTTGTTCGCCAGCGGGTACAGGCGCCCCTCCCCTTCTTCCCGCCACATCAGCCCATGGTCGGCGAAGAACCCGAGCACCCCGTTGGCGTAGGCCGTCGACGGCTTCCCCTGGGAGAGCACGCGCCGCGACGCCTCGTCTTCAAAGGCCGCCAGCGCGTCGCCGACAAATTCCCCGTTCCAATAATCACCGTCGGCCGGCACCGCGTTCGAGAAGTTGCACCGCCCGTTCCCCGTGGCCAGAATGGAGCGCCCCACACGGTCGGACGCCTCGTACACCACGACGCGCACCGGCGCCCCGGCATCCCGCGCGGCTTCCCCCGCCGCCACAGCCGCCGCCAGTCCCGCCGCGCCGCCACCTATGATCGCAATCGTTTCCATGCCCCCAGTATAGAAGAAAAGCGGCCCTCCGCAGAGAGCCGCTTCCCACATACACCAAATTGAACATTCCCCAAATCCCCTAAACCAACCCCCACAGGTTCGCCCGAGGAAGTCAGCAAGACCGCCAATGCAGGATTCGGATGTGGGGCGAGGGTCCGCGCGGAGTTCCGCAGCGAACGGAAGTGTCCAGTGGACACTTCCGCCGAGCGAGGACTGTCTGAGCACGGCGCCCTTGCCCCGCAGCCGAATCCGGAGGGAGCAAGGAGCTCCCTCAGCATCGACTTGTCCGCCGTTGCGTCAGCAACGACGGAACCTATTATTTGTTGTCCAGCTGGGGGATGGGGGTCTCGTCGCGCTCGTCCAGGTTGTGCTCGTAGACGTAGTGGCGCGTCTCCTTGGCGATGAGGCCCGACAGCAGCAGCACCATGATGATGTTCGGAATGGCCATGAGCGCGTTGGTGATGTCGGACACCGTCCACACCACCTCGCCCACGCCGATGGCGCCGAGGAAGGCCACCACCACGTAGAGCACCTGGTAGGGGCGGATGGCGCGCTTGCCGAACAGGTAGGTGACGCAGCGGTTGCCGTAGTAGCTCCAGCCGAGGATGGTGGAGTAGGCGAACAGGATCATGCCGAAGATGAGGATGGGCGTGCCGATGTAGGGGATGCTCGCGAAGGCCGCCGAGGACAGCTGGGCGCCGGCGGAGATGTTGCCGGCCATGACCTCGGCCTGCAGATCGGCGTTGCCGAGCATGGTGGACACGAGCACGAGGCCCGTGAGCAGGCAGATGATGACGGTGTCCCAGAAGGTGCCGGTCATGGACACGAGCGCCTGGCGGGCCGGGTTGCGCGTGGCGGCCGCCGAGGCCACGATGGGAGCAGAGCCGAGGCCCGACTCGTTGGAGAACAGGCCGCGGGCGCAGCCGAACTGCAGCGCCAGCATGAGGCCGCTACCGAGCGCCCCGCCGAAAGCCGCCTTGGCGGTGAAGGCGCTTTCCACGATGAGGCAGAAGGCGGGCCAGACGAACTCCCAGTTCATGCCCAGGATAACCACGCAGCCCCAGATGTAGGCGATGGCCATGAAGGGCACGAGCTTCTCGCACACGTTCGAGATGACCTTCACGCCGCCGAAGATGACCACGGACACCATGATGACGATGGCCAGGCCGATGCCCCAAGCGGGCACGCCGGGCAGGTTCGTGGAGATGACCTCGGTCATGGCCGAGGACTGCACGGCCGACCCGATGCCGAAGGACGCGATGGCCGCGAACAGGGCGAAGGCCCCGGCGCCCAACAGCGCCCACCACGGGGTGTTGCCGGCCTTGTCGGTGAAGGCGCGCTTCCAGGCGTACATGGCGCCGCCGAGCATGTTGCCGTTGTGGTCCTTCACGCGGTACTTCACCGCGGCGAAGGTCTCGGAGTACTTGGTGGCGATGCCAAACACGCCGGTGATCCACATCCAGAACACCGCGCCCGGGCCGCCGGCGATGATGGCCGTGCCCACGCCCACGATGTTGCCGGTACCGATGGTGGCCGACAGCGCCGTACACAAGGCGCCGAACTGGCTGATATCGCCGGGGGCGTCGGGGTCCTTCGTGACCGACAGCTTGATGGCCGTGGGCAGCTTGCGCTGGATGAACCCGGTGCGGAAGGTCAGGTAGATGTGGCTGCCGAGCAGCAGCACGAGCATCGGCGGCCCCCACACCCAGCCGTCGATGGCGTTGATGACGTCCACAATCATATCCATGGGACAGTTCTCCTCTCAGCGAACTCAGCGCTTTAACACGCTAAAGTAATCGCATTATAGAGGGAGAAGATGAGCGCTTCTGTTAACAATGAACGAATTCCCCGCCAACGGCACCATCGCCAGCCATGGCATCCCAAAGCGGCGACCGGCGAAAGTCCTGCAACGACCTTCAGACGCCCCCTACAGCTGGGCCTTGTCCACCTGGGGCACCGGCTCGTCGGCCACCTCGTCCAAATGCCCGTCGTAGACGAAATGCCTCGTCTCCTTCGCGATCATGCCCGACAACAGCAGGATGACGATGATGTTGGGGATGGCCATGAGCGCGTTGCCGATGTCGGAGATGGTCCACACCACATCCCCCACGCCGATGGCCCCGAAGAAGGCCACGGCCACGTACACGATCTGATAGGGCTTGATGCCCTTCGGGCCGAACAGGTAGGCCACGCAGCGGTTGCCGTAGTAGCTCCACCCCAAAATGGTGGAGTAGGCGAAGGCGCACATGCCGAGCACCAGCACCGGCGTGCCGAACACGGGAATCTCCGCGAAGGCGGCGCTGGCGAGGGCCGCCCCGGTGAAGATGGAGGGGTTCGCCAGAATGTCCTGGCCGATCTCGGGGTGCGAGATCATGGTGGACACGAGCACGAGGCCCGTGAGCAGGCAGATGACCCCCGTGGACCAGAACGCGCCGGTCATGGACACGAGGGCCTGCTCGGCTGGGTTGCGGGTCTTCGCGGCCGCCGCCACAATGGGGGCGGTGCCCAGGCCGCTCTCGTTGGAGAAGAGCCCGCGGGCGCAGCCGAACTGCAGCGCCATGACCATGCCCGACCCCACGGCGCCGCCGAAGGCCGCCTTGGGGGTGAAGGCGCATTCCAGGATGAGCCCGACCGCATCCCCCAGCACCGTGAAATTCATGGCCATGATGACCAGGCATCCCAGCGCGTAGGCCCCAGCCATCACGGGCACGAGCCACTCGCACACCCGGGCGATGGAGTTCACCCCGCCGAAGATGACGGCCGCCACGGCCACCACGACGACCAGCCCTACGGCCACGGCCGGAATGGCGGGAATGGACGAGGTGACGATGCCGGAAATGGCCGCCGCCTGCACCGCCGAGCCCGTGCCGACGGTGGCGATGACGGCGAAGCCGGCGAAGGACACGGCCCCCAGCGTCGCCCACCAGGGGATGCTGCCGTCGGCCCGGGCGAAGGCCCGCTTCCACACGAACATGGCGCCGCCCATCATGGCGCCGGACCGATCGCGCACGCGGTACTTCACCGCCGCGTAGGTTTCCACGTACTTGGTGGCGATGCCGAACAAACCGGCGATCCACATCCAGAAGATGGCGCCCGGCCCTCCCGCGAGCAGCGCCGTGGCCACGCCCACGATGGAGCCGGTGCCGATGGTGGCCGCAAGGGCCGTAGCCAGGGCCCCGAAGCTGGAGATGTCGCCCTTGCCGTCGGGGTCGCTCTTCACCGACATGCGAATGGCCTGGGGCAGCTTGCGCTGGATGAAGCCGGTGCGGAAGGTGAGGTAGACGTGGGTGCCCAGAAGCAGCGCGATCATCGCCGGGCCCCACACGAAGGAATCGATGGAGGTGAGAATTTCAGTCATAGGATCCTTAGGGTTTCCGGATTTGCTCGTACCGGGCGACCCGTCTGTCCGCCGCATGGGCGGGCCGGAGGCCACGTGCTCGGGCAAGTCCTCGCTTTCGGAATTTTGGGTGTAGTATTTTTACCCAAATATTTCCGTGTCGGCGGAATCTGCGCGGGTGGCTTCCGGCCCGCCCATGCGGCTACTCTCACACTGCGCAGGTCACAGCGTTCTTCTCCACCGACTGCCCATAAGGAACAGGTAGGTTACAACTCCACGGGGGTCCAGGAGCCGTCGATGTCGCAGATCCAGGCTTCGGGGTTCTCGATGGTGAAGAAGGTGAGCTCGGGGTCGTCGGCACTCGCCCAGGTCTCGCCGAGGGCCACCATGTGTTTGAAGCCCTCCTCGCGGGTGGCGGCGTCGGCGGTGTCCTCCAGGTTCACCGTGCCGCGCAGGATGACCCAGCCGGCGCCGGGCTTCCAGGCGGTCAGCTCCACGAACGGGTTCGCTCGCATCTCGCGGTAGCAGTCCTTCGTGGTGGCGGTGCAGAACTGGATGTCGCCGTCCTGCATGCGGGCGAAGCTGAAGGGGCGCACATGGGGCTTGGCGCCTTCCGGGGTCTCCTCCACCGTGGCCAAATACCAGGCGGGAATGCTCGTAAGGTACTCAACGATGGTTTCTTTGCCTTGGGACATGGGAATTCCTTTCCTTGTGGTCCGCCCTCGGCTTCCCGGTAGTACTCGATGCTCAAACAGTCCTCGCTTGGTGGAACAGTCCGCTGGACTGTTCCAGTCGCTGCGGAACTGCGCGTCGAGCACTACCGGGAATCCGCGGGCTTCTCTTCCGCATATGAAGTCTCACCATTCCCGATGCCTATACGGGAATGAAGTTGGCGGCGATGACGGTGGCGAGCATGACGAGGACGGCGGCGGTGCCGGCGCCGTCGCGCCAGGTGAGGCGCAAGGGGTCGAGGCGGGTGCGGCCGTCGCCGCCGTGGTAGCAGCGGGCCTCCATGGCGGCGCTCAGGGTCTCCGCATGGCGGAAGGCGCTGGCGAACAGGGGCACCATGAGGGCCGTCAGCATGCGCATGCCGCCCTTGAAGGGGTTCGCGTCGAAACGGGCGCCGCGGCTGACCTGGGCGCGGTAGATGACGCCGAGCTCGGTCATGAACTGGGGCAGGAAGCGCAGGGCGATCCCCAGGATCATGCCCAGCTCGTGGGCCGGCACGCCGAGGCGGGCGGTCGGGGCCAGCAGGCGCTCGAAGGCGGCCGTGATGTCCAGCGTGGTGGTGGTCAGGGTGAGCAGACTCATGCCGAGCAGCAGCAGAAACAGGCGGCAGCCGATGAACACGGCCGACTGGATGCCCTTCTCGCTGATGCAGATGATGCCCCACTCGAAGTACACTTGGCCGCCCTGGACGAACAGCACGTTCAGCAGCGCCGTCACCAGCACCAGGATGATGAGCGGCCCCAGGGCCCCCACGGCCTGCAGCAGCGGGATGCGGGCCGCTCCGTAGAAGCCCACAATGAACAGGGCCGCCACGGCCAAGGCCACGGGCGTGGCGGCGCAGAACACCGCCGCCATGAGCACGAGGGACAGCAGGAACTTCGCCCGGGGGTCCATGGCGTGGACGAGGGAGTCCTCTGGCCAGTACTGGCCGATGATGGCGCGATCACCCACGGCCACCGCCCCCGTCCGGCGCGGAAGCGGCCCCGTCCCCGCAGCCCAGCGCCGCCGCGATGTCGGCGGCCAGGGTCGCCTCGTCGTAGAGCGCCCGCGGCAGCGGGAAGCCCGCCTCTCGCAGGGCGCTTGCGAAGGTCTGGGGGGCCGGGGCGGCCAGGCCCACGGCCTTCAGCGCCGCCGCATCGGCGAACACCTCCGCCGGCGTGCCCAGGGCGAACACGCGACCCTCGGACAGCACCAGGATGCGGTCGGCCAAAGCCGCCAGGTCCTCCATGGAATGGGACACCATGACCACGGTCATGCCGCTGGCGTGGAACGACGCGATGAGCGCGAGGAAGTCGGCCCGGGACAGCGGGTCGAGCCCCGCCACGGGCTCGTCGAGCACGAGCACCTCGGGCTCCATGGCGAGCACGCCGGCAAAGGCCACGCGGCGCTGCTGGCCGCCGGACAAATCGAAGGGGCTGCGCTCGCCGATTTCGTCTGCGTCCAGGCCTACGAGCAAGAGCGCTTCGCGCACACGGCGATCGACCTCGTCCTCGGGCAGCTTCATATTGCGAGGACCGTAGGCCACGTCGTCGTACACGGTGTTCGCGAACAGCTGGTTCTCGGGGTACTGGAACACGAGTCCCACCCGCTGGCGCACCGAAACGGCCACGTCCTTGTCGACCAGGTCAGCCCCGTCGGCGGTGACGCGACCCTCAGTGGGATGCACGAGCCCGTTCATGTGCTGGATGAGCGTGGACTTCCCGCTGCCGGTGTGCCCGGCCACGCCGAGGAACTCCCCGGGCTCCACGGTCAGGCTCACATTGCGCAGGGCCCACACCTCGCCGGGGGCGTTGCCCCAATCGGCCTGGCGCTTCTCTTTCTTGCCGGCCTTCTTCTTCCGGGAGGCGGCGCCGGCGTAGCTGTAGCTTACCTGCTCGAACGCAAGGCGCATAGCTCCTCCTTCAAGTCGTCGTCGGCAATGCAGGGGGCCACGGGCACGCCGGCGGCCCGCAGGGCCAGGGAAAGCCGGCAGGCGAAGGGCACCTCCAAGGACAGGGCCCGCAGCTCGTCGGCCCGCACGAGCACGTCTTCCGGCGCCCCGTCGAGCACCACCCGGCCGCCATCGAGCACCACCACGCGCTCGGCCTGGGCCGCCTCTTCCATGTAGTGGGTGATCATCACCACGGTCATGCCGGCCGCGTGCAGCTCGCGCACCACGCGCAGAAGCCCCGCGCGGCCCCGGGGGTCCAGCATGGCCGTGGCCTCGTCCAGAATGAGGATGGCCGGGTCCATGGCCAGCACGCCGGCGATGGCCACGCGCTGCTTCTGGCCGCCGGACAGCGCGTTGGTCTCGTGCTTCTCGAAGCCCTGGAGCCCCACCTCGGCCAGCGCCCGGGTCACCCGCTCCCGCAGCTCGGGATTGGGCACGCCCAAATTCTCGGGCCCGAAGGCCACGTCGTTCTCGATGAGGCTCGCCACGATCTGGTCGTCGGGGTTCTGGAAGACGAGCCCGGCGTTGGAGCGGATGAAGTAGGTGCTCTCGGCATCGCGAGTGTCACAGCCGAACACCTCCACCGCGCCCTCGTCGGGCACGAGCAGCGCGTTGATGTGCTTGGCCAGGGTGGACTTCCCGCTCCCGTTGCCGCCGAGGAGACACAGGAACTGCCCCTGGGGCACCGTGAGGTTCAAATCGCGGAAGACGAAGCGCTCGCCGTCGTAGGTGAAGGCCGCGTCGCGGAAATCGACGAAGGTGTCGGGTGCGGCGGCTTCGCCGGGCACGGCGGCCGCGACAACCTCAGTCGCTTCAGCCGCTTCCGCAATCACCGCGGCCTCGGGGGCGTTTTCGGAACGTTGCGTCACTTACAAGCCCTTCACTTGGTCTTTCTTCGGGGTGATGAGGTTCGAGATGGCCTTGTACACGATAAGGGTGAGCACCGAGTTCAGGATGCCCTTCAGCAGGTTGAACGGGATGAGGATGGGCACGATCATGGCCACCACGGCATCCACCGGCACGCCGAGCCACGCGGGGGTGACCACCAGGTTGCCGAGCACGGCCATGACCACGGCCACCACGATGCCCAGCGCCAGGCCGATGACGGCGCCCTTGAAGGAGTGGATGCGCTGGTACACCACGGCGGCCGGCAGCACGTAGCCGATGACCACGAGGAAGTTCATGAGCGCCCCGGTGAAGTCGGCGAACAGGATGCCGTGGGCCACCACGGAGATGACGCCGCAGGCCAGGCCCGCGGCGGGGCCGTAGGCGAAGCCGCACACCATGGCGGGCATGAAGGAGGCGTCGTAGGACAGCCACGCCACGCCGGGCAAAAGCGGGAACTCCACGAACGTGAGCAGGATGGAGATGGCGCACATCAGCGCGATGGTCACGAGCACGCGGGTGGACCAGCGGTTCGTGTTGGCCAGCGACTTCTGGGCCGTGGGCGCCTTCGCGGGGCGCACGGGGCTGGCGGCGGCGGGATGGATCGTGGGCTTCTCGGCCATGATCGTCACCTTCTTTCAGCGAGGTGGGAGTCTGCGCGGATTCGCTTTCCCCTCGCCAGAAAGAAAACGAGCCCGTATGAATTCCTTTTCATACCGGCTCCATGGGTTCGCGCTGCCCCTTGTTCGACGGGGCCCGGCCGCGGGCCGGTGCGCGAACGTCTGCCTCTTCCATCCGGACTGTAACCGTTGGCCCCGGATTTCCACCGGATCAGCCTGCGCGGACGCAGGGTCGCGGGCTTGCGGCCTGAAGGACCGCTTACCGCCAGTGAGGATTTCCACCTCGCCCTGAAACAGAATTCACGGTTTGCATTGTAGGTATTTGGGCGGCGCCGCGCAACCCCGGAATCCATCGGCGCGGGCAATGGGCCAGAGGCACGTCCGATGGGTCACGCGGCGGGAAGGCCGAACTCCGGGCCGTCACTCCCCCGCGCCGTTACTCCTCCCGCGGGACTTCGCGCGGGTACAGCACGTAGCCACACTCGGCGGAACGCGGGTCGCGGGGTTCGCCAGCAAAGCCGTCCCCGTCGCGGTCGTGGCGGCAGATGTCCATGGCGAAGGCGTCGCCCACGGCCCCGGAGGCGAGCACGGCCCCGGTGGGCCCCTGGGCCGTCACGTTCCCCTTCTGCATCACGATGAGCCGGTCGGAGTAGCGCAGGGCCAGATCGATGTCGTGGATGACCATGGCCACGGTCTTGCCCTCGCGCCGGTTCAAATCGCGCACCAGGGCCATGAGGTCGTGGCAAGCGTTGATGTCCAGGTAGGTGGTGGGCTCGTCCAGCACGATGAGGTCGGTGTCCTGGGCAAGGGTCATGGCCAGAAAGGCCCGCTGGCGCTCGCCGCCGGAGAGGCGCCGCACGTCGTGGGCGCGGAAGCGGGCCACGCCGGCGCGTTCCATGGCCGCCTCCACCGCCGCGCGGTCGGCCGGCGACAAGCGGCCGCCCAGCCCCTGGTGCGGATGGCGCCCGCAGGCCACGAGGGCCTCCACGGTCATGGGCGGCGTGCGGGCCGACTGGGCCAGCACGGCCATCAGGCGGGCCCGCTCGCGGGCGGAAAGAGCGCCGACGTCGCGCCCCTTCACCGCCACGGAGCCGGATGCCGGGCGCAGCAGCCCCGAGGCCAGCTTCACCAGCGTGGATTTCCCGCAACCGTTGGGGCCGACGATGCTCGTCACCGCCCCGGCCTCCACGGTGGCGCACAGCCCCGCGATGAAGGGACGGCGCGGCCGGTAGGAGAAGGCCACGTCCCGGTACTCGACGGCCGGCACGGCCGGCGACGGCACGGCGCCGTCGGGGCCCATGGCGCCAGGGCTCGTCGGCGCGGCGGCAACGGGCTCGCAAGCAGGCTCGGCGTTCGGTTCAGTCAAGGCCGCCTCCTTTGTTCTTCAAGATGAGGTAGATGAAGAAGGGGCCGCCGATGAAGGCCATGAGAATGCCCACGGGCAGCTCGTAAGGGGCGAACAGCACCCGGGCCAGAAGATCGCAGCCCGCCACGAAGGCCGCGCCGGCCACGGCCGACACCGGCACCACCCAGCGGTTGTCGTGGCCCACGAAGAACCGCACGAGGTGCGGCACCACCAGCCCCACGAAGCCGAGCAGCCCCGCGAAGCTGACGGCGGCGCCGGCCAGCACCGCGGCGGCGGCCAACATGACCAGGCGCAGGGCGCCCACGTTCAGCCCCAGGCCGTGGGCCGCCTCGTCCCCCAACGCGAGGATGTTCAGCTTCGGAGCCCCGACCAGGGCCGCGGCCAGCCCAACCGCGATGTAGGCCGCCGGCCAGCCGACATCGCGCATGAGCACGCCGGAGAGCCCGCCCACGAGGAAGGTGGACGAGCCGACGTAGGCATCGGGGTCCACGATGAGGATGGTGTTCATGCCGGCGCCGAACACCGTGGTGATGGCGATGCCGGCCAGCACCACGGTCAGCCGGCTCGCCCCCGTGCCCAACGACAGCCCGAAGATGGCGAGCGCCGCCACCAGGGCACCGGCGAAGGCCGCCACGGGCGCGAGCCACAGGGCCCCCGGCACGAGCGAGGCCGCCAGCAGCACGAACAGCCCCGCGCCGGAATTCACGCCGATGATGTTGGGGCTCGCGAGCGGGTTGTCCAGCGACGCCTGGATGAGGGCGCCGGATACGGCCAGAGCCGCGCCGGACAACAGCGCCGCCAGCACCCGGGGAACCCGCACGTTCTCCAAAATGTTACGGGCCGTGGCCGACAGCTCGCCGCCGGTGAGCCATGCGGCCAGCTCCGGCAGGCTCACCGACGAGGCGCCGAGCATCAGCCCCAGGGCCGCGGCCGCCACCAAGGCGACGGCGGCCACAACCAGGGCCACGACGGGTTTGGGAGTGCTACCCATGGCGACGGGGCCTACCGGGCGCTCTGCCCGTAGAGGTCGTCGAAGAGCCCCTGGTAGGCCTCGCCCCACTGCGCGTTGGGCTTGGCCAGGTACAGGGTCGGGTCCAGGGTGATGCAGCGGCCGTTCTGCACCGCCGACAGGGTGGCCCAGGCCGGGTTGGCCGCCGTGGCCTCCTCCAGGTTGCGCATGGCCGCATCGGCGTCGTCGCCCATGGGGATGACGAAGATGAAGTCGGGATCCATCTCGATGACCGCCTCCAGGCTGAAGTCCTTCAGGAGGCTGCGGTTCTCGCCGGCGAGGTTGTTCGCGCCGAGGTCGGCCAGCATGGCGCCGGTCTGGGTCTCGGGGGCCTGCACGCGGGTGCCCCCGGAGAACGTGGTGAGCACGAGCGCCGTGGGCGGGTTCTCGGCCGGCACCTGCGCCACGATGGCGTCGATGGCCGCGGCCACGTCGGCGCCGTTCTTCTGGTACAGGTCCTCACGGCCCGTGATGTCGGTGAAGGTGCGCATCAGCCGCAAGTAGTCGTCGAAGGTGGTCACCTCGAAGTAGGCCACGGGGATGCCCGAGCCCACGAGCGCGTCGCGCAGGTCGGCCTGGCTGGAATCGCCGCCGCGGCCGCCGGTGCCGCTCGTCATGATGACGAAATCGGGGTTCAGGGCGAGGACGGCCTCCAGGTTCACGGCGGCGAAGTCGCCCACCGTGACCACGTCGGGGCTCTCGATGGTCCAGCCCGCCGCCTGCAGCGCGTCGTCGGAAACGCCCACGAGCGTGCCCCCGGCCAGCTCCCAGGCGTTGGCGAAGCTGCCCATGCAGGCCACCACCCGCTGGGGGTTGTCCACCGTCACCTCGTTGCCGAGGTCGTCGGTGAACGTGACGGGGCCGGCCGCCTCGGTACCTTGGGGCGTGTCGCCCGCCTCCGCCTCGGCCGGCGCCTCCTGCGACGCGCAGCCCCCCAAAGCCAAAGCCAGCGTAACGGCGCTCAGCACCATAACGAATTTCTTCATGCTAGCACTCCTCTTCGTTCAATTTCTGCCCGTGGGCGCAGTAGTCGTCCTGGGCGAGGATGTCGCCGTCGTGGTAGTAGGCGGCACGCGCCCGGCAGCCGCCGCAGCCCTGCTTGTAGTCGCAGGTGCCGCAGGCGCCGGAGTAGGCCTCGGTACGCAGCTTCTGAAACACCGGGCTCGTCTTCCAAATCTCGTCGAAGGGCGTCTCGCGCACGTCGCCGGCTTCCTCGGTCATGTAGGCGCAGGGGCGCACCAGCCCCTCGCTGCCCACGACGCAGTAGGTGAGGCCGGCCAGACAGCCGCGGCTGAAGCGCGTGTCCACGCCCAGCTGCTTGGCCACGCGGGTGAACTGCGGGGCACAGGTGGGCTTCACGTCGATGGACACCTCGGCCGACTTCTCCATGATCTCGCGGAGCAGCGCCTCGTTTTCCAGCACTTCCAAGCTGGTTTCCTGGATGTACTCGCCGCGGCCCACGGGGATGAGGAAGAAAATATAGTGGGCAACGGCGCCGATCTTCTCGGCGAAGTCGGTGATGGCGCACACCTCGTCGCGGTTCCAGTCCACCACGGTGGTGTGCAGCTGGAAGGGCAGCCCCGCCCGCTTGCAGGCCTCGATGCCGGCCATGGTGAGCTCGTAGGCGTTCTCCAAACCGCGGAACCGGTCGTGCTTCTCGGGCACGAGGCTGTCCACGGAAATGCCCATGGCGCAGGCCCCGGCTTCCTTCAACTGGGCCGCCACCTCATCGGTGATGAGCGTGCCGTTGCTGCCGAACACCGGGCGCAGGCCCCGGCTCGCCGCATGGGCCACCAGCTCGTAGATGTCGGGGCGCAAAAGCGGCTCGCCGCCGGAGAAGATCATGATCTTGAAGCCCGCCCGGGCAATCTCGTCGATCATCTTCTTCGCCTCGTCGGTGGAAAGTTCCCGCTCGGTGGCTTCCTCGGCGTCCTGGTAGCAGTGCACGCATTTCAGGTTGCACTGGTTCGTGGTCATCCACGATACGATCATGGGCTTCTCCTCTGCCTCTCTCGGTGCGCGTCTCTAGATCCTCAACGGCTGTAGGGACATGGCCTCAGCATGGGAAGAGAATACCCCGGAGCAGAATTCCCGGGCATCGCCCGAACGGCGTAGGTTGGGCCTCGGAAAAGTTTCGTCAGGTTAACTGGTAGGCGAAGTCGCGGACGGCCTCGGCGATGGCCGCCTGCCGGGAAGGGGCGCGGCCGAGGTCGGCCCAGGGGGCGTCGCGGGTGATGCGGGCCAGGTCGTCGGCGGTGTAGAGGAAGGCGTCGTCGATGGAGGCGACGCGGTCGTCGATGGCGCGGGCCGGCACCTCCGATGCGTCCAGCAGTAAGAGGGGCCGCCCGCGACGGGTGCGCATGGCGCTTTTCACCAGGCGCTTGCCCAAGGGCTCCGGCACCGTGCCGGCGGCGGCCACCACGATATCGGCGTTGCCGAGCGCCACGGGCAGCGCCTCGGGGGCGACCACGGGGCTCCCGTCCAGCGGAACGCCCGCATCGCCGCAGCCGCTTGCAGCTTGCACCGTCGAGAACTGCCCGGCGCCCGCGCGGCCCAGGGCGGCGGCCACTGCCTCCAAAAGCGGGCTTGCGCCCACCAGGAGCACGCGCCGGCGCTCCAAATGGTCGAACACGCGCCGGGCCAGTTCGGCGGCGGTGGCCGCTTCGGCTTCCAGGGATTCCTCGGCACCCAGGGAGTCGAGGCGGCAACCCAAGCGCCCGGCCGCTTCCGCCAGCGCGGAGAGCAAGGGCGAAAGGACATCCGCCGCCCGGGCCTCCCCCACCGCCCGGATCAGGGCCGCCTTCACATCTTCCTCGCCACTGGAGAACTCGTCGGCGCCGCCCACGGCCGCGAGCAGGTGCGCGGCTGCGTCGATGCCCTCGCCGTAGCATCCGTGGGCGGCCACGGCCGCGCCCGCGGGCCCGCAGGCACCCAAAAGGGCCGTCACGACCTCGTAGCCGTCCACCCCTTCCTCCACCACCGCGTACACCTCCGCCCGGGCGGCCGTCGCCACCACGAAAGCCCCGGCCACGGCGCGATGGGCCGCCAGCGATGCGACCAGGTTCCGACGGGACGCCTCGTCCTCCAACGCGCGGGACAGGGGCACGAAGGGCGCTCGGCGCGGGTTGGCGCCAACCATGACCAGCGGCACGGGCCTCACCCGGCCGACACGGCGATGAGCGCCACCATGAGCGCGAAGCCGACGATGGAGATGAGGGCCCGGGTGCGGGTGCCCGCGGCCCAGGGCGCCAGGAACGACAGGACCGCGTAGGCGCTCCACACCGCCGAGACCAGCAGGGACAGCGCCACCCGCGGCCACAGGTACCCGATGGTTCCCAGGCAATGGGTGCGGGCCATGGCCGCGTACAGGGCCACCATGTGGGTGAAGCCGATGAGCATGGCCCCGGTGAACACCAGAAGGCCCACCAGCGCCGTCATGCGCGCGATGTTCGCCAGCGTATCCAGCGCCGGCGTCTCCAGGGAAAGCACCTTGGCCGAGCGGGCGGCCATGAGACGGCGCTGGTACAGCAGCATGGCCGAGGCCGCCGCGCTCACGGCAAAGCAGGCGCAGGCGACAAACACGAGCACGATATGGGGCACGAGCAGGGGCCACTGGTAGAAGGCCAGATTGTCGGCGCTCACGGGATCGAGGATCTCCATCCACTGGGACACCACGATGAGCACCGCCGCCACCGGGGCCGCCACGGCGGCGAACCCGATGCCGCGCTTGGTAACCGCCAGCCCTAAGGCACACACCACCGCCAGCACCCACGAGGCCAGCATGACGATGTTCGGCCCCGACAGCAGCGTGCCG
This sequence comes from uncultured Enterorhabdus sp., assembly GCA_947573925.1. Lineage (GTDB taxonomy): Bacteria > Actinomycetota > Coriobacteriia > Coriobacteriales > Eggerthellaceae > Adlercreutzia. The sequence goes on along the minus strand of CANPHS010000032.1, from coordinate 1,077 downwards.
TCGGTGGCGGTGGATTCAATGCCGATGACGGCGGAATGCAGGGCCACGGCGCAGAAGTACAGGGCCTTCCCCGCCCGCGCGGCAGGGCGCCGTCCGCGCATGATGCCGAAGGCGGCCGCCGCGCTGGCGGCCCCGTAGAGCAAGATGCAGAGTATTTCCAGATAGAAGACAACCATGGGCACCATCCTAGCGCAACGGCGGCCGGCATCCATCGCCCAAACGGGTTACGTTGGCGGCAGTGCGGCCCTCGACGATGGGTACCGCCGCGAAACCCGCGAAAACCGTCATGTTCAGGCCATTTCAAATACCCTATATGACGTGAGAATTCTCGAGAAATCCCAAGTCATAGCTTGGCCGGAAAAGCACGATTCTCGCAGGTTTTGCCGGCACCGGGAAACCGAAGCGGCCCCTGGCGCCCTAGCAGCGGCGCAGGACACCGGTCTCGAAGCCGTAGGCCACAAGCGCCGCCCGGTTGGCCCGGCCCGATTTGGCGGTCATGTGGGACAGATGCGCCTTCACGGTCTGCTCGGACAGCGTGAGGCGGCCGGCGATCTCCTTGTTGGAAAGACCGCCGGCGATGTAGTAGAGAATCTGCTGCTCCCGCAGCGTGAGCCCGTGGTCGGGGTCGGTGACGAGAATCATGGACGCCTACGGCCCTAGGCGAAGTCGTAGAGGTCCTTGGCGGCCTCTTGGAAAGCGGCGTAGGCCTCCGCGGCAATGGCCTCGTCGGTCACCAGCTCGAAGGCCTCGGGCTGGCCCTCGTCGTCGAGCTCGGTCGCTTCCAGCACCACCACTTCACCCGAAGAAGTGGCCGGATGGTCCTCGTCCACGGGGAAGAAGAACCCGTAGGAGCGGCCGCCCAGAAGCACGAGGCCGAGGAACTCCATCTCGACCTGGTCGCCCTTTTCGTCGGCGAACGTCAGCGTGACGCCCTCCTCCGTCGGCGGACAAAAATTAGGGGCAGAACCTTCGCGTACCATGGGAACCTCTTTCGTCTCAACAGTGGCAAGGCGTAGAGGGGACACGGGGTGTTCTGACCGAGCGAGTTCCGCAGCGACGGGAACAGGACTCGATGTC
>CANPHS010000031.1 GCA_947573925.1 uncultured Enterorhabdus sp. | reverse complement strand
GCGAGTGCCGAGGCCCTTGTCGCTTGGGGTCGGGCTAGCTGGGGAGGGCCGGCCCGTTTGCTTCTTTACGGAAGGAGGCGCGAGGAGCGTCTCACAGGATCCCTCAACTGGAAGGATGAGACATGTCCGAAGAAGAGAAGACCGTCGAGGTCGCCGAGGTGCAGGAGGCAGAGGCCGCTCCCACCGAGCCCGCCGCCAAGAAGGGCAAGAAGAAGTGGCCCATCGTGGTTGGCGTGGTTGTTGCCGTGCTCGTTGTGGCCGGCGCCGGTTTTTGGGTGTGGCACGAGCAGCCGAGCTTCTGCAACGCCATCTGCCATACGCCCATGGACCCCTACCTGCCCACCTATGAGGCCCAGCCCGGCGAGCCCGCCACCGACAAGTGGGGCAACGAGCTGGAGACTGCCAGCGGCATGATGGCCGCCGTGCACCGCGCCGACGAGTCCAGCGACATCACCTGCATGGGCTGCCATGTGCCCACCCTGTCCGAGCAGATCGGCGAGGGCATGAGCTGGATCACCGGCAACTACGAGGTTATGCTGACCCAGGCCGGCATGCACGTGGTGCCCGAGAAGTCCCTCGAGGACCTCGTGGCCGCCCGCGGCATCGAGCCCGATCAGTTTTGCCTGAACGAGGGCTGCCACAACATGACCCGCGAGGACCTGCAGCAGGCCACCGCGGACATGAAGCGCAACCCCCACGTGCCCCAGCACGGCGAAGTGGCTTGCGGCGACTGCCACAAGGCCCATCGCGCCTCGGTGAACTACTGCTCCGGCTGCCATAACGACGCCGACATCCCCGAGGGCTGGATCTCCGCCGCCGACGACAAGAAGCTCGTCAAGGAACTGGAGTCCCTGAACTAAACTGCATTCCCTTCTCGCCAAAGGGATAGCCGGGAAGGCCGCCTGCGGGCGGCCTTCTTTCGTTTTGCCCCTGGGAAGGTTACGGTTACGTATCTGCTCATGGTTGGCGCGGGCGGCGGCCGGCCGGCGGGTTCACTATGGAAGGCGTGATTGCGCCGTGCCCGGGGCGCGGCACCGAACGCGAAAGGAGCGGAACCATGGAGCTTGAGAAGTCCCAGACGTGGAAGAACTTGGAATCGGCCCTGAACCAGGAGGCCGTGGCCTACTGCGAGTACACCTTCTACGCCCAGCAGGCGGCCAAGGACGGCTACACCCAGATTTCCGAGATCTTCAACGAGACCGCAGGCAACGAGCTGCACCACGCCAAGCTGCACTTCAAGAAGCTGCACGACGGGAAGGTGCCCGGCACGCTGGAGAACCTGAAGGCCGCCGCGGCCAGCGAGGACGAGGAAGTGGGCGTGTATTTGTCCTACGCCAAGACCGCCAAGGAGGAGGGCTTCGCCGAGCTGGCCGACTTCTTCGAGGGCCTGGCCGCCATCGAGAAGAGCCACGAGGACCGCTACGACCTGCTTATCGAGCGCGTGGAGAACGACGAGGTGTTCCGCCGCAAGGAAGTGAAGGTGTGGGTGTGCACGGTGTGCGGCCACATCGAGATCGGCACCGAGCCGCCGGAGAAGTGCCCCGTCTGCGAGCACCCGCGCGGACATTTCGAGATCAAGGCCGAGAACTACTAATATGTTCCGCCGTTGCTGACGCAACGACGGGAACGCCGACGCTGCGGGTCCGACAGGCACCTGCCCTTGCCATTCAGCGCTTCCCCTCACGGCCAAAAGGCCGCTCGGCCGCGCTTCAAGGCAATTGCAGGCACCTGTCGGACCCTCGCTGTCTTCCTTGGGCGAACCTACGAGTTTTTGAAAGAATATTTGGCGCCATTCGCGGAGAATTCTTCGCATTCTGAATTCTGCTCTTGCGCGTCATGGTTTCGGGGTGTATGGTGCAACCGTCCTTTAAATGCGGTACAGAGAGGCCGACAAGGTACACCCCGTGCGCGGGGGCGCGGCGAGCAAGGGTCGCGAACATAAGCGCACTTCGTGAGCCTCGTCGTCCGACGGGCTTTTTTGTTGCCCGGCGGCGACACGGATGCGGAAAACTCGGACGCATCCCGCAGGTTTCGACTGTACGCACTGAACCTTCAAGAAGGGAGTGTGTATGAGCGACAAAAGCTTGGTCAAGTACGTTTGCCTGGACGCAGACGGCATCGAGCGTGCGGTGACCCGTATGGCGCACCAGATTCTCGAGACCAACAAGGGAGCCGGCAATATCGCGCTCGTGGGCATCGTGACCCGCGGCGACCTTATCGCCAAGATGCTGGCTCACAAGATTTACGAGATCGAGGGGGTGGAGGTGCCCCTGGGGAAGCTCGACATCAGCTTCTACCGCGATGACTTCGCCACCCATTTCGCCCCGGAAGTGCATTCCACCGACATCGACTTCGACATCGACGGCAAGACCGTCGTGCTCGTGGACGACGTGCTGTACACCGGCCGCACCATCCGCGCGGCCCTGGACGCCCTCATGGACATCGGCCGCCCGGCCGCCGTGCAGCTGGCCGTGCTCGTGGACCGCGGCCACCGCGAGCTTCCCATCCGCGCCGATTACGTGGGCAAGAACGTGCCCTCCTCGGAGGATGAGAACGTGCGCCTGTTCCTGGAAGAGGTAGACGGCATCTCTGCCGTGGAGATTCTGGAAGTGGAGCCCGGTCGTCGCCCCGGTTCCGCCCCGTTGCAGATTACCGGAGGTGAGTAGGTCCATGGCCTTCAATCACAAGCATCTCATCGACATCACGGAGTACTCCGCCGATGACATCATGACCATCCTGGAGACGGCCAAGAACTTCAAGCAGGTGAACGAGCGCCGCATCAAGAAGGTGCCCACGCTCAAGGGCTTCACCGTGGTGAACATGTTCAACGAGCCATCCACCCGCACCCGCTCCTCCTTCGAGATCGCCGAGAAGCGCCTCTCGGCCGACTCCCTGAACTTCGGCGGCTCCTCCACGGCCACGGTGAAGGGCGAGAGCCTCGTGGACACGGTGAAGACGCTGTGCTCCTACAAGATCGACTGCATCGTGGTGCGCGACCGCTGGGCCGGCGTGCCCCGCAAGATCGCCGACGTGTCCGGCGTGTCGGTCATCGACGCCGGCGACGGCAAGCACCAGCATCCCACCCAGGCCCTGCTCGACCTGTATTCCATCTGGGAGGAGAAGGGCTCCTTCGACAACCTGCACGTCGGCGTGGTGGGCGACATCTCCCACTCCCGCGTGTGCGGCTCGCTCATCCCGGCCCTGAAGATCATGGGCTGCGAGGTGACGGTCATCGCGCCGCCCACGCTGCTGCCCGCCCGCCCCGACATCCTCGGCGCCGACCATGTGACGAGCAACCTGGACGAGGCGCTGCCGGAGCTGGACGTGGTGTACATGCTGCGCATCCAGCGCGAGCGCTTCGAGGGCGCCCCGTACCCGAACCTGCGCGAGTACAACCTGCTCTACGGCCTCACCGAAGAGCGCGACAAGCTGCTGAAGCCCGACGCCTGCGTGTGCCACCCCGGCCCCATCAACCGCGGCGTGGAACTGGACAGCTTCATGGCCGACCACCCCAAACGCTCCATCATCCTCGACCAAGTTTACGCCGGCGTCCTCGTGCGCATGGCCGCCCTGTACCTGCTCCTAGGAGGTAGCAACGATGGCATTGATGCTTAAGAACGCCCGTCTCATCGACCCCCAGATCGGCCTGGACGAAGTGGCCGACATCCTTATCCGCGACGGCAAGATCGTGGAAGTGGGCCAGAACCTGACCATGGAGAAGGGCGTCGAGCGCGACCTGGCCGGCAAGATCGTGGTGCCCGGCCTGGTGGACCTGCACGTGCATTTCCGCGACCCCGGCCAGGAGCAGAAGGAGGACATCGCCTCCGGTTCCCGGGCCGCGGCCCACGGCGGCTTCACCGCGGTGTGCACCATGCCCAACACGAGCCCGGTGGTGGACGACGCCGTGGCCGTGGAATACGTGAAGGCCCGCGCCGCCGCGGTGGGGAAGTGCCGCGTCATCCCGTCCGGCGCCTGCTCCAAGGATTTGAAGGGCGAGGTGCTCTCCGACATGGGCGACATGTACCAGCACGGCGTCCCCGTGTTCACCGACGACGGCCACGGCATCCAGGACGCCGGCATGATGCGCCGCGTCATGGATTATGCCAACCAGTTCGACACCGTCATCATGGTGCACTGCCAGGACGACTCGCTCGTGGCCGACGGCCAGGTGAACGAGGGCGTGGCAAGCACGCGCCTCGGCATGGTGGGCTGGCCCGCCGAGGGCGAGGAGCTGGAAATCGCCCGCGACATCGCGCTGTGCCGCCTGACCGGGTGCCCGCTGCATATCCAGCACATCACCACGAAGCGCGGCCTGGAACTCGTGGCCGCGGCCAAGGCCGAGGGGCTGCCCGTCACCTGCGAGGTGACGCCGCACCACCTGTTCCTGACCGAGGACGACATCGACGAGGCCTACGACACCGCGCTGAAGGTGAACCCGCCGCTGCGTACGGCTGCCGATGCCGCCGCCTTGGCAGCCGGCGTGGTCGACGGCACGGTGGATGCCCTGGCCACCGACCATGCGCCCCACACCGACTGGGAGAAGGACCGCGAGTTCGAGCTGGCGCCCTTCGGCATGACCGGCCTGGAGACCTCCCTCGGCCTCGTGCTCACGAACCTCGTCCGCGCCGGCGTCATCGACTACGGCCGCATGGTTCAGGCCATGGCCGTGGCCCCGCGCGAGATCCTGCGCCAGGAGCCGGTGAAGATCGAGACCGGCAGCACGGCCGACCTCACGGTCATCGACCCCGAGGCCGCCTGGACCGTGGAGGTGGGCGACTTCTACTCCAAGGCCAACAACTCCGGCTTCATCGGCGCCGAGCTTGTGGGCCGCGCCACCGACGTCTACGTGGGCGGCTACGCCACCATGGAAGACGGCGTGGTAGTCGAGTAGCTTCGGCGAAACCGATACCGGCTTCAATGTGGGACACCGTGTCCGGCACGGTGTCCCAGTTTCGAGGAGGGCTGTCTGCGGGCGGCCCTCCTCTTTTTGACGGGAGGTTCTCAGGCGGAAAACAGCTGGGGTCTCGGCATGAGCGGCCTCGGCGACGGGCTTCTACAATGGGCGTGAGGGCATTTGTGGAGATGGATCGCAGGCCCTTGCAAGTAAGTAAACCTCTGGTAACATTCGCTGCTGCGAGTTTACTAAAGCTAACTTAAATGGTCAGCTTGACGGAAAGGATATGCCCATGGCCCCCATGTCCCGCCGCGCGTTCGCGGCCTTCCTCGGCGTTGCCGCCCTGACCCCCGTGCTCGGGGGATGTTCCTCGGGGGCCGGTGATGCCTCCGGTGCCGGCGACGCTGGTGCGACGAATGGCGCTGGCGACGGTGTCTCTGCTGCCGCCATGCGCACGGTGGACACCGACAAGGGCCCGGTGGAGATTCCGACCAACCCCCAGACCATCGTCAGCGACTACTACCTCGGCGAGTTTCTGGCCGTGGACGTGAAGCCCGTCGTCGCAAGCCCCTATGCCCTGAACAACCCCTTCCTCGCCGGGCTGTGCGACGGCGTCGAGGCGCTGAACACCACCTCGGCCGAGACCTCGCTCGAGATGATCGCCGAGAAGCAGCCGGATCTCATCGTCACCATCACCGAGGCCGACTACGACAAGTACGCCAAGATCGCGCCGACGGTCTACATCGCCGATGGCACGCGCACGGACGAGGATCTGTTCCGCTACATCGCCGATTTGGTGGGCAAAAAGGATGCCGCCGAGGCGTACATCGCCGAGTTCAACGACAAGGTGGCCACGGTGAAGGACGAGATCACAGGTATCGTGGGCGACCGCACCGTGTCCATCCTGGAGGTGTGGCCCCAGGAGATCTACACCATGGGCAGCCACTTCGCTCGTGGCGGCTCCATTCTTTACGATATGTGGGGGCTGAAGGCGCCCGAGGCCATCCAGGGCCCCATGGTAGAGGGCGACGAGGCCTACAAGGTGATCTCCGTGGAGGCGCTGCCCGACTACGCCGGCGACTTCATCTGCTACGGCGTGCTGGACGGCGCGGACTCGGCCTATGTGGACGACTCGCAGCTGTGGAAGAACCTGCCCGCCGTCAAGGCCGGTCGCCTCATGCCCTACGAGCAGGTGGCCTTCATGCACCGCGACCCCATCACGCTCACCAACCAGCTCGAGGCCTTCACCGACTTCTTCCGCGCCCATGCGGATGCGGCGGCCTAGCAGGGACGCTTCGTGTCGCGCCTCAGGACATCGGTCTTCCTGATCGGGGGAGTCGTCGCGGTCGCGCTGGCCGCGGGACTCTCCCTGTTCTTCGGTAGCACCCCCATCCCGCCCGACCAGGTGCTGGGGGCGCTCTTCTCGCCGGACATGGCGAACCAGGAGCACGTGGCCATCCTGGAGCTGCGCGGGCCCCGTACGGTGGGCTGCATCCTCGTGGGGGCGGCCTTCGCCGTGGCCGGCGCCATCATGCAGGGCGTGACCCGCAACCCCTTGGCCGACTCGGGGCTTCTCGGCATCAACGCCGGGGCCGCCTTCGCGCTGGCGCTTTGCTTGGCACTTCTGCCGGGCATGAGCTTCGCCGGGGTGGTGGGGTGCTCGTTTGTAGGCGCCGCCTTCGCCCTGGCCGTGGTCTTCGGGGCCGTGAGTTTCCGCCGGCGCAACGTGGATCCCGTCCTGCTGGTGCTGGCCGGCTGCGCCGTGGGGCTGTTCCTCACGGCGCTCGCCCAGGGCGTGGCCATCTTCTTCAACATCGGTTACTCGCTCACTTTCTGGACCGCCGGCGGCGTAGCCGGCATCCGCGCCGATACGCTAGCCATGACGGCGCCGTTCATATTGGCGGCGCTTGTGGCCTCTTGGGTGCTGGCGCGGCGCGTGACGGTGCTCTCGCTGGGCGAGGAGGCCGCCTCGGGGCTCGGCGTGAACGTGGGGAAATCCCGCACGCTGTGCTTGCTCGTGGTGCTCGTCCTGGCGGGAGCGGCCGTGGCCCTGGCCGGGCCGGTGGCCTTCGTAGGCCTCATGGTGCCGCACATGGTGCGCCGCTTCGTGGGATCGGACTACCGGGCCGTCATCCCCGCCTCAATGGTGGGCGGCGCGCTGTTCATGCTTCTGGCTGACGTACTCGCCCGCACGCTCATGGCGCCGAGCGAGATTCCCATCGGCGCCATCTTCGCCATCGTCGGCGTGCCGTTCTTCATTTGGTGCGCGCGGAGGGAGGCGATGGGCCTTGAATGAGCGAAAGAAACGGCTGCGCACGGGCGCGGTGCTGGCGATCCTCGCCGTGTTGGCGCTTTTGGCCCTGTGGTGCGACATCAACGCCGGCTACCGCAGCATCTCGTTGGAAGAGCTGGGACAGATCCTTTCCGGCACGGCGAGCCGGAGCCTCACCTACACGCTGGTGGACTTGCGGCTGCCCCGGGTGCTCACCTCTCTTCTGGTGGGCGTGGGGCTGTCGCTTTCCGGGTGCCTCCTGCAGGGCGTTTCCCGCAACGACATGGCGGATCCGGGCGTGCTCGGCATCAATGCCGGCGCGGGGCTGCTCGTGGCCGCCTTCATCGTCTTCGTGCCCGCGGGGCTTGTTCCCTCTGCCGTGGCCCTGCCCCTGCTCGCCTTCGCGGGCTCGGCGGCCGTGGCCTTCCTCGGCTGGCGGCTGTCGGTGGTGCGCGGCGCCTCCAGTCCGCGGCGGCTGCTGCTCATCGGCGTCGCTTTGGCCACGGGGCTCTCCAGCGCCACTTCGCTCCTCATGCTGCGCATGTCCGACGGCGACTATGCCTTCGTGCAGAATTGGATCGCCGGCAGCATCTGGGGTGCCAGTTGGGAGAATGTGGCCATCCTCGCCGTGGGGCTGGCACTGCTCACGGCCGGCGCCCTCTACGCCTCGCGCACACTGAACGTGCTGGGGCTCGGCGAGGCGGCGGCCATGGGACTCGGCGTGAACGTGCCTCGGGCCCGTGCTGCCCTCACCGCCGTGGCCGTGGGGGCCTCGGGGCTCGCTTGCGCCGTGGGCGGCGGCCTCACCTTCGTGGGGCTCGTGTGCCCGCACATGGCGCGGCGCCTCGTGGGGCCGAACTTCCGGACGCTCGTGCCGGCATGCGTGCTCGTGGGCGCGGTGCTCATGCTTCTGGCCGACATTGTCTCGCGCACGCTGCTTGCTCCCAACGAGATTCCCGTCGGCATCGTGGCGGCGGTCATCGGCGCGCCCTATTTCCTGTACCTTTTGGCGAGATCCTAGGAGAAGGTGATGCTTGTGAAGAAGCCGAACGCAGCGGATTTCCTCGATTCCTTCCGCGAAGGCGCTCCTGAAGCGCCCGAAGTCGTCGATGAGCCTCTGTTCTGCGAGACCTGCGACCGCACCTGCGAGAAATTCGCCGACGCGGTCTTGCGCGGCGAGGCCGTGTCGGTGGGCTACGGCGACCGCGTCATCATAGAGCCCATGGACGTGGCCGTGCCCGCCGACGAGATCACCTCCATCATCGGGCCGAACGGCTGCGGGAAGTCCACGCTTTTGAAGGCGCTCTCGCGCACTATGCCCCTGCGCGGCGGAGCGGTGTACCTGGACGGACGTGCCATCGCCGAGATGCCCACGGCCGAGGTGGCCCGCCGGATGGCGCTGCGGCCCTTTCCATCACGCACTTGGACGGCCTAGTCGAGCGCCCCATCGACGCGCTTTCCGGCGGCCAGCGCCAGCGCGCCTGGATCGCCATGGCGCTCGCCCAGGACACGGGCCTCATCCTTCTGGACGAGCCCACCACCTACCTGGACATGGCCCACCAACTGGAGGTGCTGGAGCTTCTGCAGACGCTCAACCGCGACCAGGGCAAGACCATCGCGCTCGTCATCCACGAGCTGAACCTGGCTGCCCGCTTCTCCGACTGGATGATCGCCCTGAAATCCGGCGCCATCCGCGGCGCGGGCACGCCGGCCGAGGTGATGACCCCGGCCCTCCTGCGCGAGGTCTTCGGCCTGGACGCCCTCATCGAGCCCGACCCCTGGACCGCCCGCCCCAGCCTCGTGAGCTACCGCCTGGCAGGGGAGGAATAAACCGTTGGATGCTCTGGAGCTTCGGGCGAACTTTCCGGCGTGCTCTCTATGCGTGTCCTAGGCGAACGCGAGAACCTTCTTCTCCTCGGCGCATTGCACCAGGTAGAGGTTTATCAGGTTCTGGTAAGGGATGCTGATTGACCGAACCCAGCGCAGCACAAACAAGCTCGTAGGTCGAAAGGGACAGTTGCCCGAGCGGTTCGTCCCTCAAAAGCTTGTCGCGACGCACCTCCACAAGGGGCTCGATTTGCACCCAGGAGGGCCGACGAAGTCCGCAGGATTCCCAGTCGGAGATCTCGACGAAAGAGGACGGCTCATAGTTTGCTGACGCCGTTATCTTCGCGGTAATGACGCTCGCCTTCCCAGAGGCGTCCAAGATGACAACGGGTCGCACCTTGCCCACGCCCTCGTGGTCGGCGAACTCAACGTAGGCGAGCCAGATGTCGCGCGGTGCGGGATCACACGAGGTCATCGTAGAGCCCCTCGTCCTCGGGGGCGTCCATCCAGGCTGGAAGGACGGTGATGCCTGTGGCGGGATTCGGCCGCAGCGTCTCCCGGCCGCTCAGGGCGGGGGAGGGCTCAGGGCGCAGATCGAAGGGGAGGCCGCCCACCTCGACGGACTTGCGCATGAAGAGGTTGAAGGCCTCGCTCAGGGAGAGGCCCCATCGGTCGTAGACGCGCCGGGTCTGTCGCTTCAGCTCGTCGCTCGTGCGAAACTTGATCTCGGCATCCTTCGTTGCAGTTGGCATGGTGCACCTCCTTGTTGTGGCCCTAATGTTACCACAAAAGGGTATTCATCTGAAACAGCGGCAGTGGGCGATGCTTTACTGTCAGCATTGGCTCGCCACATATCCCGCCCGCGAAAAAATGCTGGTGGCGTCGCCAAGCTGTGCTAAACTTGCCGACATGCTGTTAACGAAGCGCACATATACGTACCTGGGGGGGGGTCTCTCCGCTAAGTCGGCCCGAGCCCTCGTTTAAGCTGGCATGCGCTATCGGCATTGTTGCCGCAGCGGTGTCTTTCTATTTTGCTGCCGTCGCCTTCGAGAAAGAATTCCCTGTTCTTGGTTGCCTCTTCTGGGGTATCACGGTTTGTGCGCTCTTGGCGCTTGAAATCGCGCTAATTTACCGCTTTGCCAAAAGCGGATCACGTTGGTTGTTTCTCTGGATAGTGTTCGGATGCGTTTTCAACAGCGCAGCCCCGTTTTGCTCGGTGTATGTTGGCGAGCGACTTGGCTCTCAGTTGATAGCAGGCGATTTGCCCTCCTATGTTCTGTCTTGCATGTATTCGTATACATGCATATTTGCATTTGTTTCCGTCGTCGCTAGGATGTCGAGGGAAAAGCGCTATCCGGCGCTTCGGCGCGGACGTCTCTTTTCGAGCGTCTTCCTCGCGCTTGTGTTTGCGGTTACGTACCTTGTTGACTTTTTTCTCCCAGCGTTGCCGGAGGTAGCGCAGTTCGCCGATCTCTTGTCGCAGATTTGCAAAGTCGCCGCATTCTCCAGTGTCTCGTTGGGGCTTGCCCAGGCCTTTGCGGACACGTCCCTTTTCAAGGCAGAAGAAGAAGGCGAGAGGAGGATGCCAGCAATGAAGCCTGAAGTTCAAATCGAAACCTCGATCAAAATCGCCGAATTGGGCGACTTCGGTGCTCCCGGGGTTCGAGTCGAAGAGGTAATTTGCATCGGCTCTAGCGACAACAGTGAACAGGATGCGAACGTTCGGGTCAAAGAGATCGTAGAAACATCGATAGAAAGGTAGGCAAGCATGTTCTGTCCGAAGTGCGGAAGTGAGATCGCGGAGGGGGCGGCCTTCTGCGGGAAGTGCGGGGCGCCGGTGGGCGCCCAGGTGGGCGGTGCGGCCCCGACCAAAAACGCGCAGGGCGCGGCAGGCGCTGCCGTCGGCGGGGCTCCGGCACCCAAGAAGAACGGCGCGAAGATAGGGGCCGTCGCGGCTGTTGTCGTGGTTTTGGTGGTGCTCGTCGCCGGGTTCGCGACGAACTGGTTTGGGCTTGCCGGCGTGCAGCCCAAGGAGGCGGTGGAGGTTCCCGCCTCGAGTCAGAATACGGAAGGCCAACAGGGCGCAGATGCGACTGTCCAAGGCGCGGCCGAGCAGCAGGGCGACGCAGCCGCCGGGGATGCCCAGGGCGGCTCCCAGGGTGCGGCCGGCGCCGCGGTGAAGTCGGCGGTGGAGGCCTACACGTGGGACGAGCTGTCGCAGATCTCGGCGGAGATCGGCGCGGCCGGCGACGAGGCGGCCGCCATCGAGGTGGCCAAAAAGTACAACCTGTGCACACCCGAGGGGAAGCTGGACGGCACCCAGGTGAAGTCGGTCACGCTGGCCGACGGCACCCAGACCACCGTGCAGATCGTCGGCTTCGCCCACGACGACAAGACCTCCGGCGGAAAGGCCGGCATCACGTTCATCTTCGGCGACTGCGTGGGTGAGGCGCCCATGAATCCGACTGACACCAACGCCGGCGGCTGGGAGGCCTCGCAGATGCGCGGCTACCTGAACTCTGACGTCATGACCCTGCTGCCTGAAGACCTGAAGTCTGCCATCGTGCCGGTGGACAAGCTCACCAACAACGTAGGCAAAACCCAGGATATTTCTGCCGTGACGGCTACCTCTGACTCGCTGTGGCTGTTTTCCCTTGCCGAGCTGGCTGGACCTATCTCTGCGGCTGAGCTGCTTGGAGGTAGCTACGGATGGGCCGCCGATATTTTCAACGCCGAGGGCTCCCGCTACCAGCTCTTCAGTGATACCGGCGTGATTTGGAATAATGAAAACTCCACACTTGTTAAAAACCTCCAAGGATCGCCAGACAGCTGGTGGGGGCGTTCTCCGTATCCGGACAGTTCGGGCGACTTCCAGTACGTGCTCTCCGATGGCGGCCCCTACGGCGGCTACGGCACTCACTACTCCTACGGTGTTGTTCCTGGCTTCTGCATATAAGCCAGCCAAACACCTAGATCCTCATACCCATGTGGCATGAGGGGGGGGTGGAAGGGGCTTCCTAATGAGCAGCTCGTCACCGTCGAAGTGTCGGCATGCGGCGGTGTGTTTCGGGGAGAAAGGATTCGCATGGGATTTCTGGACAACGTGACTTCGGCGGTTAACCGGGGAACGGCGGCCGCGGGGCGCGGCGCCGACAAGATCAAATTGAATGCGCGCATCGGCGAGTTGAACCGCCAACGGCAGGGACTGGCCGCCCAGCTGGGGGCGAGCCTGTATGAGGCCACCCGCGGCGATGCCGCGCTCGTTTCCGGGCGCGAGGCGCTCTACGACGGCATCGCCCGCATCGACGCCGAGCGGGAGCAGTGCCAGCGGCAGATAGCCGCTATCGACGAGCAGGCTGCGGCCGCCGCGACGGCCGCAGCCGGGTTCACCTGCGCGGTGTGCGGGGCGCACATGACTGGCGCCGACCTGTTCTGCTCCGGCTGCGGCACGCCGGCAGAGAGGGCCCGGGCCCAGGCTGCCCCGGTGTCGTCCGCGCCCTCGGGCCCTGTGTGCGCCTCCTGCGGGGCGCCGCTCGGGGAGGGCGACCTGTTCTGCATGAGCTGCGGCGCAAAGGTGGTTCCCGCAACCATCGCTGATGCGGGGATCGGCGATGCCGAACTGGTCGAGAACGCCGGCATCGGCGAGTCCGAGCTGGCGGAGGTGGACGGTGGCGGCAACGGGGCCGTGACGCCTGGCGGCGAGGGCGCCCCGAGGGGAGAGGAGTAGCCATGTTCTGTCCCAAGTGCGGAAACCAGCTGCCCGATGGCAGCGCCTTCTGCGGCAAGTGCGGCGCCAAGCTGGGCACTTCCAAGGGCGTCACTCCTGCTGTGGGCGTTGCAGGCTCGGCGCCTTCCACACCCACTGCTCCCAATGCAGCCTCGTCGCGCTCGGCGGCGTCTGCCGTAGCATCCACCAAGATATCACCTCTGGCGATGGCGGCTGCGGTGCTTGCGGCCGTTGCCGTCGTCCTCTCGCTGCTGCCGTGGCTCGAAGTCGACCCCATGGTGTCGGCCGCCTCGGGCTACGCGGGCGGCTTCGCGTCCCTGCTGGGAGCTGATGAGGGCTCCTTCTCTTTTGACGAGTCCTACGCCGTGTGGGCGCTTCCCTCCTTCGCCGGGGCGTTCGGCGACTACGCCTCGCTCTACGGGACGCTAGGCGGTGAGGGCGCCGACTCGGCTTCGGCGTTGGTGGGCGGCGCGGCCTGGGGCTGCCTGCTGCTGTGGCTCGCGGGCGTTGTCCTCCTCGTGCTGGGCGCGGTCGGGCTCGCTAAGTCCGGCCGAAGGGGCGCTCTTGTGGCCGGGGGAATAGTCATGGCTGTCTGCGTCGCAGTGTTCTGCGGGCTGTCGGGGCTCCTCGACGGCATCGCCACGGCCACGGCGTTCCCCATGGCGTGTCTGGTGGTCTCCATCGCCGCTGCCGTGTGCGCCCTTGCGGCGAGGAAGGGTTAGGAGGTTCCCCCATGTTCTGTACCAAATGCGGCAACGAAATGCCAGATGGTTCCAAGTTCTGCACGAAGTGCGGGGCGCCGATGGGAAAAGAAGTGGCGTCGGGCGCACAGGCTGCGCGCGGCGCTTCTGAGGTTCCCGCGGAAAGCGCCGCCCCATCCGGGAGAGATGGCAAGGCCGCAGCCGTTTCGCCTTCGGTCCCTTCCAAGAAGAAGCGCACAGGTCTTGTCGTCGGCGTGGCCGTGGTGGCGCTGGCGGCGGTGGGCGTCGCGGTGGCGAACCCGTTCGCGGCGCCCGCCCCCGAGCCGAAATCGGCCCCCGTGGAGGCACCGGCGCCGGAGCCCGAGGCCGCGCCCGAGCCGGAGGCGTCCGCCGAGCCCGAGCCCGCGGCCCCGGCTCTTCCCGAGGCCTGGTTCGCGGGCTATGGGGGCGAAGGCTATTCCATCGTCGACGAAAACGGGACACTGACGCAGCTCTCCAACCCTGACGCCGTCCTCGAGACGCCTTTCTCCGACGGCTTCTCGCTGGGCTTTTGGGAGACGAGCGAGTACGACGCCGAGTGGGACCAGGTGCACGACGAACAGACCCACTACGCGCTCTTCGACAGTGCGGGCAACGCGAAGGTGGACCTCGACCCGCTTCTGACCGAGCTGGGCGTGACGGGCCGTTCGAGGTTCGGCGGCAGCAGCTGCGCCTACTCCGACGGGCGCCTGATCGTGCCCGTCCTTCCTCTCGAGGAGGGCCAAGAGGGCGTCTGCCTGGTGCTGGACGAGCGGGGAGAACTCGTGTTCACCTTCGGACGTGCCGCCGAGGGGCCCCTGTCGTCCTATCCGAGCGACGACGCCTACCACGACGGGGTGATCAACGTGCAGGCGGCCCCCTCGGACACCTACCTTCTGGATGTGGACGGCAATGTGCTCGTGTCGTGGAAGCAGGCGGGCGGCCAGCCCCTCTCCCTGGGCTACGGGTACTACCAGAAGGCCGACGACGATGGGAAGGTGTACGGCTACGACGGCACTCCGCTGTTCGACGCGGCCAGCGTGAACGGGGACGATGTCGTCGGGGGCCGTCTGTACTACGAACAGCCCCGAGGATCGGGGATCGTGGCTGTGCAGGCCGAGCGCGAGAACCCCTACGGCGGCGCCAACAAGAACCTTGCGGGCCTATACTCGGTGGGTTCCGGGAAGTGGCTCGTGCCGCTCGGCGAGGAGCTGGACGCCTTCGGCGACGCCAACGACGGCATGCTGTGGGTTCGCACGGCCCAGACGGCGGGGGAGGGCGCCGATGCCGCCGGCGGGGCTGCGGCGGCGTCTGGCGGCGCAGCGGGTGGCGCCCATTCGGGCTCCGGCTCTCTGCGCTCGGCCATCATGGACGCCGAGGGCGACGTGGTCTTCGACGCCTCCATGGCCGATGCGACCCTCGGCATCCCCGAGGACTTCTGCGCCCAGTACCTGCACGACGGGTGGTGGGGCATTCGCAGCGACGGATCATCCGAGCCCTATGCCCTCATCTGCATCCAGGACGGCACGTTCCTCGGCGCCATCGATGCGCCGCCGAAGCTAGCTGCTGCCTACCCCAACTCGGGCACCTACCGGCTGTAGAGCTCGTAAGGGATGCGGTAGCCGCACAGCCGGAGTACGGGAGTCGTGCAGACGCGACGCCTGCTTCCTGCTAATTCTCCGCGAAGGGCCGCATGTAGCGGCCCTTCGTTTATAATCGGGGAAACGACATGAGGGAGAAAGGCCGCGGCATGACGGGCACCTACGAGAACGGTATCTATCGCGAGGGCGACGTGCGCCTGTCCGACCTTTCCGGCCGCCGCCGGCTGCCCATCGGGCGCGACGGGTTCGCCGCGGCGGTGCAGGAGTCGGTCATCATCGACAAATCGCTGCTCATCGCCGATGTGCTCGACAGCTCCGCCGCCGTCACCCTGTTCTGCCGCCCGCGCCGCTTCGGCAAGTCGCTGAACATGACCATGCTCAAGGCCTTCTTCGAGATCCCCCCGGCGAGCGACCCGAACGCCGAGGACGCGGCCTACCTCTTCGAGGGCCTTTCCATTTGGGACGCCGGCGGCGGCCGCTACCGCGAGTACCAGGGTGCCTATCCCGTCATATACATCAGCTTCAACCCGGTGAAGAAGCAGCGCTGGGAAGATGCTAAGAGTGCTCTGCGCCAATTGATCGTATGGGAATACATCCGCCATGGGTATCTGTCCGACAGCTCTGAGCTGAACGAACAAGAGCGCGCGTACTTCGATCGCGTTGCGGGATGGAAGGCAACGGACGGAGACATCGAGTCTTCTCTTATCAACCTCACTCGCTTGCTTTTCAAGCACCACGGGCGGCGCACCGTCGTCCTCATCGACGAGTACGATGCGCCGGTCATGGCGGCTCGGGACAACGGGTACTACGACGAGATGGTCTCGTTTCTCAAGGGCTGGCTCACGGCGGCCCTGAAGGACGGCGGCCAGGCCCTGGCGTTCGCGTGCCTCACGGGCGTGCAGCGCATCTCGAAGGAGTCCGTCTTCTCCGATTTGAACAACCTGGTGGTGAACACTTCCCTCAACACCAAGTACGACGAGCGCTACGGCTTCACGGAAGACGAGGTGCGCGCGCTCGCCAACTACCTGGGCCAGGCCGCCCACTTCCCCGAGATGCGCCAATGGTACGACGGCTACCGCTTCGGCTCGGTGGACGTGTACAACCCCTGGAGCGTGCTCAACTACTTCGACAACGATTGCGAGTGTGCGCCCTACTGGGGCAACACGTCTTCCAACGCCCCCATCGCGGCCATGGTGCGTGGGGGAGACGCGCGCCTGATGAGGAAGGTGTACGGGCTGCTTGAGACGGGCGGCTCCGTGGAGGCCGCGCTCGATCTGTCGGTGGTGTTCGGCGACTTGGACGCCAAGCCCGAGGCCCTGTGGTCCCTTCTGTACCTCGCCGGCTATCTGACCACTGACGATACGGAGCAGCCCAACTCCAAGGACGTCGTGCGGCGACTGCGCATCCCCAATTTGGAGATCGCGTCGCTGTACCGCAGCGAGATCATCGACCGTTTCGCGCAGATCGCCGGCGGTCGCGACTGCCTGATCGACTTGCACCGCGCGCTGGTCGACGGGGACGCCGATGCCTTCGCCGAGGAGCTGGAGGGCGTGCTGCTGAACTCGGCGAGCTTCTACGACCTGGCGAGCGAGAACAGCTACCACATGCTTTTGGTGGGGCTTTTGTTCGGGGTACCCGGCTACGGGAACCCTGTCTCGAACCGCGAGGCGGGGCGCGGTCGCTTCGACATCCGCCTCGTTCCCGAGCGGGCGGGACTGCCGACGGTCACCCTGGAGCTGAAGTTCGAGCGCGGGGCCGACACGGGGCGCCTGGAGGCGCTGGCCGCCGAGGCTCTGGCCCAGATAGAGGCGCGGGCCTACGATGCGGGCGCGACCGAGAGCGGTGCGGGCAGCCTGCGCTATGGCATCGCCTTCTCCGGGAAATCTCTGGCCGTTGCTGCCGATCGCAGGCCTTCATAGTCAGGACGCTTAGGAGTCCTCGCGGTGCCATTCGGCTGTCGTCTTCGGCCGCTTATTTTTGTGCAGATGCATATCTAGCACAGTGTCGTATGCTCAAAAACGACCTTTAACGGACGGTACGGAGAGACCGGCAAGGTGCGACCGAGAACTTCATCTTGTGTGCCCGAGGGCGCTCCCGACATTGGCGGGGGCGCCCTTTTTCGCGCAAGGGGAGGGTCGCGGAAAGGACGGAACCTTTGAGCAAGATTGCGGAAAAGATGCGGGCGGCCACCTCGAAGCCGGCGGGGGCGCCGGCGCTGCTCGTGCTGGAGGACGGCGCGGTGTTCGCCGGCACCTCCTGCGGCGCGCCCGGCGAGGCCGCAGGCGAGATATGCTTCAATACCTCCATGGAGGGCTACCTGGAAATCGTCACCGACCCCTCCTATGCGGGGCAGATCGTGGTGCTGACCTACCCGCAGGTGGGCAACTACGGCGTGAACGCCGACGACGCCCAGGCGGAGAGGCCGGCCCTGCGGGCGCTCGTGGTGCGCGACCTGTGCCCCACGCCCTCCAGCTGGCGCAGCCAGGAGAGCCTCGGCGATTATCTGGCGCGCGAGGGGGTCGTGGCCATCGAGGGCATCGACACCCGTGCGCTTGTGCGCCACATCCGCGACCATGGCGCCCAGCGGGCCGTCGTTTCCACCACGGACGCGGATGTCGCCTCGCTGCTCGAGAAGGTACGCCGAAGCCCGTCGCTAGTAGGCGTGAACCTGGCCGCCGACGTGTCCTGCGACGGCGCCTACTCCTACACCGCCGCGAACCTGCCCGCTTCCCATGGCTTCGCCCTGGCCGCCCCGGCCGAGCCCCGCTTCAAGGTGGTCGTCTACCACTGCGGCGTGAAGCGCTCCATCTTAGACGGTCTGGTGGCGAGTGGCTGCGAGCTCACCGTCGTGCCCTGGGACACGCTGGCAGAAGACGTGCTCGCCATGAGCCCCGACGGCGTGTTCCTCTCCAACGGCCCGGGCGACCCGGAGGCGGTGGAGGAGACCTACCGCCAGGCGGAGAAGCTGCTGGGGAAGGTGCCGCTGTTCGGCATCTGTCTGGGCCACCAGATGATGGCCAAGGCCGCGGGCGCGGA
This sequence comes from uncultured Enterorhabdus sp., assembly GCA_947573925.1. Taxonomy (GTDB): domain Bacteria; phylum Actinomycetota; class Coriobacteriia; order Coriobacteriales; family Eggerthellaceae; genus Adlercreutzia. Next base: position 2,844 of record CANPHS010000031.1, on the reverse strand, counting down.
AATCGACAAGCTGAAGTTCGGCCATCACGGCGGCAACCACCCGGTGCAGAACCTGCTGACCGGCCGCGTGGAAGTGACGGCCCAGAACCACGGCTTCTGCCCGCGCTTCCAGAGCCTGGGCGCGCTGGTGCCCGAGCTCTCCGGAGGTGCGACCGAGCACGTGGAAGACCTGCGGGAATGGGGCCGGCGCGGTATCGCCCCCGTCGTGGCCAACGAGCGCTTCGGGCGCATCCGGCTCACCCACGTGAACCTCGACGACGGCACCGCCGAGGGCTTCGCCTTCCTCGACGTGCCGGCCTTCAGCGTGCAGTACCACCCGGAGGCGGCCCCCGGGCCCACCGACGCCCACTACCTGTTCACCGCCTTCGCGCGCCTCATGGAGGGCCGCGAGGACTACCTGGACATCGACATCGCGACCGACCGCCTGTCCGGTTGGAAGTTCGGAGCTGACACGGAAGGGGAGGTGGCGTAAATGCCCAAGCGCGAGGACATCAAGAGCATTCTCGTTATCGGGAGCGGCCCCATCGTCATCGGCCAGGCCTGCGAGTTCGACTACTCCGGCGCCCAGGCCTGCAAGGTGCTGCGAGAGGAGGGCTACCGGGTCATCCTCGTGAACTCGAACCCGGCCACCATCATGACCGACCCGGAGCTGGCCGACGCCACCTACGTGGAGCCCATCACGCCGGCCTTCGTGGAAAAGGTCATCGCGAAGGAGCGGCCCGATGCGTGCCTGCCCACCCTCGGCGGCCAGACGGGCCTGAACACGGCCGTGGAACTGGCCAAAGCCGGCGTGCTCGAACGCTATGGCGTGGAGCTCATCGGCTGCGATGTGGACGTCATCGAGCGCGGCGAGGACCGCAAACTCTTCAATGAGTGCATGGCCGACCTCGGCATCGAGGTCTCGCGGGCCGGCTACGCCTACTCCGTGGAAGACGCCCTGCGCATCGCCGGCGAGCTCGGGTTCCCCGTGGTGCTGCGCCCGTCGTTCACCATGGGCGGCGCCGGCGGCGGCATCGCGCGCGACGAGGACGAGCTTGTCCGCATCGTCTCCCAGGGTCTGGAGCTCTCGCCGGCCGGCGAGGTGCTCGTGGAGGAGTCCATCGAGGGCTGGAAGGAATACGAGATGGAGGTCATGCGCGATGCGGCCGGCAACGGCATCATTGTGTGCTCCATCGAGAACCTGGATTCCATGGGCGTGCACACCGGCGACTCCATCACCGTGGCCCCGGCCCAGACCTTGACCGACCTGGAATACCAGCGCATGCGCGCCGCGTCGCTCGCAGTACTCGAGCGCGTGGGCGTTGCCACGGGCGGCTCCAACGTGCAGTTCGCCGTGCACCCCGAGACGGGCCGCATGGTCATCATCGAGATGAACCCCCGCGTGTCGCGCTCCTCGGCGCTGGCGTCGAAGGCCACGGGCTTTCCCATCGCGAAGGCCGCAGCCCGTTTGGCCGTGGGCTACACCTTGGACGAGATCGTGAACGACATGACCGGCACCACGCCGGCCTGCTTCGAGCCTTCTATCGACTATTGCGTCGTGAAGGCCCCGCGCTTCGCCTTCGAGAAGTTCCAGGGGGCCGACGACACGCTGACCACCCGCATGAAGGCCGTCGGCGAGGTCATGGCCGTCGGACGCACTTTCGAGGAATCCCTTGGCAAGGCCCTCCGCTCCTTGGAGACGGGACGGGCCGGTTTCGGGGCCGACGGAAAGGGCGAAGAGGCGGCGCTTTCCGACGAGGAGCTCTTCGTCGCGCTCTCGCGTCCCACGGCCGAGCGCATCTTCTTGGCAGCCGAGGCCCTGCGCCGGGGCATGAGCGCGGAAGAGCTGCACGAGCGCACGGCCATCGACCCGTTCTTCTGCGCGCGCATGGCCGATATGGTGGCCGTGCAGGAGGCCCTGCGCGGGTGCGCCTTGGAGGACATGGACGCCGAGGCCTTCCAAATGGCGAAGCGCTACGGGCTCTCCGACGCCGAGATCGCTTTGCTCACGGGGTCCGACGAGCGCACGGTGCGCGCGTGCCGCAAGATCCTCGGCGTGCGCCCGGCCTTCAAGACCGTGGACACCTGCGCGGCGGAGTTCCCCACAAAGACCGCCTACCACTACAAGACCTACGACGCTGACGAGTCCGAGGTGGCGGCCAAGGAGCGCCCGCGGGCCCTCATTCTGGGCGCCGGCCCCAACCGCATCGGCCAGGGCATCGAGTTCGATTACTGCTGCGTGCACGCCAGCTACGCGCTGGCCGACGCTGGGTACGAGACCATCATGGTGAACTGCAACCCCGAGACGGTCTCCACCGACTACGACACCTCCGACATGCTGTTCTTCGAGCCGCTCACCTACGAGGACGTCATGGATGTCATCGACGCGACTGATCCCGACGGCGTCGTGGTCACCCTCGGCGGTCAGACGCCGCTGAAGCTGGCCCGCGCTTTGGAAGAGGCCGGGGTGCCCATCATGGGCACGAGCCCGGACGCCATCGATCTGGCCGAGGACCGCGACCGGTTCGCCGCGCTGCTCGATTCCCTCGACATCGCCTATCCGCGCTCGGCTATGGCCGCAGGGCTCGATGAGGCCCGCGCCGCCGCCCGCGAGATCGGGTACCCCCTGCTCGTGCGTCCCAGTTACGTGCTCGGCGGCCGAGGTATGGGCATCGTCTACGATGACGCGGGGCTCGCGCGCTACGTGGCCGAGGCGACCGCCGTTTCTCCAGATCACCCGGTCTACCTGGATAAGTTCCTCGAAGGTGCCGTGGAATGCGACCTGGACGCCCTGTGCGATGGCGAGGACGTGTACATCGGCGGCATCCTGGAGCACATCGAGATGGCCGGCATCCACTCGGGCGA
>CANPHS010000030.1 GCA_947573925.1 uncultured Enterorhabdus sp. | reverse complement strand
GAGATTTCAGGTCGTGACTGGAGTTCAGACGTGTGCTCTTCCGATCTCGGAGGCGTAGAAGGTGGCGGTGGCGGCCAGGTCGCGCACGGATTTCCCATCGTGGAAGGGCAGTTCCAAGAACTCGGCGATGGTGGGCACCAGCGGGCTGCAATCGACGTAGTGGCCCTTCTCGTTGAAGCGGTTGGTGTCCTGGGCACGCCAGTACTGGTCGTTCACGTCGGTGAGGTAGTACAGACCGTCGGCCACTTCCATGTACACCGAGTGGTTCGTGTGCAGGTACGTCGGCAACTCTTCGAAGGTGATAGCGAGGGCCTCAACGTCCTTCTTTCCCATGGATGCTCCTTTGCGTTCGCGGGTTCGCGGTGCGCCGTATGCGGCGTAGGGGCATCATAGCAGAGAAGGAGCGCCCCACCGCCCGCAGCGAGACGCTCCCCACCAATCAGTTACGTTCGGCCGCCTTGGCACCCGCGCGACCGGTCAACCGGCGCTCACATGGCCAGCCGGCCCGGCACCTGCGCGACCGGTCAACCGGCGCCCGCGCAACCACCCGGGCCGTTTACTCCGCAGCCTCTTCCACGTCTACCTCGTTGGCCTCTTCCACGAGATCCTTCTCGGCGCCGGAGGGGTAGAAGGTGGCATCATCGAACACGCTCTTGATGGTGTGGCCCTCGTCGTTGTAGGGCAGCTCGAGGAACTCGGCGATGGTGGGCACGCGCGGGCTGCAATCCATGTAGTGGCCCTTCTCGTTGAAGCGCTCGGTGTCTTGGACACGCCAGTAGCGGTCGTTCACGTCGGTGAGGTAGTACAGCCCCGTGGGGGTTTCCATGTACATGGAATGGTTGGCGTGCAGGTAGGTGGGCATGTCGTCGAATGCGATGTCCAGCGCCTCGTCAATTTTCTTACCCATGGGACGTCCTCTCTCGAGCGGATTCGCGCGGGGCGCCGCTCCTCGACGGTGCTCCCCGCCTGGTGGCTTCATCATAACAGGGACAGCGTGCCAATAGGACGGCATCGGGAATATTCCTGAGCCTTTCGCTTGGAATTCGTTTCGATTCGTCCCCATTCGCGCAACGCCGGTTTCCCTTGCTCCCCTTTTTCTGCAACAAACTCCAGTAGATAGACATGGTTTCTTCTTTTTTGACCGATTCAAGACCGTTCTTCCTCCCTTTAGGGCGTTTTTAGCGCAGAATATCTCTCCGGATGTCTACGAACTGGAGTTTGTTGCAGAGAAACGGCTTTTTGAGAAACGAACTCAGTCGCGATGGACGCACGCGACTCTGGAGGAGGGCGGTGGAGCGCAGAGAAGCCCGAGGGCGCTCGCCCAAAGCGGCAAAACGGGAAGGCAGGCAGCGGAACAGGAGGTCCCATGCGCATTGGCATTATTTCCGACACCCACGGCAGTTTGAGCCCCCAGGCCTACGCGGCCCTGGCCGATTGCGACCATATCATCCACGCCGGGGACATCGGCGGCCCGGCCATCCTGCGGGAGCTGGAAACGTTGGCGCCGGTGACGGCGGTACTCGGCAACAACGACTTCGACGAGTACGGCAGCGCCGTGGGTCATTTCGCGCGGCCGGTGCTCGGCGGGGTGAAGTTCCTCGTGGGCCACAAGCCCGGGGATGTGCGCGGCGTGCGCGGCGGAGCGTCCCGCGGCCTGGGGCCGGGCGACCCCATCCCCGACGTCATCGTGCACGGGCACACCCACGTGCCCGAGCTGGTCGTGGGCCCCGAGGCGCGGCCGGCGAGCATCTACCTGTGCCCCGGTGCCGTCTTCCGCCCCCGCAGCGAGTTCGGCCGCACCATCGCGAAGCTGGACGTGGAAGACGGCCGCGTGTCATCGGCCCGCATTGAGGACCTGAACGGCAACGTGCTGCTGGAGGTGTAGCTACACGCCCAAACCGACCGTGAGGTGGGTCATGTAGAAGACGAAGCGCATGACGAAGATGCCGGCGAGGGCGAGCAGGGCGCCAGCGGACAGGACGACGATACGGCGGCGTCCCGACGCGCGGCGACCAGCGCAGCAGGCCGTGGCAATACCGGCGGCTCCCAGGATGGCGAAAGCAGCCACGCAGACGGGGTAGGCCGGCACGAGGGCGGCCACGGAGGCCAGCGCGTTTTCCATGCCCTGCAACTCCGCGCCGAGCAGCCCGTACACCACCGTGTTGGCCGCCAGGGCCAGGAACGCCACGGCGCAGAGCACCTCGGTGGACAGCGGCGAGCGGCCCACCCCGGTAAACACGTACAGCGCGTTGGAGGGGTTCCCCAAATGGGTGGCCGACGCGACGAGCCCCACCATGGCCACTACCAACGGCAGGCAGCTCATCCGGCTCAGCCGCCGGGCCGCATCGCCCGTGGCGCGGCCGGCGAGCAGCGGCAGGCCCATAATGAGGTAGGCCACCGCGCCCGAGGGAGCCAAGGTGGTGAACAGCACCAGGGTGATCTCGCTGAGCGCGATGGAGAAACCGTCCATGGGGTTGGCGTCCTAGCGGTAGAAGCGGGGTTCGACCACGGTGAGGCCGCGGGCGGCCTGCAGGCCCTTTTTCGACAACAGGACGCACATTTGCACGGATTTTCGCAACGGAAGCCGGATGTCTGGGACGCCTTACGGAAGACGGAGAAGGGAGGGAGCGTGAACCTGCGCACGGTGATGGCGCTGCTGCGGCCGAACGTGGCGTCGCTCGGCTACGGGCTCTTCCTCGCCATCAACGCCGCCAGCGTGTGGGGCGGCGTGTTCCCGTTTCTGCCCCTGGCCTTCCAGACCCCCGACGTCATGCTGTGGTTCTTCGCCGCCGAGTCGCTGGCCTTCACGGCCACGTTCCTGGCCAGCGCCGCGGGCACCTGGTTCTTCCCCGCCGAGACGCGCCGGTTCATGGTGAAGGCCGTGGCGGTGCCTTATATGGCCGGCTGGTGCCTGCTCATTGGGGCCCTGTACCTGCGCGGCGCCGCCGTGGGACTCGCCGGGGCGGGCGGGGCGCTGCTCGGCGTGGGGTCGGCCGGCTTCTACATGTTGTGGCAGCGGCTGTTCGCCAGCCAGGACGCCCGGGAGGGCATGGGCAACCTCATCGCCGGCACGGCCTGGGCCGCGGTGCTGTACTTCGCGCTGTACCTCATTCCCGTGGCGGTGACGGCCTACCTCATCCCCTGCGTGTTTCTGCCCCTGTTCGGCCTGGCCGTGGTGCTGAAGAGCCACACCATCGACTTGAACCAGCCCATGTTCGAGGACGTGCCCCGCGAGCACGGACGCACCTACTACTCGACACTCACGTCAAATTCGATAATCTGCGCCGGCTGTCTCTTCTCGGCCATACGGCGTTGCGCCAGGGCATGCAAATCATACTCGCGGCCGATGTTGGTGACGTCGAGCTTCTGAACGCACCGGGCCAGCCAGGGAAGTTCTTCGTACATAGCCACGACCAGATCGACAATTTCCAAATCGGAGAACGTTCGAAGGGAACGATATCCCGATCCTTGGCGGTGCTCGAAGCCCCGCCGAGTCAAATAGCGCTGAATGCTCGCATAGGCCCTGCGGCGACCGCTTTCTCCGAATTCTCCTCGCAAACTCGCCGTATCAAGATCGAAGTTGATCGCCTTGTATCGTTTCGATTCCGCCATTAGGCAAATGCAGGGGCAGCTGACCCATAATGGCGCTTCACGTCTTCAATGGCGAAATCATCTGGGTCGGAAGAATCGTCGCTGTTGAACCAAAGCCATGTTTTCACGTTATCGAGAAACCACGACTGGTCTTTCAGCGCGAGAATCGCACTCATGAAGTCGACGTAAGCACCTTGGCGGCCGCCGTCGAAATAAAATCCATCGGCACCCTTCACAAGACCATAGCGATCAACGCACACACTGTCGACGGCGCTTTCCATTTTCGCCAGACTGAAACGATGCTCTCTCAGAACCTTTTCGTCATCAAGCACAATTTGAAGCTTCTGCATGATTCGCCCTTCTGAGTCACCTGTTTGTCATGGGTCAATTATAGCAACAGGCCCATTGGACCGGCGATGCCGAACTTCTCCCGATGCAAGATTTCCACTCTGCCGAAATGCTCCGTCGGATCGTCGGCCTTTTGTTCCCATCCCCCTAGCGCCTCGTGCTTTGGTACCATGGGGGCATGGTGAAACGGGCGGACATAGGGCAAGACCGGCGCCGCTGGCGGGTGGGGGCGGCGGTGTGCGTGATGGCGGCGGCGGTGGCGGCCGCGGTGCTGTCGCTGGCTGATGGGGCCGCCCCCGCGGCGGTCTCCGCGGCGGCCGGGCCCGCGCTCGGCGATGCGGGGCGCTGGCTCAACCTTCTCGGTACCTGCCTGCTCACGGCGCTCGTGGAGGAACTCGTCTTTCGCGGGCTGCTGCTGCGGGCGGTGGTGCGCGTCTGCACGCCCCGGGCGACGATCCTCATCACGGCCGGCATCTTCGCCGCCTTCCACGGGCTGCCCATCGGCATCGAGGGCTCACCCGACCTGGCCCTCGTCGTGGCCTCGCTCCTGTTGAAAAGCCTCGAGGCCTTCGCCTTCGGCATCGTGCTGGCGGCCATCCTGTTCTGCGGCGGCACCCTGCCCGGCACCATCGCCCTGCACGCCGCCTTCGATATCGTCTACTTCGCGGCGCCCGTGCTGGCCACCGGCGACTTCCCCGCCACCTATGTGGTCACCGACCCCGCGGGCTTCGCCGCCCTCATCGCGGCCACCCTCCTGCTGGCCATCCCCGCCATCCGGGCGATGCGCTTTCCCGAAAGCAGCCTTTCTCTCAACGAGCCCGCGCCTTAGAACGCGAAAGCGCCCCGAAGCCGAAAGGCCCGGGGCGCTTTGCGGCAAGGCGCGAAGCGCAACTCGTCTTGCGCCCCCTACTCGCGCACGCGTTTGCGGTCGGGACTGGCCAGGGCGCCGGCCACGGCCGCCACCAGGGAGACGCCGCCGGCCACGCGGAGCCACAGGGCCGTGGCCCGGCAGGCCATGTCGGCGCTCTTGCACACGCCGATGGAGAGCGGCGTGTCGAAGGTCAAAAGCACGATGGCCGCCGACAGCAGCACCAGGGCCAGCGTGGCCGGATGCTTCGTCACCATGCCCGCCACGGCCACCGCGGCCAGGATGAGCGCCAGCAGCACGGCCACCTTGGCCGTGTAGGCGCAGCGCATGGGCACCATGTTGCCGTTGGCCAGCTCCAGCGAGCCGGCGCATACCGGCGCCCACAGCAGCACGGCCCCCACCGCCACGGCGGCGCACAACAGCGAGATGGCCTGTGTAATCAACGGGATATTCTTCACGATGTTCTCCTTCTGTTCCGAATTCAACGAGCCGGGCATTCCCCGGCCCCGCGGGCGCGGGGGCGGGCGGCCCTACGCCACCACAGCCACGGCCTTGGGCGCGGCCAGACCCTCGATCGTTCGTTCAACGGCCAGCGTCTCGCCATCCACCACCGCCAAGGTGCCCGCGGCGCTGTTGACCACGTACAGCTGCGTCCCGTCGGGCGAGAGCGCCAACGTGTCGGCTCCCACCCCCACGGAAACGCGCTTCTGCTCCTCCCAGGCGGCGTCGAAGGCCACCAACGCGCCGTCGTCCCGCGCCAGGGCCCAACCACGGGCGCCGTCGGGCGCCAGCGCCACCCCGGCCACGGAAAGGCCCACGGGCACCTCGCGCACCCGCTTGCCCGTGGCGCGGTCGATCACGTACAAATCGCTCACCTGCTGCTCGCCTTCGCCGCCCACACCGGCCAGCACCAGTGACGCGCCGTCGCCCGACACCAGTATCTGGCGCGGCCCCACCACGCCGTCGAAGGCCTCCAGCTCGGTGCCGGTGGCCAGATCGATGCGGGCCACGTCGAAGGTGCCGTAGTTGGCCGCGTACAGCACGTCGCCCTCGGGCGCCAGGGCCAGGGCCACGGTACGTCGGCCGGCCCCGGGGCCGATGCGGCAACAGTCGGGCGGATCGGTACGGTTATGGTAGCCGCACGCATCCAGCTTCACGGTGCTCACCAAAGACTGCAGCGACGTGTCCAGCCCGTGGATGCTGCTGGTGAAGTAATCGCCCACGTACAGCAGTCCCCGGGTCGGGTCGTGGCACAGCCCCAGCGGCTGGTTGCCCACGGGAATGGCCGTTATCCGGGCGGGGTCGGCCACGGACACGGCCGTCACCGTGCCCCCGCCGGAAGAGCCCACGTACAGGCACCCATCGGCCACCACGGCCGACGCCGGGTTGGCGCCCACGGGAATGCGCTGCAGAACGGTGCCGGCGGCCGGGTCGACGACCGCCACGGTGTTGCCGGCGTATTCGGCCACGCACAGGGCGCCCGCGGGCAGCGCCGCGGCCTTCCCGGACGTTGCGGGATCTGCCCCGGCCGCCGTGCCGGCCGGTGCCTCGGACGGAGCCGGAGCCCCGCCCGAGACGGAGGCCCCCTCTTCCGCAACTTCGGCCCCCGGAGACGCGCCGCTGCAGCCCCCCATCGTTCCCAGGGCCGCACCGGCCGCCGCCAGGGCGGCCACCTCCATGAATCGTCTTCTCGTCAACATAGTCTCTCCTTAAGGCGCGTCGCGGGCTTGGCTGCCGCGCTCCGTCGCGGCGGGGGGGGCACGGCGCTTTGCCGCGCTCCGTCGCGCCGGCGTACCGACGGCCCACTGCGCTCCGAAGCCTGTGCGCCGCTGCGCCTCGCCCGTCGCACCCGCTACGCCCGACGGGCGAGCTTTCCCTCCTCCAACACGTACACCTCGTCGGCCTGGCGGGCGTAGGCCTCGTCGTGGGTCACCACGACCACCGACCGGCCGCCCCCTTCCACAAAGGAACGGAAGCGCCCGAATACCGCGTCGGACCATGCCGCGTCCAAATCGTTCGTGGGCTCGTCGGCCAGCAGCACGTCGTGGCCCGCCAACAGCGCCCGGGCCAACACGAGGCGCCGCTTCTGTCCCACCGAGAGCTCGGCGGGCAAATGGTCAGCGCGATCAGCGAGTCCCATGTCCTCCAAGGCCTCCTCCACCTCGCCCCCGCCGGGCCGGCGGCCGGCAGCCCGCAGGGCCAGCGCCAAATTCTCCCGGGCCGTGAGGGCCTGGAACAAATACGGGCTTTGGAACACGAACCCAATGCCGCGCCGATGCACGGCGTCCACGGCGGCGGCCGAAGCCGTCGTCAGGTCGAGGTCCCGGTAGCGCACGGAGCCCCCATCGGCCCGCAGCAGGCCGCCCATCACATTCAGCAGCGTGGACTTCCCCTTGCCCGACACGCCCGTCACCGCCACGATGCGGCCCGGCGCCACGGCCAGCGACACCCCGTCCAGGGGGCGCACCGGCGGCACGCTGCGGAATTCCTTCACCACATCGCGAAGCTCTATCAGCGCCTCCATCACAAATCTCCCCTCGTCAACGTCTCCTGGGGGTCGCGGCGCACCATGGCCGCCACCGGCTGCCCCAGGGCCACGGCGCTCAGCACCGCCGCAAACAGCAGCCCCGCGGCCGCGGCCAAGCCGTAGGCCGACAGAGGCACCGCGGCACCGGGCAGCGAGAACTCGCTGTGGAAGGCGCCCACCACCGCATCGGCCACCAGGCAGGCCACGGCCACGGCGACCACGGCCGCCGCCAGCGTCACCACGGCAATTTCCAGGGCGAAGCTGGCCACCACGCGGCCGCGGCTCACGCCCATGGTGCGCAGCAGCCCCAACTCGCGCAGACGGCCGGCCGCCAGGGCCGAGAACCGACCTGCCAGGGCCAGGGCCGCCAGGGCCACGATCAGCCCGAGGAAGGCCACGGCCATGGCCTCCACCACCGCCAGCTGGGCCGAAGCGCCCGACACCATATCGGCCGTGCGCACGGCCACCGCCCCGGGCACCGCCTCCATCAGCGCCGTGGCCACGGCGGCGGCATCGGCGCCCTCGGCCACGCTCACCATGACGCAGGAAATGGCGTCGAAGGGGTCGGCGTCGCCCCAAATGCTTTCCAGATAGGGACTCGCCGCGGCAATGGTGCGGGCGGCATTGATATCCATGAAGATGGTCTCGTCCACGCTGGTGCCCGTGGGCTCCAAGGCGCCGGCCACCCGGAACACCGATCCCAAAATGGAGGCCTGGCCTCCCTCGATGGGCGGCGCGGCGGAACCGAGCAGGATGCCGTCATCGCCGAGGCCGAAATCTTCCGCCTCCGGAGTCGGGCCCGAAGCCGCGCCGGCGCCCTCGCCGAGTGCGCTGCCTGAACCTGTCGCGCCCGTGCCCACCAGCCACGGGGCCAGCACGAAATCGGTGGCCGGGTCAATGCCCACAATGCGGGTGACGCCCACCACCGAACAGCAGCTCTGGTCCACAGTCTGGGTGAAGAACTGGGGCGTGACCGCCGTCACGCCTTCCACCGCCGCCACCGCTTCCACGGCCGACGCCGGCAGGTACACGTTCACCGGCTCGGCGCAGAACAGCACCTCCGAGGCATTGCCCGAGGCACCCGCCGGCAGCACCATGATATCGGCTCCCAACCGCTCGCGAGACAGGCGCACGCCGCTTTCCAGCGACGTCACCACCACGAGCGACGCCGTCAGGGCGAACACCGCCACAAACGCAATAAACGCCGTGAGCACCGAAGCGCCCAGCCGGCGTGTGATATTCCTCCATGCCAAGTAGAACATGGCACCCCTTTCCCCTCTGGCCCCAAAGGCACGATTTTCCCTATTCCGCGCCCCTCCAGAGTGATTCATGGCCCCCAAATCTGCGATTTTCCCACGCTATCGCACGAAAAGCGATGGGAAAATCGCGTCTTCGGGGCCGCAACCCGCAGCAACGGGGCAGTTTTATGGAAAATCGTGCCTGCGCGGCCACGTATCTGTCGCACAGAATGCGCGGAAAGCCGGGGGAGGGAGCCGGCTTCCGCGCATTCCGTCGGCTTGTCGCCTACGCTTCTTCCACGCCCGTGTCGATAAGGCCGGCGGCGCCGTCGATATCGGCAAACAGGCTCGCGTCGATATCCTCGTCCAGCAGCACCGTCAAATTCGGCTTCGTGTCGGACTGGTCCTTGACGGAGGTGCCCTCGGGCAGCGTGTCCGTCTCGGCCAGCGTCAGGTTCGCGCTGGGGCACACCACGGTGCACACGGGCATCTCGCCGCGGGCCTGGCGGTTGGCGCAGCCGTCGCACTTGTACGTGGTCGAGGTGGCCTCATCGTAGACCGGCGCATGGAAGGGGCAGGCCTCGATGCAGGTCTTGCAGCCGATGCACTTGCTGTGATCCTGCACCACCAGGCCGTTGTCCATTTTCTGGTAGGCGCCCACGGGGCAGTTGGCCATGCAGGCCGGCTCGTCGCAGTGGTTGCAGGCCATGGAGACGAAGGCGTGGCCGCCGGCCTTCTCCACCTGGCGCACGCGGCGCATGAACACACCGGGGGCCAGCAGCTTCTCGTTGGCGCAGCCCACCTGGCAGGTCTTGCAGCCGTAGCAGTTCGCAGAGTTAACGAAAAATCCCTGAGCCATGGTGTTACGCTCCCTTCTTCACTTCGACAAGGGTGGAATTGCAGCAATGGATGGTGCCGAGCGTGGGCCACGCGTTGTTGGTGACGTTGCTCGTCGGCGAGGCCGTGGTGTCGTCCCAGCCGTTCTGCAGGACCACCACGCCGGGCTTCACGTTTTCGGAAACCAGGGCCACGCCGCTGTGCTCGCCGCGGTCGTTGAACACGGTGATGTCGTCGCCCATGGCGATGGAGCGGGCGGCCGCGTCGTCGGGGTGCAGCACGATGAGGGGCTTATGGCCGTCCATGGACAGCATGGACTCCAGGTTGTTGAAGATGGTGTGCACTTGATGGCGCGTCTTGCGCTGCACGGCGGCCAGCGGGTACTTCTTCGCCAGCTCGCTGTCGGCGTTCAGCGGATGCTCCACCGGCCGCTGGTGGCAGGCGATGGGCGGGAAGCCCTCGTCGACCCAGGCCTGCACCCACAGGTGCGCCTTGCCCGTGGAGGTGTCGAAGTTGCCGTCCTTGTAGGCGATCCAGCCGGGCACCAGATCCCAGGCGTTCACGCCCTTCTTCTCCACCAGCTCGTCGTAGGTGACGCCGGAGCCTTCCAGCACGCGGGTGATGTACACCGACGGGTCTTCGTTGAAGTACTGCTCGAAGCCGAAGCGCTTGGCCACTTCCGCGGTAATTTCCAGGTCGGTCTTGGCCTCGCCGGGCGGGGTCACGCCGGCCTCGCTGATCTGGATGACGGCGGAACGGGCGGAATGGGTGATGTTGGGCGTCTCGAACAGGGCCGTGTTCGGCAGCACCAGGTCAGACCACAGGCAGGTGGAATTCATGAACTGGTCCACCTTCACCACGAAGGGAATGTGCTCCAGAGCCTTTTTCCACATGTTGGTGTTGGGCATCTGGGCCACGGGATTGCCGCAGTCCACCCACATGAAGTTGATCTTCGTGGGCTTGTCCTCCAGCACGAACTCGCCGAAGTGCGGGAAGGGAATGGCCTCGTACTGGGCGGCGTCGGGGTTGCTCTCGAAGGCCTGCCCCGAAGGCACGAGCGCGGAGGAGCCGCCGGCATCGTACAGGCCGTCGCCCTCGTGGCCCACGTGCCCGCAGAACAGGGCCAAATACACCTGGGTGGCCGTGGCATAGGCGCCGTTTTCCGTGCGCTGGTAGCCGCCCATGTTCTGGATGATGATGGCCTTCTCGGCAGTGGCGTAATCGCGGGCGATGCGGGCGATGTCGTCGTAGGAGCAACCGGACTCGGCTTCCACGGCCTCCTTGCCCCACTTGTCGGCCTCGGCCTTGATGAGGTCGTAGATGGTGACGTACTGGTCGGCGATATCGGTGTCGGCCACGGAAAGGGGCGGGGTCACGCCGGCGGCGTCGTGGGCCACAAGTTTCTTGGAAGCCGGGTCGTACACCTGGTAGGTGGTGTCGTCGGCCGGATCGGTGAAGGCCGGGGCGTTGGTCTTCTTGTCGATGAGGCAGGGGGCCGTGGTGTGGGCGATGAGATACTCCTCATCGGTGAGGCCCTCGTCGATGACCACCTTCAGCATGGCCAGGGCCACCGCCGAATCAGTGCCGGGCCAGGGCTGGATCCATTCCTGGGACTTGTCGGCCGTCTCGGACAGGAAGGGGTCGATGGTGCACAGGGTGCCGCCGTTTTCCATCATCTTCTGGAAACGGCCGAAGTAGCCGGTCATGGTGACGACGGGGTTGTTGCCCCAGGCGATGATGTAGTTCGCCTTCTCCAGCTCGTTGCGCAGCGGCGTGGTGCGGCTGCCGAGCACGGTGCCCAGGCCCGAATCGATGCCGGCGCAGCAGAAGTTGCCGGTGATGGCCGTGGTGCCGCCGAGCCAGGAGCCCAAGGTGCCCATGGCGCTCGTGAGCGAGCTGAAATTGCCCGAGCCGCCCTGCACGATGATGGACTGGCTGCCGCCATTGTCCAGGGCGTAGCGCAGCTTCTCCTCGATGAGGTCGTAGGCCTCGTCCCAGGAAATCTCCTCGAAGTCGCCGGAGCCCTTCTCGCCCTTGAGCTTCAGGGGCTTGGTGAGGCGTTTGTCGGAATTGCACAGCTCTACACGGGCGAAGCCGCGGGCGCAGGCGGGGCTCTCGTTCACTTCCCCGCTTTCCACCTTCACGAGCTTGCCGTCGCGCACGTAGCCCTTCAGCAGGTGGTGCTGGCACTCCGGCGAGCAGCAACCGTACACCAGCGTGCAATCGGCGAACTCGTCTTCGCCGGTGAAGGCCAGGCCCTCGTCCTCGGCCGCCTTGTCCGCCGGCTCGGCCGCCGGTGCGCAGCCTGCCAGGCCCGCCACGGCCGCGGTGGCCGCAGCGGCGCCCACGAAGGCGCGGCGGGTGAGCTTGGGGTCGGCGGCACGTTCGACGTTCTTCGTCATAGAACTCTCCTCCCTCTGGTTGGATTTCCCTCGCAAGTCCGCGGTTGCCGAGAACGCCGTTCCCGCCCGCTGCGGGCGGCCCTCCTCGACCGAAACCCGACTTGCTGGCTTTCATTCTGCCGTTGCCGCCGCGCCATTTCAATGGCGCGGCGTGGAACTTTTCATTAAGAATTCGGGCCAAATATTAAAAAAGAATTACCTTCCTTCTCACCTATTTTCCCACCCTTCCCCATCGGGCATAATATGGGGTTGACGACGAGGGGGGCACCATGTCGGGCACGCCGCGCAAACGATCATTCCGCTTTGGCATACGCTTCAAGATCGCCGTGTTCATCGGCGTCATTATGATTGCGCTCATGGCCGTCGACATCGCGTGGAACCTGTCGCTGCAAACGGCCCAGGCCGAAAGCGAGGCCCGCGAAAAGGCCGAGGTGCTGGCCGCCGAGATGCGTGCCGCCTGGGATTTCGTCGACATGAACCAGGAGGTCATCAACCGGGCCGAAGACGGCACCTTCCGCACCAAGCATCTGGTGTGCGTGGTGGCGGCGAAGTCCATTTCCATGTTGTTCACCACCGAGACCGACTACGTCATCCGCTTCACCAACGACACCCCGCGCCAGGCGGCCAACGCCCCGGACGCCTTCGAGCAGGAGGCCTTGGCCGCCTTCAACGCCGACGGCGACTTGAAGTCGTTCTCCCGCGTGGAAGAGGCTGACGGCGAGCGCGTGTTCCGCTATACCGAGCCGTTGTACGTGACTGAATCGTGCCTGGAATGCCACGGCGAACCCGTGGGCGAGCCGGACCAGTACGGCTACGCGAAGGAGGGCATGCGGGTGGGCACCGTGGGCGGCGCCATGTCCATCACCGAGCCCATGGACATTTACGCCGACGGCATCCGCGACAGCGTGATGCAGCAGGTGATCATGGTGCTGCTCGTCATGGTGGCCGCCTTCGCCGCCGTGTACTTCGTGGTGAGCCGCCTGGTGCTGCGGCCCATCGACGATCTGCGCACCGCGGCGAAATCCGTCGGCGAGGGGGACTTCGGCTATACCCTGGCCGTACCCGACCCCTGCGGGCGCACCGGCACGGGAGCGGCGCACAGGCCCCGCTCGCCCTTGGGCGCCCCCGACGAGCTAACCGAGCTGACCGGCGAGTTCGACCGCATGGCCCGCGATCTGCAGGCCCTCTACGAGGACCTGGAAGGCCAGGTGCGGGAGAAGACCGACGACCTCATGGTGCTGAACGACCTGCTGAACTACCAGAAGCGCGAGCTGAAGGTGGCCTTGGACCGCCTCGGCGAGGAAGTGGCCTACAAGAACGAGTTCTTCGCCATCGTGAGCCACGAGCTGCGCACGCCGCTGACGAGCATCCTGGCCTACGCCCGCATCCTGAACGACGACGACAGCCTGGCGCCCAAGACCCGCGACGCCGTGGCGGAAATCGAGTCGAACGCCACCCTGCTGCTGAACATGGTGAACAACATCCTGGTCATTTCCAAGCACGCGGCCCAGAAGGACGAGCTTCTGCCCGAGCCCGTGGACTTCGTGGACCTGGCCCAGTTCGTGCGCAAGGCCCTGGCCCCCATCGCCGCGGGCAAGGACGTGGAACTCACCTGCTCGGTGGCGCCGGACGTGCCGCTGTCCATGGCCGACTGGGAGAAGCTGCGGCGCATCCTGGAGAACCTGGTGGACAACGCCGTCAAGTACACCCACCGCGGCGGCTTCGTAAAGCTGGCAATTACGTTCGAGGACGGCGAAGGCGGGGACGACACGGGCGCGGGTGCGGGCGCGGCCGGCGCGGGCGGCGAGGCGACTGGCGAGGCCGGAACGCAGGAGCCAAGCGCTGGCACCATCGTGATGACGGTGACCGACGACGGCATGGGCATCGCACCGGACGAGCTGGACCAGGTCTTCGAGCTGTACAAGCAGGCGGGCCAGTCGGCCAACCGCCGCTACCGGGGCACGGGCCTGGGACTCGCCGTGGTGCGCGACCTCACCGAACTGCACGGCGGCACCGTGTCCGTGGAAAGCCGTGTGAAGGAGGGCAGCACCTTCACCGTGCGCATCCCCTACGTTCCCGTTTTCGAGGAGGAGGACGAAGATGGCGAAGATTCTGCTCGTTGACGATGAGCCGCGCATCGAGCGGCTCGTGCGCGACATGGTGGAGGGCGCGGGCCTTGAATTCGCCTACGCCGAGAACGGCGCCGATGCCCTGGCGGCCGTGGCCCGGGAGGTGCCCGATCTCATCATCATGGACGTGATGATGCCGAAGATGGACGGCTTCACCGCCTGCCGCGAGCTGCGGAACCGCGGGGTCACGGTGCCGGTCATCTTCCTGTCGGCCAAGGGCGACATTGTGGACAAGGGCGTAGGGTTCGCCGCCGGGGGCGACGACTACATGGTGAAGCCCTTCGACCCCCGCGAGCTGATGATGCACATCGAGGCCCAGCTGCGCCGCGCCGCCATGCGCCCCGTAGCCGCCGCGCCCGCCACGGGCGTGATAGAGGTGGGGCGGTTGGCCCTGGACATGGCCCAACACCGAGCCTTTCTCGGCGGCGAGCACGTAACGCTCACCCCCAAGGAGTTCAAGATCCTGGCCACGCTGGCCTCCAGCCCCGGCACCGTGTTCTCCCGCGAGCAGCTGGTGGAAGCGGCCTGGGGCCCCGAGTTCGTGGGCGAGACGAGCAGCATCACCGTGTTCATCAAGAAGCTGCGGGCGAAGGTGGAAGCCGACCCCACCGAGCCCCGCCTCATAGAAACCGTCTGGGGCATCGGCTACCGCCTCGACCCGGAAGCCTGCGGGTAGGGGCTACCGCTTCGCGGTCGTTTTGCGGTCGCATTGCGGTCGTTCCGGTCGTTTTTCGGTCGTTTCTCAGTCGTTGCGGCCGTTCCTCGGTCACTTTTCGGTCGTTTTTCAGTCGTTGCGGTCGTTTTGCGGACGCGACCGCATGCGCGAAACTGTGGAACCTCCATTAAGCCCATCTATCGCAAGTGCGTCGTGAACACCCGCTGAGAATTACTGATTTCGTTCGAGCAAGAAGCCGAGAGCGTCCCCCGAACACGCCAACATCATTCGACCCACAAGGAGGCACCCAGCTCCATGCTACAATGAGCGTCATGACTCGGTGAAAGGAGCAGTCCGTGCAGATTTACGATTTCGATGCGTGCGAGACCGTGCCCACCCTGGGCTACGGCGGTCGAGCGGGACGCAAAATCGCCATCATGCACGAGGGTGCGCCCTGGCTCTTGAAATTCCCCGAGAGCACTCGGCTGTTCCCCGGGCGCGACAAAACCGGGCATCACCTCCCCTCTTACACGACGAGCCCCCTCAGCGAGTACGTGGGATCGCACGTTTACGAAGCTCTGGGCATTCCCGTGCACCGCACGCGACTCGGACGGCGCGAGGGAAAGACCGTCGTGGCTTGCAAGGACTTCGCCACTGAGGATCGCCTTGTCGATTTCGCCGCCCTGAAGAACACCGTGAGCGAAGGCATTTTGGAGTCGGGAAATAGCTCCTCCGGCGACGGCGAGCTGCTGGCCGATGCCCTACGCGTTATTGAAGATGCAGAAGCCCTCGCTCCCGTGCGCGAGGAAGCCCGCGAGCGTTTTTGGGACATGTTCGTGGTCGACGCCCTCATTCTGAACAACGATCGTAACAACGGCAACTGGGGGCTACTGGTGAAGCGCTTCTCCGTGGAGCTGGCACCGGTCTTCGACAACGGAAACGCCTTCTTCAACAAGCGCAACCCTTCCCTGACGCGGCAACGGCTCGAGAGCGACGACCTCGTCAGCCAGGACATCCGAGCCAGCCGATCGTTCTTCAAGAGCGATGCGGACCACCACATTCACCCGCTGTCCTTTATCGCCAAGGGACAGCACCCCGAATGCAACGCCGCCGTGCTCCGTATTGCGGAGAGACTGTCCGCCGGCGCGGCCGATGCCGTCTTCGCCATGATCGACGAGCTGCCCGAAGAGGCTTTCGGACTGCCCGTGGCACCCCCGGAATACCGCGAGCTGTACCGCCGAACCTTGGATCTCACCATCCGCGACCATCTTCTGCCTGCAGCCGAGAAGGCCGGGCAGTAAGGGCCGTGAGGCTCTCCTGATTCATGACGGACGTATAGTACATTCATCTTAATTGTGAACGCGTTGCGTTCACAATCGGAACCCATCTACAGCGGCAGTTCGTACATGGCTACCTGGATGTGGCCGAGGGCCGGGTAGTAGACGGTCCATTCGCCCTTGTCGGTGAAGCCGCAGGATTCGTAGAGGCCACGGCCTCGCACGTTGTTGGGGAAGGTGTCCAGGCGCAGCGCCGCCAGGCCGCAGGCCCGGGAATCTTCGATGACGCCCTGCAGCAGCCGGCGGGCCAGCCCGCGGCCGTGGTAGGCCGGCAGCGTGGCCACCACGTGCAACACGCCCACGCTCTCGGGCGGCGCGTCCACGCCCCACGGCACCGCCTCGTAACCCGGCGACCCCTCGCGGTTCACCACCATGGCGCACACGAGGCCTTCCCCTTCCAGCACGCCCACGTACAGATAGCCCGCATCCAACGATTCCCGCAAAAACGCCGGGGAGGGATGGCCGCCGTGGCGCCACTGCACGTCGAAGTCGGTTCCCTGCATCTGGTCGATCATCTGCCCGTAGAACTCCATCACCGCGTCGAACTCGTCGCTTCGCGCCTTGCGCACCGTAAGCATGCTATCTTTCATGGCGGCCGCCTTCCCTCCAAACATCTTCCTCAATTTCCCATTTCATCTAGTAGTTCTGCGCGATGGGCGTTCAGGTAGTCGGCCATGTAGGGCACAACAAACTCCACCTCGCCGCGGGTGCGTGACTGGATGACATTCTCCTTGATAAGACGGCTCCGGTAGGAACTCAGCTCGGTGAGGTCGCGGTCGAGCCGTGCTGCAACTGCGCCCGTCTTGCTGGGACGACCCTCGTCCTGGGCCATGGCGAGGAGATAGCTGAGCAACGTAGGGGGCAGATTCTGCAGCGCCGGCTCCACGACCATGCGATCGAATTGTCGCCGAGCGGCCGCGACCCCTTGCTCGGCATCACGCAATTCCAGGACAGTCGAGCCGCGCTTATGAGTCGCCTGCCACCCGTAGTAGCCGACGAGTTGCACCATGAAGGGATAGCCGGCGGCTGCTTCCACCATGATGTCAATCGCATCGGAAGTCGCCGCAAGCCCCGAGGCACCGATGGTCTCGGCGAACGAACGCTCAACATCCTCGGGAAACAGCGGCGCCAGATCCTCGGGTACGGCCCGCCGGAGAAACGTGAGCGCTTTGGCGTTTACCACCCGATCAATCATCGAGGGTAGCCCCGCGAACACGAAGGCGACACTCAAGTCGTCGCCAATGACCTGCTGGATGGCCACGGCCAGGGCCCTTACCTCCTCAAGGGACGAATCCTGCACCTCGTCAAGGGTGATGAGAACGTTGCCCTTGCCGCCCTTCAGCTGGGCGGTCATGGCTTCCCGCAGCGTCAAAGAGGCGCGCTCGATTTCAACTTCGCCGAAACTGATGCCGAGAATGGAGGGCTGAAACCGCAAAGATTCGACTTGGTTGCGCGGCGTCAGGCGTTCCCATATCCTCGAACAAAAGCCGGGACTGGCGACTTCGTCAATCACCAACCAGCCACGAGCCCGGGCGATGCGACCTAGCTCGTTGAGCATCACCGTCTTGCCCATACCGCGAGCACCCGTAATGCGCATCAGGCATTCTGGCGCCCCAGGCCCGTTTTCGATGCCATCAATAAAAGACTCGATAACGAAGTCGCGACCGATAAGCTCGGGAGGCATTTTTCCTGCGGTAGGCTTAAAAGGATTCATTAAAACCCCTGTTCAAATTGCTTTATAGCAAATTATAGCAAATTATAGCAAATTATAGCAAATTATAGCAGCGGAAATTCCCAGGCAGTGAGGAAGAGCGCGGCGGGGAAGAGACTCAGCGCTCGGACTGGGATCGTCGCGTCGGCACGGGGACGAGGGAGCCGAGGGCGGCGGCGATGAGCAGGACGAAGACGGCCTTCACGGGGAATACGAGGAAGAGCAGCAGGGCCGTCATGACCGGCTGGCGCATGACGGCACCGAGGAGGGCCGCCGTGGTGGCGCACAGCGCGAAGACGGGGTCGATGCCCGTGAGCGCCGCCATGGCGTAGCCGAGCGCGATGCCGGCGAAGATGATCGGGAAGAAGTGGCCGCCGCGCCAGCCGAGGCCGAGGCAGGCCTGGGTCACGACCACTTTGCCCAAGCCCGTGGCGATGAGCGCCCCGGCGCCAATGGTTGTCCACGTGGCCGCGAGCTGCTCGGTCTGGGCCTCGCCAGCGAACAGGGCGAAGGGCAGCGCGATGCCCACAGCGCCGAGCAGGACCCCGGCCAGGACGGCCTTCGCCACCGGACGATCGCCGAGCTTGCGGGCCACCGCCTGCACCGCGCGGCCGGCGCCGTGGAAGAGCCAGCCCGCCGCAGCGCCGAGCGCGATGCAGGGCAGTGCCCAGGCCAGTTCCGCCATGCCCAAGGCGATGTCCGAGAAGTGGGGCAGGCCGCCGCCGCGGCCGAACAGGCTCCCAAGCAGCAGCATGGCCCCGAGCGCCCCGGCCACGGCCAGCAGGTACACGACGAGCTTCGCCGCCTTGGGGATTTCCACCGTGGTCGTGGGCTGCCCTTCCGATTCGTCGGCATAGCCTACCAGGGGCGCCGCCAGGCCGAAGAGCGGGGCCGAGAAGATGGCCGACACCACGGCGGCCACGCCCACCTGGGAAAGCTCGCGAATCTGGCCGCCCATGAAGCGCATCTTGTCGCCCACCCACGTGGCGAGCCCCGCGATAACGCCCGTCAGCCCCGCTTCCGGGCCGATGGAGCCGCCGAACAGCAACGGCAGCAGCGCCCCGACAAAGGACGCGCCCATATGGCGGTACTCGTAACGCCCCGTGGCCTTCACCGAGGCCATGACCGCGTTCATGTCCTGGGGATACGGCCCGCACCGCTTCTGGAAGATCCCGATAACGAGGCCGCCCAGCACGCAGAACGCCAGCGGATAGGCCACGGCCGGCAGTCCCCGCGCTTCAAGGGCCGCCGGAGCCTTCACCCACAACAGATCGATGCCGAGGTTCATCAGGAAGAAGAACGCCCAGGCGAACGCGCCCGCGAAGGCACCGAGCGCCACCGTGAGCGCCGCGAACAGCGCCCCATGGCCCAACCGCGTCGTCCCGCTTCCCATCGCTGCCCCTTTCGCCGTCGTCCTCGCGCCCCTTCCTCGCATGCAATGCCACTGTAACGGATGAGAGGCCTCTTTGCCGGGAAAACGCGCCAGTTTGGGCGCAAATCGACGGTATGCTCGGTCACATCGGCGTTTTGAGACGATTCACTCGTCGTAAACAGCCCGAAAGCGAGCACCGTGGCCCCAAATCAACGATACGACCGAGCATACCGTGCATTCGGGGCAATTTCCCACCGCAACCGACCTGAAACTGCACGGGTATGGCCGCAAAACGACGATGTGCTCGGTCGCATCGGCGTTTTGCGGCCACTGCCCATGGGACACCCCCGGCTCAGCTCGTGGGACGCCTTGCAGCCTTACAGCGCGAAGCGGTCGCGGGAGCGCTGGGGCGGCGCGGCGGCGGGGGCGGCGGCCTCGCGACGGTCGTGCTGCCAGTTCATGAGGAAGAGCACGCAGTCGGTGCGGTTGCTGGCCCGCAGGCGCTCGATCTGGCGGTCGAAGAGGGCCGCGTCGTCCAGGAAGCCGGCCTCGGCCAGGGCCCGCACCATGGCGATGTCTCCTTCCCGGGCCACGTACTGCACGGCCTCGGGGGCCCGGTCGCGCAGGGCCTCCACGATGCGGTCGGCCATGGCGGGCGCGAGACGGAAGGGGGCGGCCAGGCGGTGCAGCAGGGCGCCCAGGTGGTCGGGCAGGCCGCGGCCGGCCAGCAGCTGGTCGTCGTAGCGGGCGAAATCGAAGGGGATGCCGTCGGCGGCATCGTCCAAGAAGCAGCTCATGAGCTGGTCGGAGGTGATGTGCACCACGGCGTCGGCGGCGGCCAGGCGCACGACGGCGTACTCGAAGGAGCCCTCGCCGATGGCGGTGACGCTGGCCGGGATGAGCACCGGGCCCACCAGGGTGCGCGAGCAGAAGCAGTGGGCGCCGATGGAGGCGAGGCCCTCGGGCAGCATGAGCTTGCGAGTGCCCTTGCAGGCGTTCCCGTCGCACACGGTGCGCACGGTGTCGGGCAGGGCCAAGGTGGCCGGGGCCGTGATGAGCGCCCGCTCGGCGATGACCGTGAGCGGGGCGCCCTGGACGGCGCGAGGCGGCGCCAAACGGTCGCTGGCCGCCGCGGGCGCCACGAGGGCACTGGCCGCCGAGGCCGCCGCCTCCCGGGCCGACACCGCCGCGTCGCCCCGCAGGCGGGCATGGGCCGCCGAGGAGAACTGCCGCGACGGCGAGTCGGGCGCCGGAGGGCCGGCCACGAGCAGGGCCTCGCGGCCGGGCCCTTCCCCGGCGAAGCCGTACCAGCACTGGTTTTCCTCCACGGCCTGGAAGTCGGTCACCCGGCCGCCGGCGCGGGCGACGGTGCGGGCCAGGGCCGCCGGGTCGTCGCCGCGCCACAGGGTCTCGGGGTCCACGGCGCCGTCCACGCGTTCCAGCGTCGGCGGCACGTCGATGACCCGCGGGGCCGCCGTCCCCTTGGCGAACAGCGCCGGCCCGGCCACGCGCACGCCCGGCGGCATGGCGAAACGTTCGCCATAGGGCGCTTCCGCGCATAGCAGGCGGAAGCCATCGCCGAGACGCTCCAGCAGGCAGCCGCCTTCCACGCAAAAGCGCTCGTTGGCGGGGCTTACCGTGTAGCGCCGGGCCCCCAGGCGCGGGTTCGGCAGCGCCATGTCCAGCGGTGCCGGATCGTACACGCGCACGCTGGCCCCCAAGGACACCACCTCGGCGCACACCGAGCCGAAGGCGCCGGCCCCCACCACCTCCACGGTGTCGGGCACCACGAGCAGCCGCACCTGGGCGCCGCTGGTGAAACGCCGCGCGAAGGCCTCGGAGGCAATGCGCACCACGGGCACATCGTCCACGAAGGCCGGCACGACCACCACGAGCTGGTCGCTGGGAAGGCCGTGTTCGGCCAAAGCCGACAGGTGC
>CANPHS010000029.1 GCA_947573925.1 uncultured Enterorhabdus sp. | reverse complement strand
CGACCCGGAGTAATCCGGCCGTCGCGACGCCCTGCCGTGGGATGCCCTGCCGGGTAAGCTGTCCCACTTTCCAAAAACTGGGACAGCTTACCCGGTAAGGTGTCCCGTTTTCGTTTCGTGGTCTTTCCGTCTCGGTGAAAAAAACATCGTCCCGCGTGCCGTTGACGGTCTGTCATGGGTTAGACTCTATGTAGTGCGCTTTTTCGGCGCATGACCGTTTGTTGGAAGGAACTCCGTGACCATCGAGTGGACTTTTTTCCTCTCCGAGTTGATGCAGAACCCCATTTTGCTGGTGGTGACGCTGCTCAACATCGGCGTCATCGTGGTGAACGGCGCCACCGACGCGCCCAACGCCATCGCCACGGCGGTTTCCACCCGCGCCATGAAGCCCCGCGCGGCCATCATCATGGCGGCGGTCTTCAACTTCCTGGGCCTGTTGCTCGTGTCCCTCGTGTCCACGGCCGTGGCCCACACCATCTTCTCCATGGTGAACTTCGGCGGCGACTCCCATCAGGCGCTCACGGCCCTCATGGCGGCCATGGTGGCCATCATCGTGTGGGGCGCCGCGGCCTGGTGGTTCGGCATCCCCACCTCCCAGTCCCACTCGCTCATCGCCGGGCTCACGGGCGCGGCCATTGCCGTGCAGGGCAGCTTCGACGCCATCAACGGCGCCGAGTGGATGAAGGTGGTCTACGGCATCTTGCTCTCCACGCTGCTCGGCTTCGGCCTGGGCTGGATCAACTACAAGATCATCGGGCGCCTCTTCCGCCACGTGGACCGGCCCAAGGCGAACCGCTTCTTCAAGTGGGCCCAAATCTGCTCCGGCGCCTCGGTGGCGTTCATGCACGGCGCCCAGGACGGCCAGAAGTTCATGTCCATCTTCATGCTGGCCATTATGATGACCGCCGGCATGGGCATGGACCTGACCGGTGTGGCCATGCCCATGTGGCTCATGATCTTCTGCGCCTTCAACATGGGCTTCGGCACCGCCGTGGGCGGCGAGCGCATCATCAAGTCCGTGGCCATGGACATGGTGAAGATGGAGCCCTTCCAGGGCTTCGCGGCGTCGCTGTCCACCTTCGTGAGCCTGTTTCTGGCCACCTTCGGCGGCCTGCCCGTGTCCACCACCCACACCAACACCACGGCCATCATGGGCGTGGGGGCGGCCAAGAGCCCCAAGAGTGTGAAGTGGTCCATCGCCATCGACATGGTGAAGACGTGGGTGCTCACCTTCCCCGGGTGCGGCATCCTCGGCTTTATCTGCGCGAAGCTGTTTCTTATGATCCTGTAACGCGAAAAGGAGAACACCGTGGGTAAGAAGCACAAGTACGATTATTTCAGCGCCTACGAGGAGCTGTCCGACCTGGCCGTCCAGGAGGCGAGCGTGCTCATCCGCGCCATGGACGACTTCACCGACGCCGCGGCCCTGCGCCCGGTGCTCGACGAGGCCCACGAGCTGGAGCACGGCGGCGACATGATCAACCACGCCATCTACAAGCACGTCGGCGGCGACTTCATGCCCCCCTTCGACCGCGAGGACATCGTGGCCTTGGCCCAGGCCCTCGACAACATCCTCGACGAGATCGAGGACGTGCTGCAGTTTCTGTACATGTACGACGTGCACCAGATTCCCGACGACGCGAAGCGCTTCGCCACGCTCATCCGCAAGTCCTGCAAGGCGGTGGACGTGGCCATGGAGGACTTCCGCAACTTCAAGCGCTCCAAGAACTTCAAGCAGCTGGTCATCGAGGTGAGCGACTACGAGGACGAGGCCGACGCGCTGTACGTGGAGGTGATCCGCAACCTGCACGTGAACCATGCCGACGAGCCCATCCACGTGGTGAAGTGGTCGCGCCTCTACGACCACATGGAGAGCTGCACCGATGCCTGCGAGCACGCCGCCGACCTCATGAGCACCATCCTGCTGAAGAACATGTAACCTGTCCGGCGAGGGCCAGGGGGTATACCTCCGTGCTCAGACAGTCCTCGCTTGGTGGAAGTGTCCACTGGACACTTCCAGTCGCTGCGGAACTCCGCGCGGAGGCACACCCCCTGTCCCCCGCCTGCTCAGCCAAGGTTGAGTGTAGAGCCGCTACTCGCTGTCGTTTTCGGCGCCCGCGGTTTTCGGGGGCGCGGCGTGGTTGGGGGGCGTGTGGGGGTCGCGGGGGTTGCCGGCTTTCACGCGGCTTTTGGAATGATGGCGGGCCGGCTCGGGGGTTTGGGGCTCGAAGGGGTCGCGGGCGGGCTCGTCGTCGGGCTCGGGGTCCGGGTCCAGGCCGATGATGCGGTACAGCTCGTCACGGTCGACGAACAGGCGGTCGGAGGGGTCGGGGGCTGCCTCGTCGGCACCCTTGGAAGCGCCCGGGGCGTGGGGGCCGTCCACTACGGGCAGCTCCAGCTTGTCCATGAGCACCGTGGGCTCGCACTGCTCGCCGGTCTCGTCCATCCAGCGGCCCGAGAGCCGGTCGTAGAGGCGCTTGCCGTGGCGCTTGAAGCGCTCCAGGCGCGTGGTGCCCTGGCGCTCGCGGGCCGTTTTCCCCATGGGCACGTGCACCTTGCGGGCGATGAACCGGGCCGGGCGCACCACGCTCTCCACCACGCGGTCGGAGTAGTCGCGCGGGGGCTTGGTGCGCCAGCCCAAGATGAGGGACAGGTAGCGCAGGCCCATGATGAGGGCCGCGCACAGAAAGCCGGCGGAGTCGGGCAGGATGCCGTTGGCCTTCAGGGGGCAGTACACGATGCAGCCGATGAGCGCCGCGCTGCCGTAGATGGGGCCGGTCTGGAAGGCCACGGGCGAGCGGTTCATGAGCACGTCGCGGGAGATGCCGCCGCCGATGGCGGTGATGGTGCCGAGCACCACCGAGGGGATGATGCCGAGGCCGGCCGACAGGCTCTTCGACGCGCCGATGATGGCCCACAGGGCCACCGAGATGTTGTCGAGCAAATCCACGATGGGGTCGAGGTAGGTGGCCAGCTTGCCGAAGTAGAACACCACCACGCCGGCCACGGCGCAGGACAGGAGGAACCAGGGGCTCTGGAAGGCGTAGAGGCCGTAGTTCTGCAGCAGGATGTCGCGGATGATGCCGCCGCCCATACCGGTGATGCAGGCGATGGCCACGGTGCCGAAGATGTCGTAGCGGGCCCGCACGGCCGACATGCCGCCGGACAGGCCGCCGGTGACCGTGGCGGCGAACTCGAACCAGAAGGGGAGCGTGAAGGCGGTCTCTAGCACGGCTCGCCCTCGCCCTCGGCGTCGTTCGCGTTTTCGTGCTCGTCGCGCTTCACATCTTCCACGGCCATGACCAGGGCCACGATGGGCTCGCCGTAGAAGTTCACGTCAGCCGTGAGGCGCCGGGCCGCCGCGGCGTCGAAGCCGTCGTCGTCCAGGGCCTCCATGGCCGCCAGCGCCCCCACGCGGGCCTGCTCGTACAGCTCCCAGAAGTCCGCCGTGCTGACGGCGTCGGTGAAGGGGTGCGGCCAGGGGGCGCCCTCGGCGTTGGCGAAGGGGGTGTAGGTGCGCTCCTCGGCCCGGTGGCTCAAGGCGCCCAGCAGGGAATGGGGGCGCACGGTGCGCTCGGCCGCGGCCACGGCCCGGCGTTTGGCGCCGGTGGGAGAGTACAGCACGCGCTGGGCCGCCCGGTCGGCCTTCACCGCGGCGCGGAACAGGTTGTCGGGTGCGTCGAGCCCGAAGGCGTTGCGCAGGGCCGTCGCGTACAGGCGCGACACGGCGCCCAGCATAGCCTCGCTGCCCTTCAAGATGGCCCGGGAGGGGTTGAAGCTGGCCACGGTCTCGCCGCGCTTGGCCGTGAGCGCCAGCTCGTCCAGCTCCGTCTCTATGACGGCGTGCACCTCGCTGTGGTCTTCGGGGGTGAGCCCTTCCACGCCGGCGGCCGTGAGCGCCCGCTCCTGGCTGAACACCAGCGGGTGCACCGTGCGGTCGAGCAGGTAGTGGCTGGCGAAACCCAGCACGTAGGCCCGGGCGCAGGAGCGCACCGGCGCCGGCAGGGCGGGCACGGCCCGCTTCAGGGCCAGCAAAAACTCCGAGGGCCGGGTGCGGTGGATGGTGGAGCCCAGGGTGCGCCAGGCCCGGTAGCGGGGGTCGGCCCCGGCGAAGAACAGCGGGTCGGGGCCCTGGTTGCCCAGAAGGAACGCCTCGGCCTCGTCGCGCGAGCCGCCCACGGACTCGAAGGTCTCGTTGTAGAGGTCCTTGGCGAACAGATCATGGGTGATGATGGCCGGCATACAGGCTCCTTCCGAGGGTTCGGACGGCAGGGCGCCGCAAGGCTCGGGCCCGCGGCGAAGTGCCTATAGTACGCAACAGGTTCATCATAGACAATGGCCTGTCCGCAAGCGGCCCGCGCCCGTCTACCGTCGGAAAACCGACACATGAAAACGGCCCCGGCATTTCTTGGTATAGTGGGCGCTGGTATATGCGGAAGGCGCCGTCGGGCGCGTTCCGCCCCTATCGGTACGAAGGAGAAGTCGTCATGGCTTTGATTGTCGCGAAGTTCGGCGGCACCTCGGTGGCCTCGCCCGAGCGCATCAAGAACGTCGCCAAGCGGCTCGTGCGCATTCGCCAGGGAGGCGACGAGGTGGTGGCCGTGGTGTCGGCCATGGGCAAGACCACCGACGAGCTCATGGGCCTGGCCAGCGCGGTGACCGGGGCGCCCCCGGCCCGCGAGCTCGACCGCCTGCTGTCCACCGGCGAGCAGGTGTCTATGACCCTGCTGGCCATGGCCATCGAGGCTCTGGGCTACAAGTCCATCAGCTTCACCGGCCGCCAGGCGGGCATCGAGACCGACGGCACCCACAACAAGGCGAAGATCGTGAAGGTGCACAACGAGCGCATCCTGGACGCGCTGGACGCGGGCTACATCCCCGTGGTGGCGGGCTTCCAGGGCATCGACGCCAACGGCGACATCACTACCCTCGGCCGCGGCGGCTCCGACACGACGGCCGTGGCCGTGGCCTGGGGCATCAACGCCGACGTTTGCGAGATCTACTCGGACGTGGACGGCGTCTACACCACCGACCCGCGCATCGCCCCCCGCGCCCGGAAGCTCGATTCCATCTGCTACGACGACATGCTGGAGCTGTCCAGCGCCGGCTCCGGGGTGCTCCAGAGCCGCGCCGTGGAATTTGCCCGCAAGTGGAAAGTGGTCATCCATTCCCGGTCCGCGTTCTCCGACGCGCCGGGAACCTACGTGAAGGAGGAATACGAAATGGAGGAAGCCGTCATCACCGGCATCGCGAGCGACACCTCCGAGGTGAAGGTGACCGTGCGCCGCGTGCCCGACGCGCCGTCGGTGGCCGCCAAGGTGTTCTCGGCCCTGGCCGCCAACAACGTGAACCTCGACATGATCATCCAGAACGTGTCCGAGTCCGGTTTCACTGACATCTCCTACACCACGCCCGCGGCCGATCTGCCCCGGGCCATCGAGACCATGGAGCGCATCGTGCCGGAGATCGGCGCCCGCGAGTTCATCGTGGACGAGGACATCGCGAAGGTGAGCCTGGTGGGCACCGGCATGAAGTCCTCGCCGGGCGTGGCCTCCCGCACCTTCCAGACCCTCGGTGACAACAACATCAACATCATGGCCATCTCCACGTCGCCCATCCGCCTGTCCATGATCGTGGACGCGGCCCAGGCGACCCAGGCCGTGCAGTGCCTCCACACCGCCTTCGGCCTCGATTCCGACGACCTGTTCGTGGAAACCCAGCTGTCCGCGGAGGAGATCGCCGCGAAGATGAAGAAAGGCCGGTGATGTTCCGCCGTTGCTGACGCAACGACGGGAACGGATTCGCTTGGGATAAGGTACCCAATGTAGGGCAAGGGCTCTGCCCTTGCCACTCACCTAAGTAAACCACACGAGAGAAGGGGAACAACCAATGGCTTGGACGAAAGAGATGCCGGCGAATCCGGTGGTGGCGGTGGCGGGTGCCACGGGCGCGGTGGGGCAGGAGTTCCTGCGCGTGCTGCATGATGTGGACTTCCCGGCTGCCGAGGTGCGGGCGCTGGCGAGCGCCCGGTCGGCGGGCAAGACGGTGCCCTTCGAGGGCTGCGGGCTGGTGCCGGCCGGCGAGCTCACCGTGCAGGAGATGACGCCCGAGTCCTTCGAGGGCGTCGACATCGCGCTGTTCTCGGCGGGCGCTTCCGTTTCCAAGGCCATGCGCGAGGCCGTGACCGCCGCCGGCGCCGTGATGATCGACAACTCCAGCGCCTTCCGCATGGACGAGGACGTGCCGCTGGTGGTGCCCGAGGTGAACCCCCAGGACGTGGCGTGGCACAACGGCGTCATCGCGAACCCGAACTGCTCCACCATCCAAATGGTGGTGGCCTTGAAGCCGCTCTACGACCTGTCGCCCATTCGGCGCGTGGTGGTGTCCACCTACCAGGCCGCTTCCGGCGCCGGGGCCCCGGCCATGGCCGAGCTGTACGACCAGACCCGCGAGTTCCTCGACGGCAAGCCCGAGGAGGAGCTGACCATCGAGGCCTTCGCCCACCGCATCGCCTTCAACACCATTCCGCACATCGACGTGTTCCTGGAGGACGGCTCCACCAAGGAAGAGTGGAAGATGGTGGTGGAGACCAAGAAGATCATGGGCGACCCGGCCATCGAGGTGGCGGCCACCTGTGTGCGCGTGCCCGTGCTGCGCTGCCACGGCGAGGCCGTCAACGTGGAATTCGCCGACGAGGTGACCGTGGATGAGGCCCGCGCCGCCCTGGAGGCCGCGCCGGGCATCGTGGTCATGGACGACACCGCCAACAAGGTGTACCCCATGCCGGGGCTGTTGGCCGGCACCGACGGCACCTTCGTGGGCCGTCTGCGCAAGGATCCCACCGTGCCCCACGGCATCGCCTTCTGGAACGTGGCCGACCAGATCCGCAAGGGCGCGGCCTTGAACGCCGTGCAGATCGCCCAGCTTCTGCTGCCGAACTAGCGTTTCCGAAGCGCGCGAAACAGAGCCTAAAAGGGCGGCCCCGGCCGCCCTTTTCTTATGCCTGGTACACGGCCCGCACGAGGTATTCCACGTTGCCCTCGGGGCCGGTGATGGGGGATTCCACGACGCCGGTGACGGCGAAGCCCGCGGCGGCCAGGGCCTCCTTCACCTCTTCCACGGTGCGCAGGCGCACGGCCTCGTCGCGCACCACACCGCGGTCGGTTTCGCCCACGGCCGACTCGAACTGCGGCTTCACCAGGCCGATGAACACGGTGCCCGGGCGGCTGAAGCGGGGGAAGACGCCGGCGAGCGAGGCCAGGCCGATGAAGGACACGTCGATGACGATGAGGTCGAAGGGGGCGCCGAGCGCGGCCGGGTCGGCGTCCTTGATGTTGGTGCGCTCGAACACGGCCACCCGCTCGTTCTGGCGGATTTTCCAGGCCAGCTGCCCGTAGTTCACATCCAGCGCCGCCACCCGCGCGGCCCCGGCTTGCAGAAGGCAGTCGGTGAAGCCGCCGGTGGACGAGCCGATGTCCAGGCAGTTCAGGCCTTCGACGCTCTGGCCGAAGGCGTCGAGCGCTCCCTGAAGCTTCTTGCCCCCGCGGGATACGAACCGTTTGCGCCCGCGCAGGAAGATGTCGGCGTCGGGCGCCACCTTCACGGCGGCGGAGCCTACGTACACGTCGTCAACCCGCACCTCGCGGGCCACCACGGCCCGCAGCACCTCGTCGCGGGAGGCGAAATCCCCCCGCTCCACCAGCAGGTCGTCCAAACGCATCTTCTTCGGCTTCTTGTTCATAGTCGTGTGCCTCCGCGCTTAGTAGGTAAGACCAAAGGCCCAGAGGGGGATTACGTTTCCATGGCCGTATTCGATATCGTCTTTCACGATCACGCCGCGTCTGCTTCCTTTCAACTGGTCACTTCCCTTGTTTTTTCCGCCGACCTCAAAGGTTATGCCATCTATCTCGAAATCAGAAAGGGGCGAAGCAGTGACGAGGTGATTCACACGCATCTGGTTGTAGAAAAACGTCTCGCGCATGGTGCCGATAGGGGGTGTTGTATCGCTCAGATTGACAAGTATGTTTGTGTTGTCCAGGAAGA
Organism: uncultured Enterorhabdus sp.; assembly: GCA_947573925.1. Lineage (GTDB taxonomy): Bacteria > Actinomycetota > Coriobacteriia > Coriobacteriales > Eggerthellaceae > Adlercreutzia. The sequence goes on along the minus strand of CANPHS010000029.1, from coordinate 13,185 downwards.
CTTTTTCAGTTTTGCCAAGGGCGTTGATGCTGGACGCTTTGTTCCGTAGCTGCGCGATCATGCCCGCTTTTTCCATATAGAGCAGGTAGTCTTCGAGGTTGTTCCTGCTAGCTTCGATTTTTGCCGCAAGGCTGGACATGTTGGGCTTGAAGGGCGCCATGGTGCTGATGAGGGCCATGAGTCGTTTCAGCTTCCGCCCGGTGGAAGCGTTCATGTTGGCGAATTGCGGGATGTCGACTTCCAGTGTTCGGGTGATGACTTGCCCGAGTTCGATATCGAAGTCGGGATCGGCACCGAAGGGGTAGTAGCCCGATTGGAGGTACTGCTTGAAGAGGGGAAGGGGATGGTCAATGGCGTCGAGAGTCGCCTTGTGTTCGAGGATTTCCTCAAGGGAGAGGGTTCGGGTTTCGATATGATGGAACAGAAAAAGGTATTCGCGGAACGAGAGCCCTTGCATGAGGTAGCGGGGTGCACGGCGACTCAGGTCCGCCTCCCCTTTTTCGATATCGAGAATGGACGAGCCGGTGAAGTATACATGTAGATCGGGGAATGCGTCGTACATGGCTTTAAGCTCGCGGGACCAGCCGGCATACTTGTGAACCTCGTCGATATAGAGGTAGCGGCCGCCGTCCTTATTGAAGGCTTCCGCCGTGTCGTACAGCGTGTGGTCGGAGAAGTACATGTTGTCTGCTGACACAAAAAGTGTTTCTGCCAGGGAGCGTTCGCGCTTGATGTGTTGGAGGAAGAGGGTTGTTTTGCCTACGCCGCGTGGACCCACGAGGCCCAGCATGCGGTTCTCCCATTGTATGGATGGGTAGATATAGCGAAGAAAGTTGCTCGTCGTGTTGGCGAGCAAACGGTGCATGTTTTCGTAGAGTCGGTCCATGGGCACTCCCTTTGAAGAGGTTCTCGGGACACTATAGCAAGAATTGCACTCATTGAGTGCAATTTTCTGAAAATATTGCACTCAATGAGTGCAATTTGAGGTAACAACAAAGAAGAAATCGGGTTTTACAGGGCTGGCGACCCGGTTGTCGGTTGGGGCGTTTACGCCTATCGGCCGAGGAGGACGGCGCTTGTTGCTGCCAGTTGGGCGGCGAGGGCGTCGCGGTCGACGTTTTTGAGTTGCGCGATGCCCGTGAGGGCGTTGTTCAGCTCGGCATGCCAGACGCTGGCGGGGAGGGTCTCGCCTTCGCGGCTCGGCATGTCGGTTTCCAGCAGCAGGCGGTCCAGGGGAATCTGCCGGGCGTATTCGCGTCCGCGCCGTGAAGCCAGCATACGGGGCCCGACCGAGAAGAAGCACCCCAGATCTCGGGCGCGAGCGAGCTCGTCGGACGTGCCCGAGAACCAGTGAAAGATGCACCGATGACGCTCGCAGGTGCCGTGGGCTTCAAGCAAATCGAGCACCGTGCCGGTCGATTGCACGGCATGGATGGAGATGAGCTTGTCGGCTTGGTCCCCATCCGGTGCTGGGTTGTTCACGGAGGCGAGCGAACCCACGTCGCTTGCTCGTACGTCTGCGTCGCTTTCGTCCTTGGTTGGCGATGCTTTGCTGCTGGCAAGGCTGCTTTGGGCGGAGGAAACGAGGACAAGGGGTGCATCGCAAGCGGAAAGAATGCGCTCGAAAACAGCCACTTGCCGTGTGCGACTCTCCGCGGTGTTGCGCAGCCCCGCGAAGTCGAGCCCGATTTCCCCGATGAACCGCGTTGCGGGAGCCAAAGCGCAGAACGTGTCCAATTCCGCTTCGCCCACGCGCCCGTCGACAATCCACCAAGGATGCGCCCCTAGTCCCACGGCCACGCCGGGTACGGGGGCCAACAACGGTTGCAACCGCTCATATTCCGCCGGCGTCACCGTGCACGAAAACGCCCCAATGCCCGCAGCAGCCCCCGCTTGCGCCGCAGCTAAGGGATCGGGCACAAACCCCAAATGACAATGCATGTCGTACAGTGTTTCCATAGAAGACAAGATATCAGAGCCAAAGGGTGTCAGTACTGCGCGAACCACTCGATGTGACCGCAATGTTTGCAGACGTAAACATCAGCGCTTGCGTTTGCCCAGTCAAGCCCTACGAACGACATGCCGCGCGAGTTAAGCAGGAATTGGTCATGATCGAAATGCTCGTTGCCACAATGAGAGCACGCAAGGCGCACGCCGGCAATGTCATACATGTCATTGCCGGATGCACCGCGTTCGAACGCTTCTTTCGTTCTCTTGAAAACGCCCATGATGGCCTCCTCGTTGTCGGATGAAGCTTAGCGGCCAGCTAATGCGGAGCGACGTGCGAATGCCTAGAATGGTATCAGCTTTGAAACGCGGATGTCCAGGGCGTCGGCAATGCGCCCCAAATCATCGAGCCCAATGCCTACGCGCCCGGTCTCGATACGCCAAATATGCGACTTGCTGCTCCCCACCATAAGCGCAAGTCGTTCTTGGGAGAGCCCCTGCTCAACCCGACGTTTCCGAATGGCGGCCCCTAAGGCAAGTCGTTTCTCATCTGCGTTCATCCCATAAGCGTATGTGGTATATTGTCGCGAAAGGCTTCATAAATGAAGCTAACAAGAGAAGAGCGCGATGTGTGGATTTTGAGGCATTAAGGAGAAGTCGTGGCGTACTTTGAGCTTGCGGAAGATGAAATTGTGTTGCTCTCAGTAGAAGATGCGGGTCATGGCGTTGCGTCATCTGGTGGGTGGGGAGCTGCTTCACGAACCGTGCGCGAATACGGTGATCTGACCTTAACGAATGCCCAAATAGTATTTACAACCGAGACTGGACTGTTCAAAAAGCAGATTGAAATTAAGCGATACCCTTTAGATGAAATAAAGATATACAAAAATATCGCCCAAGTTAAGCCGTCTAAGCCTAGCGCTGGGGATCGGTACTATCCCGTTGATATTTATTTTCGTGATTCTTGTGAAACATTTTATCTGCCACCTCACTCAAAGAAGGACGTCGAGCTCTTGGTGGAATCCATCAATGAGGTTCTAACGGGGCAGCGGATTGGTTTTCGGCCAGAAGATATCGGATCGCTTGGGATTGGAAGAAAGCTAAAGGGCGCTAAGGTGCCGGAGGCTATTGGGGGTGTGATTGGGGCTGCAAAGCCTATAACGGAAGGTCTTGCTGACGCGGTAGCGCCGCTAGTTCCTGTGGCTTCGACAATCGCCTCAAGTCGTGTCGGTGCTCGAACAGGAAAGTTGGGTACCTTGATGGGGGTTGTGGATGCCGTGTCTCGCGGTGGTCTGAGCGACTCCCCAGAAACCCCTTTGAAAACAGATGTTAGAAAGGAAGAACCTGCTGAGCAGGATGTGTCTATTCAAGAGCAGATATCTGCTCTTAAGAACCTGAAAGAACTTTTGGATGCGGGTATTTTGACTCAAGAGGAATTTGACAACAAGAAAAAGCAAATTTTAGGCATGTGATGCCAAACAAATTTTTTGGACTAATTCCCCGGGATCGTTTCGTGATCGTAGACGCCGACCATGCGGATGGTGCGGTTGCGTTCGCGACGGAAGTACACGACGAGCACGTCATCGTCGAAGATGTGGAACTCGTAATGGGAACCGTCGCCGAAAGGGGCCCTCATGAGTTGATGGTCGTCCCAGCCGTTCTCGTCGACGAAGCCCTTCTCTGCCAACTCATTGATGCAGTCGCGAATAATTGCGATGATCTCAGCGAACTGCTCGTGGGTGTATTTGCTGCGAAGGGCCTTGGCCGTTTCCCAGAACCGATTGCTGATCTTGATAGTGTAACGGCTCATTGCCCGACCTCTTCGGGCGTAAGGCCGAGGTCGGTAAGAATGTCGCCGGGGATAGCGTAGGGTGCCTGGACGACGGCGGCATCGTCGGGAATAAGACCGTATTCCTGGGCTTCGGCGTACACCATGTCCCGGCGCACATCATCGGCAAGATCTGCTGCTGCCGGGGAGAGAAATGCGCCGTCGAAGGGCGTGCGACCGGTGTTGGCAACTTGCGTGACCATCATGCGCATCGCCATGGGCGTCGTGATGCCGTTCCGTGCAAAAGCGGTGTCGGCTCGGGATTTGATGTCGTCGTCGACATGAACCTGGATAAGGGCCATGGCAATCACCTCCTATGAGATTCCCATAGTTTATCATATTCTCAACAACGGTATTCACACGACTTTATGTCTCTGGCCTTCCGGTCGACTTGTCAGCGGGTGGCAATGGAGCTGCGTCCGTTTGGTGAAACTGGAGGCGGGGGAGTGGCGTATACTGCTGTCTGATACCCGGGACCTCAGGAGGGCCTATGGAAGAGAAAGACATAGCGGCGGCTGTGGCTGCAGCGGCTGCGATAATGGGTAAGATTCCGAATCGGCATGCTCAGGCCGCGGCGAAAGTGGCCAACAAGGCCGCCCCGTTCGCGGGGGTTGCGGCACGGGTGGCTCCGGCGGCGGCCAAGGCGGCGGCGCCGGTGGCCAAGAAGGTCGGCCATGCCGCGGCCGGTGGGGCCGCGGTCGCTAAGGAGAAAGTCGCGGTGGGCGCAGGGGCGGCAAAAGTGAAGGTTGCCCATGGCGCGGGCGTTGCCAAGGAGAAAATCGCCCAGGGCGCGGGCTTCGCCAAGGGGAGGATCTTCACCGGTGCCGGCTTCGCCAAGGAGAAGATCACCGGAGTTGTGGCGGCTGGAAAGGGAAAGGCCCATGCGGCCGCGGAGAGGCGCCGGGAGAAAATGTCGCGGGCCGAGGGCCGTCGGGCCCTGTTGGCCTGCGCTCCCATTGCCATTGACGCCGCGACACTCCAGGTCGATGCCGCCGGAGCGCCCGAGGCGCAGGGAGCCGCCGCGAACCAGTTCGTGCACTTCCCCGGCTGTTACGCGGCCATCACCTACGGCAGTAAGTTCAAGCCGAAGCGTCCCGATGAGTATCGCGCGGCGCGGGTCTTCTTCTCGCCCGACATGGGCCGCTCGCTGGTGGACGATGTGGAGGGCCGCGGGAACCCAGACGTGTACGCCGACGCGAAGTACGGCCAGCACGTCCGCTTCTACCTGTTTCCGTGCAGCGAGGAGGATGCCCGCGAGCTGCTGCCCTCGCTCGCAGCCGTGTTGGGCAACGAGGCCGGCGACGACGCCGAGGCCGAAGGTGCCCCCGAAGCCGAGGGCACGCCCGAAGCCGCGCCGGCCGACGGGGGCGAGGCCTGATGTCCACCATCGCGAACATTATCTGGATCATCTTTGGCGGCCTTGTCACGGCCATTGGGTGGTGCGTGGCCGGCCTGGTGTTCTGCATCACCATCATCGGCATCCCGCTGGGGCGCCAGTGCTTCAAGATGGCGTCGCTTACCCTGGCGCCGTTCGGAAAGTCCATCGTCTACGGCGGCGGTGCCCCGTCGCTTATCGCCAACATCTTCTGGCTCAATCTGGCGGGGCTGCCCATGGCCATCTCTTATGCGCTGCTCGGTGCGGTGTACTGCATCACGGTCATCGGCATCCCCATCGGCCTGCAGTGCTTCAAAATGGCGAAGCTGTCCCTCCTGCCCTTCGGCGCCCAGGTGGTGTAGGTTCGATCGATTCCGGCCGGTTGTCCTTTGGCCTATTCTATGTTGCAAAAGTATGAAAATGTCCTACAATTGAAACATGATTAAGGGAGAACATCAACAGGCGATGCGCGAACTATCCGAGGAGGAGGGCGTCTTTACCGCTGCCCAGGCGCATCGTCGGGGAATTCCCCGGGACGCACTCTCCTATGCTTGCAAAACGGGTGTTCTCGAGCGCGTCTCTCATGGTGCCTACCGTCTTGTCGGCGCTCCCACCACGGAGGCCCCCGACCTCATTGCCCTGTGGAAGCTCACCGATTCCGGGAAGTTCTCCCGCGAGCGGACGAAGCCCGCCGAATGGGACGGGGTTGTCGTGGGCGGAACGACGGCGGCGACGCTTCTGGGTCTCGGCGAATTTCACCTGAGCCCTTACCGCATATATGCGCCGAAGCGTATCAATTCCCGAAAGGCGGATGTGCGGTTTGGGGTGAGAGAGATCGAGCGTGCAGATGTGCGGTGGAGGGGGGGCGTCCCCGTGACGATTCCCGAGCGCACCCTTCTCGACCTCGTACTTGACTGCGAAGACCCTTCCCTGGTGTCCCACTATTGCCGAGATGCGTTCAAGCATGACTTCGACGAAGAGCGAGCAAAAGTTCTTTTTGCTAGGCAGTTTGGTGAAAAGAGGGGAGCGCGGATGCTCGAGAACCTGCGCAATCAGGCAACGATTTGAGGAAGAGGCGATAGTATGGCCTATCAAACACCTCGGGCCGTGGAAATGGCCGTGAAAGAAGCGGCGAAAGCGTCAGATCAGGATACAAATCGAGCCATAGCAAGTTTCTACTACCGTCGCTTTCTCTGCCGTGTGTTCTCGGAGCCCGATTCTCGCTTCGTGCTTAAAGGTGGTCGGGGCATTCTTGCAAGGACGACGCGGGCCCGGTATTCGCGCGATGCCGATGTCGCCGCTGATTTTCAAAGCGTGGACGAAGCTTTGGGCGCTCTGAAGAAGCTGGCGATGCTTGATCTCGGCGACTTCGTTGTTTTTGAATTCGCCCGTGCAGAGCCTATAAAAGTTGAAGATGACTACCGCGAAGGACTTCGCGTGAGTTTCGACGTCATCATGGGCGCCAAACGCCTGCAGCCTTTGCTGGTTGATCTGGTGGTCGACAAGATTCCCTACGGCGAGACTGATCTGATTGCGCCTGTTGACCGGTTGGCGGTGGGCGATCTTCCGGTATTCGACTATCGGGTGGTGCCTGCGGCTTACGCCGTTGCCGATAAGGTATGTGGGATTGTGGAGCAGCACGGCGACCTTCCGTCCTCGCGGGTAAAGGACCTCGTCGATGTCCTCGTCTATGCGTCTATCGAATGCTTCGACGGCACCGACCTTGAACGCCGGTTGAAGAACGAGATGCGGTTTCGGAGCCTTGCGGTTCCTGGCGTGTTTCATGTTCCCGGTGGCTGGCATCGGAATTACGGTGGCGTGTACGGCAAGCTTGCGAGAGAAGCGGGACTGGCGGATTCATGCGCGACGCTTGACGATGCCGAAAGAAAGGCCGCGCAATTTCTCGATCCCGTGCTAGCGGGAGCGGTAAGGGGGAAGCGATGGAATTGCGGAGCCTCTGCCTGGGCGTGACGGAATCGGCGCCCAGGTGGTGTAGGGGCTTTCGGCGTTCGGGCCCTCGGCCGGGGGGGGGCTCGCTTGCTGTCGGCTCTTAGGAGATGATGGTCTTCCATGAGGCGGCTGCTTCGGGGTTCTCGTTGGCGCCGAGGTCCTCGGGGACGGTCTGCTCCTCGAACTCGGTTTGCTGCACCTTCTCGGCCTGGGTGGGGTTCATCCAGTCGCCGGCGGCGGCGAACGCGATGCACAGGCCGATGACGGCCACGATGGCGATGACGGCCCAGATGAGCCCCGGGTGCTTGCGGGTGTTGGCCTTCATGCCGCCGCGGTCCACCTCGAATTCCTGCATGGCGGGGAACTCCGGATCGTCGGCCGACGACTCCAGCACGTCGGGCTCCTCGGCGGCCAAGGGGTCGCGTTCGGCGAAGGTCTCGGGGTGCCGGCCGTCCCGGTCGTGCCGTTCGTTCTCGTGGTGCTTGTGCTCGCCCATGGTGCGTCCTCTCGTCGTGCGCCCGCAGCCGCAGCGGATGGGTGGCGCTCTCGGGCCCGTTCCGCGTGCGGCTTCCTCTGTGTTGGCCCCATGGTACCGACCGGCGCCGCGGGAAGCACCTCCGCGCTCCAGCGGATGGGAAATGTTGGGCAAATTGGTTCGCTTTCGTTGAAATTCAACCTCCCGGGATGATACCGTCCGCCGCCGAGGGATGATGCCACCTGCCGCGGGAGCCCTATGGTGGATGCAGGAGAAACCGCCTTCCCCTGTGCGGGCGCACGGGAAGGCGAATGCCGTTGAAAGTGAGGAACCCATGACCGATTCGTCCCTGACCGCATCCGGGCATCGCGCCGTCGTCGCCCCGGCGCTGCGGGCCGCAGCCTGCGCCCTGGCCGCTCTCGTCCTGACCGTGACCTGCGCCGCCGCGGCCTCTACCCTGACCGCCTGCTCGGCGGAAGACGCCGGCGCCGCCGACGCGCCGGCCGACGCTGCAGCCGCGTCGGCCGGGGGCACCGTGACGGCCGAGCCGGGCGTGCTCGTGGTGGCCTCCGCCCTGAACGGCGAGCCCTACGAGTCGGCCACGTCCACGAGCCAGAACGGTTTCACCTGCGACCTGCTCGGCCTTATCGGTGAGCGTGCGGGCCTGGACGTGACATTCGCCAGCGCCGTGAAGCACAAGGACGCCGACCAGTCCATCACCCCGGGCACCCCCGAGGACGTGGCCGCGAAGGTGGCCGCCGGCGACGCTGATTTGGGCGCCTCGTCGCTGCTCGCCGGGGAGGCCCTGGAAGGCGTGGCGCTCACCGACCCCTATCTGCACGCCGACTACGCCGTGGCCACCAAGATGGGCACGGGCTTCGACACGCTGGATGCTCTTCAGACCGACGGCGTGGTGGTGGCCGTCCAGGACGACCCGGCCATCGCCGCCTGGGTGGCCGAGAACCTGCCCGGCGCCGAGGTGCGCACCTTCGAGAACGGCATCGACGCCCTGGTGGAGCTGCATTCCGAGCTGGCCCAGGCCGCCATCGTGGACGAGCCGCGCCTGGTGCGCTACGTGAACGTGCGTGAGCCGCACCTGCAGGCCGTCGAGGTCGTTCCCTCCGAGAAGGACTACGCCTTCGCCGTGGCCGCGGGCAATGAGAGTCTGCTGGCCGCCGTGAACGAGGCCCTGGCCGCCCTGAAATCCGACGGCAGCTACGATGAGCTGTACGACCGCTGGTTCGGCGCCGCCCCCGAGCGCGGCACCGCCGCCACCACGGCGGCCCCCGAGAGCGTGCAGGACTCCACGGGCGCCTAGGGGCGCGGAACGCCTTCGAGGCGGGCTCCGCTCCTACTCCGCGAGCGGCCGCCAGGACCTCGCTTATCGAACAGGCGGTGGAGCCTTCGTGGGTCTTCTGCCGCACGCCCCCGCGGGGCGATAGAATGGAAAGCCGCCTGATTTCGGGCGGCTTTCCGCATTCCCGGGGCCGCACGGCCCCTCCCGCAGACGAAGACGAAGGACGAACCTGTGCCCATCGACATCGACACTCTGAACGACCCCCAGCGCGAGGCCGTCACCACCACCGAAGGGCCGCTCTTGGTGCTGGCCGGCGCCGGCAGCGGCAAGACCCGCGTGCTCACTTACCGCATCGCCAACATCCTGGAGCAGGACCTCGCGGCGCCGTGGGAGATCCTCGCCATCACCTTCACCAACAAGGCTGCGCTGGAGATGCGCGAGCGTTTGGCCCAGCTGGTGGGCGGCCGGTCGCGGGGCATGTGGGTGTCCACCTTCCACTCCATGTGCGTGCGCATCCTGCGGGCCGACGCCGAGCGCCTGGGCTTCACCAAGAGCTTCACCATCTACGACACCGATGACATGAAGCGCCTGTACAAGGACATCATGGCCGAGCTGAACATCGACCCGAAGCGCTTCCCCGTGAACCAGCTCATGAACCGCATATCCCAGGCGAAGAACGACTTGCAGGTGCCCGGCGACTTCGAGGCCTCCGCCACCGACCCGGTGGGGCGCGTGGCCGCGCGGGTGTACGAGCGGCTCCAGGAGCGCCTGCGCGCCGCCAACGCCTTCGACTTCGACGACCTTCTGCTGTACGGCTACCTGCTGCTGAAGCAGCACGAGGACGTGCGCACCGCCTACCAGCGCCGCTTCCGCTACATCATGGTGGACGAGTACCAGGACACCAACCGCGCCCAGTACGCCATCACCCAGCTGCTCGCCGCCGGGCACCGCAATATCATGGTGGTGGGCGACGACGATCAGTCCATCTACTCCTGGCGTGGCGCCGATCTGCGGAACATCCTGGAGTTCGAGAGCGACTACCCCGAGGCGAAGGTGGTGAAGCTGGAGCAGAACTACCGCAGCGTGGGGAACATCCTGGCCGCGGCCAACGCCGTCATCGCCAACAACCGCCACCGCAAGCAGAAGCGCCTGTTCACAGCCTCCGGCGAGGGCGACAAGATCTCCGTGTACCTGGCCGCCGACGAGCGCGACGAGGGCCGCTGGATCGCCGGCGAGATCGAGAAGCGCCGAAGTGACGGGCTCTCCTACAACAACATGGCCGTTTTCTACCGCACCAACGCCCAGTCGCGCATGCTGGAAGACATGCTGCTGCGGGCCGGCGTGCCCTACCGCATCGTGGGCGGCACGCGCTTCTTCGACCGCGCGGAAATCCGCGACGTGATGGCCTACCTCACGCTGGTGGTGAACCCCGCCGACGACATGGCCGCCAAACGCGTGGTGAACGTGCCGCGCCGGGGCATCGGCAAGGCCACCATCGAGCGCATCGACCAGTTCGGCCGCGAACTCAACATGCCGTTCATGACCGCCGCCGAGCTGGCCATCGTGGACGAGGACATCCGCCCGGCCACCCGCCGCGCCGTGGGGGAGTTCGTGCAGACCATCAAGGACGGCCAGTCCTACGAGGGCGATCTGCGGAAGGTGATCGAGCGCATCATCGACGACGCGGGGCTCATCGAGGCGCTGCAGAACGAGGGCACCGACGAGGCCCGCGGGCGCATCGAGAACATCCAGGAGTTTTTGGGCGTCGTGGACGAATTCACCGAGACCCACGACGTGGAGGACGCCGAGTTCGCCGCCCCCACCGTGGGCGAGGACGCGGCGGACGCCGAGCCGGTGCGCGTGCTGCGCGGCGATTCCCTGGCCGACTTCATCGAATGGGTGCGCCTGCGCACCGACCTGGACACGGTGACGGAGGACGGCCAGGCGGTCACGCTCATGACCGTGCACTCGTCCAAGGGCCTGGAGTTCGACTGCGTGTGGGTGGCCGGCATGGAGGAGACGCTGTTTCCCCACATGAATTCCGTGGGCGACGCGGCGGCCGTGGAGGAGGAGCGCCGGCTCGCCTACGTGGCCATCACCCGCGCCCGCAAGAAGCTCTACCTCACCTGCGCCCAGCAGCGCCAGATCTTCGGCCAGACCCACGCGAACCCCGTCTCGCGCTTTATCGGGGAAATTCCCAGCGAGCTGCGCCAGACCACGGGCCTGGGCTCGGCGGGTTTCGCCGGCACCGGCTGGGAGAAGCGGGGCAGCCGCCGGGGCATCGCCGGCTCGGGGGCCGAGGCGGGGGAGGGCCGCGTGTTCGGCCGCTCCAGCGCGTCGGGCGCCCAGGGCCGCTCCTTCGCCGAGTACCGCGCGGCCACGGGCAGCGGCCGGGCGGCGGCCAGCGGCGGCGCCTCGGGGCGCGGCGCCCTCGGCAGCCGGAGTGCGGCAGGGGCCGGCCGCAGCGTGGCGGGCGCGAACCCGAACGCCGGCAAGAAGGCCGCGGCCCGCGCCACCTTCGCCGCCGGCGACGCCGTGGACCACAAGACCTTCGGGCGCGGCACCGTGGTGAAGGTGGACGGCGACACCCTCCACGTGAAGTTCGCCAAGACCGGCCAGACGAAGAAGCTCCTGAAGGACTACGCCCCCATCGTGAAGATCGGCTAGGCTTCCGCGATCAGGGCGGCTAGCTCTTCCACCAGAGCCACGACGTGGGGCGCGGCGTCGGCTGCCAGGTACACGCCGGTCGATGCGGGCGGCCACGCCATGGGCCGATGGGCCAGCTGCGCCAGCTCGTCGGCGTACTCGATGGATTCCGCGCCGCAATGGCGGGGAAAGAAGGCCACGGCGCCGCCCTGGGCGCAATCCTGGATGAGCTTTTCCGTGAAAATGGACTCCTTCACCACGTTGTCCATGGCGAACAGCCGCTGCACCTCGGGCGAGGCAGCCAGCCCCGGCATGTTGCGGTAGTCGGCGCCGGCGTACACGGTGAAATCCCGCAGGTCGTCTGCGGTAATGCGATCCAGCGCGGCGAGCTTCGACGACGGTGCGAAAACGCAGTGGTACTCTACGGTGGAGAGGGGGATGTAGCGCAAATTACGCTCGTCCAAATCGCGCGAGGGCTCCGTGACGCACAGGTCGATGACGCGGCGGTCGAACCCCTCGGGCGCTTCGTTGAACGTCATGGAGACGAAATCGAGGTACACGCCGCGCTCGGCCAGGTTCAGTCTGTTGACGGCCTTCATAAAGTAGGGCGGAATGCGCCACCATACGCCGATGGACACCGTCTGCGAAGCCGCCTTGGGGGCCGGCTGTGCCACTTTGGCCTCGGCGAGAATCGAGAGGGCCTGCTTGACGGCACGGTAGAGCCGCTCGCCCTCCGGTGTGGGCGTGACTCCGTGCTGTCCCCGCACGAGCACCCGGTAGCCCAACTCGGCCTCCAGGGTTTTTATGGGGTGAACCAGCTAAGCCACGGTTAGAAATTGGCTGCGGGCCGCCTTGGACATGGATCCCTGTTCCACGGCCGCCGCAAACGACTGCATCTGGTTTTCGTTCATAGCTTCCCTCCCAGCCCCTTTGAAAATGCCACAGGGGCTTAAAGCACGTTCAAATATACAGCAAGATTTCCCCTTCGTACAATGGGCCTGGGGCAATAAAGGGAATTGCCCTTGGAATACACCCACCTAAGGAGGGAATATGGAACAGAAGCTTTCTCGCCGCTCGTTCATCGGCATGGGCGCCGTGGCGGCCATGGCGGCCGGTGCCGGTCTGGCTGGCTGCGCGCCCCAGACGGGTTCCGAAGGGGACGGCGGCAACCTGGCCGCCACCGGCGCGGCGGATATCCAGTGGGACAAGGAGACCGACGTCGTGGTCGTGGGCTTCGGCGGGGCCGGATCGGCCGCCGCCATCGAAGCGGCCCGCGGCGGTGCCGAAGTGGTGCTGCTGGAAGAGTTGTCCCAGCCCGGCGGTTCCACGGCGGCCTGCGGCGGCTTCATCATGATGGGCGGCACGAAGCTCCAGGAGCAGTTCGACCTCGAGGACAGCACGGACAACTTCTACAACTACCTCGTAGCGGCGGCCGGCGAGAACGCCAACAAGGACGCCATCCGCGTGCTGGCCGACAAGTCGCCGGAGCTGTACGACTGGTGCGTGGAATGCGGCATGGACTTCGCCAGCGGCGCCGTTGACGTCGATCGCCACCTGGGCGGCTACAACGCCGGCTTCTCCCTCGGCTACAGCGGCAACGAGCAGGCCCGCGAGTTCGCCAAGGCGGCCAACCCGGTGCCGCGCGGCCATATGCCCCAGCCCGGCTC
>CANPHS010000028.1 GCA_947573925.1 uncultured Enterorhabdus sp. | reverse complement strand
TTGGAGCCGATGATCTCGCGCAGCATGTAGTCGGACAGGTCGGCCACGGCCTGGGGGTCGGCCACGTAGATGGGCTGGGTGCCGCGCACCACGAGCGCCTTCAGCTTCTTGGAACCGAGCACGGAGGCGGTGCCGGCGCCGGCGGAATGGTTGCGGGAGTTGATGATGCAGGCGTAGGGCAAAAGGTTCTCGCCGGCCGGGCCGATGGTGGCCACGCAGAAGTCGGTGCCCTCGCGGCGGGAGAGAGCCTCGGTGGTGGCGCGGGTGCCGAGGCCCCAGTACTTATCGGCGGGCTTGATTTCCACATCGTCATCGTCGATCTTCAGGTACACCGGCTCGTCGGAGGCGCCTTCGATGATGATGGCGTCCCAGCCGGCCTTCTTGATGGCGGCGCCGATCATGCCGCCGGTGTGGGCGTCCACCACCTGATGGTCCTTGGTGTAGGTGGAAAGCGACGCGATGGTGGTGCGGCCGGCCAGGGGCACGCCCGTGGCGGTCAGGGGACCCACGGCGAAGACCACCTTGTTCTCGGGAGAGAGGGGATCGGTGCCCGGGGCCACTTCGTCGTACATGATCTTGTTGGCGATGCCCATGCCGCCCAGGTACTCTTTATAGGGGTCGGTCGGGGTCACCGAGACGGTTCCGTCGGTCAGGTTGACGCGGAGGATCTTGCCGGTCCAGCCGTAGGACTTGGTGGGATCCAATTTTGAATCAGCCATGATGAAGCTCCAAATCTCTTCGTGTACTCAGGTTGCGTGGTACGTCGGTGCGATCTGGAGTAATCGTCGCTGAGCAGTATATATATGAGCGGGCGTGTCCCCTTACCCTCAAGGAGGGGACATTTTTCAACGGGACTGTGACGGCGCGGTGTCGGCCCGGAAAGCGATGGGAAAACATCGGGTAATCCCCCTCAAAGAGGGTACACAGACCCTCCATTCATGACTATGATGCCCTCTGTTGCGTGGCGTCGCGATCTTGAGTTCTCTCTGAGACAAGCTTTAGTTACAAGGGGGAGTTCAAATGTCAGACACCCAGAAAACCGAAACCGTGGCCACCGAGCAGCCTCCCGCTGCGGCCGCCCCTGCTTCCTCCGGCGCTCCGGCTCCGGCTGACAAGAAGCAGCCCTTCTTCACGCGCCGTACCGTGCTGGCTATGACCGGCTGCGGCGTGGCCGGCCTCGTGGTCGGCGGCGTGCTCGCCTCCTGGGGCGTGACTACCCAGTCCATCGCCTCGGGCCGCATCGAGCTGCGCACCACCCCTACGAAAATGATCGTCACCGACCGCGCCCGCTGCTCCGGCTGCCAGCGCTGCGAGATGATGTGCACCTTGAAGAACGACGGAGCCACCCAGCAGTCCATCGCCCGCGTGCGCGTGTGGGACAACTACAACTTCGGTTCCGGCGTTGACACCAACGACGGCATTTTCGGCAACTGCCAGTTCACCGTGCAGTCCTGCAAGCAGTGCGCCGACCCGCAGTGCGCCAAGTACTGCCCGGTGCACGCCATTTCCGCCGACGAGGAAACCGGCGCCCGCGTGGTGGACGAGGAGGTGTGCATCGGCTGCGGCATGTGCACCGCCGCCTGCCCGTGGAACATGCCCCAGGTGAACGCCCAGACCGGCACCTCCACCAAGTGCGTGTCCTGCGGCCGCTGCGCCGAGCAGTGCCCCAACGGCGCCATCAAGTTCATCGATTGGGAAGACATCGCGCAGAAGGCCATCGACGAGGGCGTGGTATCCACGACCACCATCGTGGAAGCCTAGGGCTTTGCGCCTGCTTTCGTCTTTCGCCTTCGATTGAGAGGATAGAGCAATGACTCAGCCAATAACCAGGCGGACGTTCATGGCCGCCAGTGCCGCGACAGCCGCCTTGGCGGCTTCGGGCGCGGCGCTGACCGGTTGCGCGTCCAGCTCTGCGGTTGACCCGGCCCACGCGGCCGAAGTCGCGAACACGCAGTGCACCGCCTGTCCCAAACAGTGCAGCTACGCTGCCTACACCGTCGACGGGGCCCTGGACAAGGTGGTGGGCAACGCCGCCGATCCCGCTTCCGCCGGCACCCTGTGCGCCCGCGGCTACGGCATGGCCGCCGCGGCCAGCTCGGCCGACCGTCTGCAAAGCCCCCGCCGCCGCACCGAGAACGGTTCCTACGAAGATGTCTCCTGGGACGAGGCCCTGGGAGCCATCGGCCAGGCCCTCATGGGCATCAAGGCTGCCAAGGGCCCCGGCGCCCTGGCCGCCATCGTGCCCGGCACGGCTACGGCCGACTGGTACACCACCCGCCTCATGAACGCCCTGGGCAGCGCCAACGTGTACGTGAATGCCACGAGCGCCTCCACGTCGGTGGCCTCGGGCTTGGCCCTGGCCACGGGCTACACCGCCTACGACGTGGATTACGCCCACGCCAAGATGGTGGTCATCCTGGGCGCGAGCACCGTGGAGATGCCCGATCCCGGCACCATCGCCGCCCTGGAGGCGGCCAAGGCGGCCGGTGCGAAGATCGTCATGGTGGATTCCCGCATGCCCGCCTCCGCCTCGGTGGCCACCGAGTTTCTGGCGGTGAAGGCCGGTACCGAGCTGGCCTTGGTGCTGGCCGTGGCCCAGGGGCTTGTGGCCCGCGAGGCCGTGGCCGCCGGCGCCGAGGCCGCCATGGACGGCCTGGATGCGTGGAAGAGCGCCCTGGCCGAGTACACGCCGGCCTGGGCCGCCACGGTCACCGGGCTTTCCGCCGACGCCATCGAGACGCTGATCGGCGAGTTGGCGGCGGCAGTGCCGGCGGCTTGCATCGACCTAACGTGGATGGCCCTGTTCGGCGGTGCCTACGGCAACACCGGCGAGTTGGCTCGCGCCGTGGCGCTGACCAACACCCTGCTCGGCTGCTGGAACGTGCCGGGCGGCGCCTACGTGGGCGGTCCGGCCATCGATTGGGAGGCCGCCGGCTTCGCCCCGCTGGCGGTGGAGGCGGCCGATGTGACGGCCGAGGAATACCCCCTGGCCGTGGGCGGCTCGGCGGCCCAGGCCCTGCGCCTGGCCCACGACGGCGCCATTGCCGGCCTTCTTCTGGTGGAATCCAACGTGGTGGCCGAGTACCCGGATCCCGATTACGTGCGCGAGGCCGTGGAGGCCTGCGAGCTTTCCGTGGCCGTGACCCCCGAGATGACCGAGACGGCCCGGGCGTGCACCTACGTGCTGCCGGCCCAGCTGTGGGCGGAAAGCGCCCAGCTGCCCGTGGTATCGGGCGGCGCGCACCCGGTGCTGAAGGTGTCGCTGCCCGCCGTGGCGCCCGTTGCGGCCGAGGCCCGTTCCGTGGCCGACATCGTGAAGGGCATCGCCACCGCCGCCGATGCGGGGGCCGCCTTCAACTTCGATGTGGCCGATGTGGCCGCCGGCGTGTGCGAGGCCTGCGGGTGCTCCTACGACGGCGCCGCTCGCACCGGGACCGTGGCCCTGGCCCCCGTGGCCGCCGAGGCCGTGGTGTGGCCCACGGCTTCCGGCAAGGTGGAATGCGCGAGCGCCGCGGCCGCCGAGGCCGGTTACGGCGCGGTGCCCGCCTGGGTGGAGCCCGCAGTGGGAACCGGGGCGGTGGGCTACGACTTCTACCGCCTGACCACCGGCAACCAGGCGCCGCAGACCACTACCAAGACCGTGAACGCCGCGCCTCTGGCCGCCATCGCCGAGATGTACGCCCTGGACGGCCTGTGGCTGAACCGCGCTGTGGCCGAGGCCGCCGGCATCGCCGAGGGCGACAAGGCGACCATCGAGAACGAGTACGCTTCGGCGCCCGTGCGGGTGCACGTGACCGAGCTCATCGAGCCCACGGCGGTGTACCTCGCCTCGCACTACGGCGTGGAAGACGACGAGCAGAAACAGGCCGATGGGCGGGGAGTGCGCCAGGCGCGCTTCGTTCCCTTCGCCCTTGAGCCGGGCTATGGCGCACCGCTTCTGCAGGAGACCATGGTGACGGTCGGAAAGGCTGGTGCATAATGACACGCTACGGAATGCTCATCGACACGACTAAGTGCGTCGGCTGCTACGCCTGCCGCACGGCGTGCCAGAGGCAGAACAACCTGGAGCCCGACGAGGACTTCATCCGCTACGAGCGGGCCGAGACGGGAACTTTCCCGAAGGTGGCCGTGGAGACGGTGCCGATGCAGTGCATGCACTGCGACGACGCCCCCTGCGCGAGCGTGTGCCCCACCGGAGCCGCCCACGTGGGCGCCGGCGGCATTGTGGCCGTGGACCAGGGACGCTGCATCGGCTGTTTGTACTGCATGAGCGCCTGCCCCTACCAGGTGCGTGTGCGCAACGCCAAGACCGGCGCCGTGGACAAGTGCCGCTTCTGCGTGGTGCACACCGAGAAGGGCGGGGCCTCCTGCACCTGCGTGGACGCCTGCCCCACCCACGCCCGCATCTTCGGTGACCTGGACAACCCCGACTCCGAGGTGTCCCGGGCCATCGTGGAGAAGCACGCGAAGCCCATCGCTGGCGATCTGACCCGCGCCAAAGTCTATTACGTGAGGTGATTGAGATGACCTACGAACCTATTTGGGGAACCATCATCGCGTGGTATCTCTTCCTCGCCGGCTTGGGCGGCGGCGCCTTCGTGACGGCGGTGTTCATTCGCTTCAAGCATCCGGGTTGCACGCGCCTCATGCGCATCGGGCGCATCATCGCCCCGGCGGTGGTCGTCATCGGTTTGTGCCTGCTCATGTTCGACGCGGCCGCCGGTTTCGCCCACCCGCTGCGCTTCGCGCTTCTGCTCACCAACTTCGGGTCGGTCATGACCTGGGGCGTGGTGTTCTTGGCCGTGTTCGTGGTGGTGGCTCTCATCGTGCTGGTGCTGGACCTGCTGAAGAAGGCGGTGCCGGAATGGCTCGACATCGTCGGCATGGTCATGGGCCTGTGTGTGGCCGTTTACACCGGCTGCCTGCTCGGCGTGTGCCAGGGCTTCCCGCTGTGGAACACGGCGCTTCTGCCCATTCTGTTCTTGGTGTCGGCGGTGTCCACGGGCATGGCGGCGGTGTTGCTGGCCGGCGTGTTCGCGGCCCCGGCCGAGTTCAACGAAGTGGTGGTGCTGAAGAAGTTCCACTTCTGGCTGCCCGTGGTGGAGCTGGTGCTGGTGGCGGCCCTCTTGTTCGTCACCTCGGCCAACCCGAGCCCGGCCGGCTGGGAGAGTGTGGCGGCCCTGCTCATGGGCAACTGGGCCGTGTGCTTCTGGCTGCTGTTCGTGGTGATGGGTCTTGTGCTGCCCACGGTGCTGGAATGCTGGATGCTGTGGATCGCCAGCCACGAGCTGGAGACCTCGCGCACTGGCCAGATGGTGAGCGCCCTGTCCGATGCCGGCGTGCTCATCGGCGGCTTCGTCCTGCGCCTCATGATCGTGTCGGCCGCGCTGCCCATCACGATCGTGCAACCCTGGATGTTGTAGTGCGCCGTCCGGCCCCGGCTGCGGGGTAGGGGCGCCGTGCTCAAACAGTCCTCGCTCGGCGGAAGTGCCCACTGGGCACTTCCGTTCGCTGCGGAACTCCGCGCGGACCCCCACCCCGCATCCGGGGCCTACTTTTCGCTGGTCGGAGCCGCGGGGTATTCTGATTCGCTCAGACAGTCCTCGCTTTGGAGAACAGCCCACTGGGCTGTTCTCGTCGCGTGTCGGCGCCCGAGCGAAGCGAGGAAGTGCCCTCGGGGCGAACTGTGCTCGGTCAGAACACCCCGCGTCTCCTCTACGCGTTGACTTAGTTGAGGGTTCTCGCTGACTTCCTTGGGCGAACCTATGGGAGGGGAGCGAATGGCAAGGTAGGGCAAGGGCTCTGCCCTTGCCGTTCAGCTTTGGTTGAGATACTGGTCGATCCATTCTTCGAAGCAGAGGCCGCTGGCGGTGATGGCGCGGGCGGCCTCTTCGCCGACGTAGCGGTAGTGCCAGGGCTCGTACCCGATGCCGGTCGTGGCGCTCTTGTCGGTGGGGTAGCGCAGGATGAAGCCGTAGTCGGCGCAGTGCTTCATGAGCCATCGCTGGGTCTTCGTTTTTTCCTGCTTCTCATCCAACTCCTGGTAGGCGGCGTCTACCAGATCGAGGGCGATGCCGGCCTCGTGCTCGCTGGCGTAGGGCGGCGCCACCCAGAAGGCAGCGTCGTCTTTGGCCGCCTGGCCTCGCTTGCCCTCGGCCTTGCTCTGGCGCACGCGGGCGCGGTACAGGTCCCGCTGCTTCTCGTGGCTGCGGTAGGCCGAGCACACTACCGGCTCGTGGCTCGCCTTCCGCGCCGCTTTCATGAAGGCTTGGGTGGCGTCGTAGATGCGCTCGTCCACGGCGTAGCCGCTGGGCAGCTCGCGCAAGGCCGGTTTGGGGAAGTCCTCGGGCAGGGGGTGGGCGCGGTTGATGAGGCGCAGGTTCCAGGGGAGGTCGTCGTAGGCGAGGGCCGAGGTTGCGGGCGCTGCGGAGTCGGCGCTTCCGGCGTTGGCGCTTCCGGTGACATCGCTTGCGCCCGGGCGCGGTGCCTCCGGAGCTGCGGAGGCCGCCGGTTCGGCGGTCGCAGGGCCTGTGGACGACAGGGGAGCGGGTGCGACTTCGCCCCAGGCCACGGCGCCCCGTCGAGCGACGATGTCGGTGCCGACCAGGCTCTTCCCCAACACGAGCGTCCCGGCGCCGACGCCGACCAGGGCCACAAGCTCGCGGCGCGTGAGGGAGGGGCGGTTCATGGGGCTGCTCCTTCCTCGTCGGGGATTGGTGTCGGGGCCATCATAGCGCGTCGTGAACCGAGCCGGGCGGGGCTGCGGCGCAAAACCGCACACCTTAATCTTTTGTAAGCGAAACCGATGGCTACCAGCGCATGATCGGATAGATCGCCGCTTACTGGCCGGCCCGTTCCCGCGTCAACTCCAGGCCCTCTTTGCCGGTCAGGTACTCCACGTCGACGACGAGGAGCTCGGTGCGGTGGGCCGTCTTCTCTATCTCCTCGGCCACCATGGCGGGCAGCTCGGGGGCGTACCGGGCACCCAGGGCAGCCAGGCCGCGCTGCTTCTCGGCGCCTTCCGCGCGGCGGGCGGTGCCGAAGGCAATGACAGAGCGGAAGCGGTCGGTGAGCTTCTCGGCGACCGGTTCGCTCTGGCCCACCACGGTGAAGCAGACGCGGGGATTTTCAGCCAGGGCGTCCAGCTTGCGGCCCACGGTGGCACCGTGCAGGTACAGGCGGCCTGCCGGCGCCCCTTCCGCAGCCGTTGCCTCATAGGCGAAGCTCAGGGGCACGGCGTAGGGGTAGCCGTCGGTGCCGGCAGTGCCGAGTACGCCGTAGGTGGCATCGCGCAGGATGGCCGTGCACTCTTCGGTGGAAAGCTGCTGCTTGCGACGGCGCATTTCAGGAACCATGGGAACTCCTCTCGTTCGTTTTCCGCCCATAGTACCACGGCTGTCGAGCCCGGCTCCCAGAGGGAATCACCGCGAGTTCCTAAACCAGTCCCGCTCGCGGCCTGACCTCGGTCCGCGGCCCGACCTCGGGCCGGATCCCGCTCCCATTCCCGCTCGCGAGCCGGTTCCGGCCCCGTCTCGCCCTCGCCCTTTCCGCTCCCTGCGCAAGATCCGTCACTTTGTACGCCTTATGGCTGGAAAACTGCACGTTTAGGGCTGCTTTGTACGTTTCGCTTGCAGAAAGCCGTACATTTGCACGAGTTGTTGCGGAAGGGGTCGGGGGTGGTTACTCGTCGATGACGATGGTGGGATTATCGCGGGTGATGATGGCCTTGGTGAACACGGTGGCGCCGAGGTGGCTTTCCATGAGGGCGACCAGCTCGTCCAGCGCCGCTTCCAGGTCGGCGGCGCGGGTCGGGTCTACACTCTCGATGATGAGAAACGCCTTCTGCGAGTCGTCGGTGAGGGCCGTGCGCTGGCCGTCGCGCCAGTTCCAGCAGCGGCAGACGGCCCCGGCGTCGTCGCGGTAGCACAGCTCGCCCTCCAGGGTGGGCGCGTCCTCCTCGTCGCCCAGGGCGCGGAAGGCATCGCCGCCGGCGGTAATGCCGAGGCGCATATCGCCTTCCAGGGCGTCGATGTCCTCGCCGCCCACGGGCAGGGCGTACTTCAGCGACACGGCGTTGTACACGTCCACCGACGGGGTGATGGAGCCCACGGGGTTGCCTTTCAGCACGCGCTTCAGCAGGTTCTCGATGGAGCAGCGGGCGCCCTTCTTCGTTTTGAACCGTTGGTAGGCGTCGCGCCACACGGCCACGGCCTGGTTCTGCGAGAGAGTGTTGGATTCCAGGTGCTTGTCGGCCGCCTCGTTGGCCGCGGCCAGGGCCCGCGCAATGGCCTGGGCGTCGTCGGCGCCCACCGCGGCCGCCGGCTTCATGCCGTGCACCACGGCCACGCCGATGCGGGCCTCGGGGAACAGGTTCCAGAACGATTCTTCGGCGATGAACGATTTCATAGGTCTCCTTCCGTTGGGCGAGGGTGCGGCGCCGGGGAAGGCCCCGCAACGGTGCGGGTGATCCCGGCGGCGCGTTTCTTTCGCCAGCCAATAAAAAAGCACCCATTGGACGGGCATCTTCAAAGGCCTAACGATGCGCATCAAATGAGTGCTCAGGGTCTACCCGGCGGCAGACTATGTCAAGCCCACTATACCGCAAAGCCGGGCCGCGGGGGAGGACGGCGCGCTATAATGCCGAGGCCGGGTTTGGAAAAGGAAGGAGCGGCGTGGCGAAGAGGCGAACAGCGGCGAAGAAGGCCGAGGAGCCGACAGCTTCCATCCGCCTTTCTCCCGAGAAGGGCGGCTACGATTTCGGCGTGGTGAGTCTGGCCACGCGCAAGTCGATGCAGGGCAACAAGCGCCGCGACACCAAGCCCGAAGTGAAGGTGCGCCAGATGCTGCGGGAGATGGGCTTCACCGGCTACCGGTGCGACTGGGCCAAGGCCCCGGGGCGGCCGGACGTGGCCTTTGTGGGACGCAAGCTGGCCATAGAGATTCGGGGGTGCTTCTGGCACCGCTGCCCCGTGTGCCAGATGTCGGTACCCAAGAAGAACGTGGAGTACTGGGAGGCCAAGTTCGCCCGCAACCTCGAGCGCGACGAGCGCAACCTGGCCGCGCTTGAGGAGCAGGGGTGGCGCGTGCTCGTGCTGTGGGAGCACCAGCTGAAGAAAAAGGAGCTCCCGGCCACGCGGAAGTTCCTGTACGAATTCGTGCGTCGCGAGGGCGATCCACCCTACGACGAGGCGTTTCCCTTGGTGGCGGAATGACGGTGGAAAACGTGGGACGCCCTACCGGGTACGCTGTCCCACTTCCGCCCGGCGTGCAGTGGGACAGCTTACCCGGTAGGGCGCCCCATCGATTGGGCTTGCGCCTTAGGAGATCACGTCGCCAGTGACGGAGAAGGTGACTACCTCGAAGGGGATATCCTTGCCGGATTGTCTGTGGGCCTCGGCGGCGGCCCGTTCCAGGCCGCCGCAGCAGGGCACCTCCATGCGGGCCACGGTGACCGCGGTGATGTCGTTGGCGGCGATGATGGCGGCCAGCTTCTCGGTGTAGGAGCCCTCGTCTAGCTTCGGGCAGCCGATAATGGTGACGTTGCCGTTCATGAAGCGCTCGTGGAAGCTGGCGCAGGCGAAGGCGGTGCAGTCGGCGGCGATGAGCAGGCCGCGGCCCTGGTAGTAGGGTGCCTGCACGGGCACGAGCTTGATTTGGGCCGGCCACTGGGCCAGGCGGCTGGGGACCGCAGCGCTGTCGATCGCCGGGGCGCTGGCGGTCTGCGGGGCCAGGGCGCGGGCCCGGGAGCCGGGGCAGCCGGCCGCGGCGCGGGCCATCGGCGCGTCGGCGATGAGGGTGCGGGCTGCGCTGCCCGGGCAGCCACCCTGGGGCGCGGGGGTCGGGGCGCTCTCGGTCGCGGCGCGGGCGGCCAGGTGCGCGGCTACGGCGGCCTCGTCGTAGGGAACCGCCTCCCGTTCCACGAAGGAGATGGCGTCGGTGGGGCAGGCGGGCAGGCAGTCGCCGAGGCCGTCGCAGTAGTCGTCGCGCAGCAGCCGCGCCTTGCCGTCCACCATGCCGATGGCGCCCTCGTGGCACGCATCGACGCACAGGCGGCAGCCGGTGCACTTCTCCTCGTCGATCTGGATAATCTTGCGAATCATGGAAAACCTTTCGCTCTGGGCCATTTTTTCGGGGAAGCATCATACCGAGCGATCCCAACGGTGCAAGGTTCTCCACGAAGCGGGCGCACAAAATCCGTCATTTTGCACGACTTTCTAACCTCCGATGCGTACAAAGCTGGGCTTTGTACGCATTTTTTTGTCGCGGGACGTACAAAGTGACGGATTTCGTGCAGGGGGTGTGAGGAGTAGGGCGGGAAGGCGGGAAGGAGAGCGCTACTCTTCCAGCAGGGCTTCTACGGCTTCCACTTTGCGGGTGAGGGTGTCGGTGTGGCCGGGGCGCACGTCGGCTTTCAGGATGACCTCGGTGCGGATGCCGCGCTCGGCCAGGGCGAAAGTGGCGTCGCGCACCACGGCCATCACCTCGTCCCAGGGCCCTTCGATTTCCGTGAACATGGAGGTGGTGCGGTTGGGCAGCCCCGAGGCGCGGATGACGCGGAGGGCGTCGGCCACGTAGGGGGCCAGCTCATCGCCCACCCCGAAGGGCGCAATGGCAACGGCAACAAGGGTGTTCATGACGGTTCCTTTCTACGCTGCTTCAAAGGTCATCGGTGCGGCGGCCACTTCTTCGGGGGTGAGGGCGGCCAGGGCATCGAGGAAGGCCGCGGGGAAGCTGCCGGGGCCAGTGGCCGCCTCAGCGGCCCGGGTGCCGGCCAGGTTGTAGGCGCAGGTGGCCGTAAGGGCGGCGGCGAAGGGGTCGGCCACGGCCGCGTACACGGCTGCCACGCCGCCGAGGGAGCAGCCCGAGCCGGTGACGGCGCACATGAGGGGCGAGCCGCCCTCGGTACGGACGACGGTGCGCCCGTCGGTGACGAGGTCCACTGGACCGGATACGGCCACGGCGCCCCCGATGAAGCGGGCCAGGGCCACGGCGGCGGCCCGGGGGGCCTCGAGGGAGTCGGTGGTGTCCACGCCGCGCGGCCCGCGGCCCGCGGCCGCTTCCCCGCTGGATCCGCCCGCCTCGGCGGGAAGGTCTGCCTCGGCTGTGTCCTCGTCGCC
Source organism: uncultured Enterorhabdus sp. (assembly GCA_947573925.1). Taxonomy (GTDB): domain Bacteria; phylum Actinomycetota; class Coriobacteriia; order Coriobacteriales; family Eggerthellaceae; genus Adlercreutzia. The sequence continues at coordinate 10,758 of CANPHS010000028.1, read as the reverse complement.
CGACGCCTCCGCTCCGGCCGCGGCGTCCGCCTCGGCTGCATCCTCGTTGGCCGCGGGAACCTCGGCGCCGCAGGGCCCCAGCTCCCACAACTCGGCCACGGCGATGACCTCCGAGGCGTTGCCGCGCACGATGGCCGGCGGCCAGGCACGCAGCGACCGCACCAGCTCGGTGCGCAGGCTGCCGATGCCGATGCCCACCGGATCCAGCACCCAGGGCGTGCCAGCGGCGGCGCAGGCCCGGGCGCAGGCGGGCACCGTCTCGGCGTACACGGGCAAGAGCGTGCCCAGGTTCAGGTACACCGCCCCGCCCAGGGCCGCCACGCATTCCCCTTCGTCGGGCAGGTACACCATGGCGGCCGAGCCGCCCACGGCCAGCTGGGCGTTGGCCACGAAGTTCTGGGTACCGGTGTTGGTGATGGAGGGCGCGAGCGGGTTCGTCCGGCGCGCGTCGCGCACGGCCGCGGCCACGGCGTCCCGGATTTCGATTGCGGCGATCGGGTTCACGGATCGCTCCTTCCCGGAAGCAAGACGGGCGCCCCGCTGGAGCGCCCGGTGCTGGTGAGCATGCTCCCTACGACAGTGTTAGCTGACAGGTTCGAAGGGTTGGGCGTGCGCCCTCTCAACGGAAGTGAACATCTTCCGTACCCCTGCATGGGCCCCAGCATAGCCCACGGGGACCGTGCTATGATGGGCCCATGGACGAACGGATGGAAAATACCGACGGGAACGGCAGGGGCAACCTGGTCGTTGACGGTTTTGCAGCCTTGCCCGCGACGGATGGCACGTCCCCTGCGGGGCTGGCCGAGGCGTCGGTGCTCGCGGCCATGAGCGGCGGGGTGGACTCGTCGGTGGCGGCGTCGCTTCTGGTGGAGGCGGGCTTGCGGGTCACGGGCGCCACCATGAAGCTGTTCGGCAATGACGTGCTGCCGCCCGACTGCGCATCGTCGTGCTGCTCCCTCGACGATGTGGAAGACGCCCGGGCCGTGTGCCGGCGCCTGCGCGTGCCCCATTACACCCTCAACTTCGGGGCGCTGTTCGGCGAAGCCGTCATCGGGCGGTTCTGCGACGCCTACCTGGGGGGCACCACGCCGAACCCCTGCATCGACTGCAACCGCTTCCTGAAGTTCGAGACCCTGCAGCGCCGCCGCCGCGAGCTGGGGCTTGATTATGTGGCCACGGGCCACTACGCCCGCCGCGCCTTCAACGGGGCCACGGGCCGCTGGGAGCTGCTGCGGGCGGCGGATGCCGCCAAGGACCAGAGCTACGTGCTGTACCACCTCACCCAGGACTCCCTGGCCCACATGCTCTTCCCCCTGGGCGGCCTCACGAAGCCCGAGGTGCGCGAGGCGGCCCGCGAGCGCGGCTTCGCGACGGCGGAGAAACCGGAGAGCCAGGACATCTGCTTCGTGCCCGACGGCGACTATGCGGCCTTCATCGCGCGGCACTGCGGCGGAGAAGGGGACGCCTTTCAACCGGGCGAGATCGTGGACCGGGAAGGGCGCGTGCTCGGCGAGCACCGGGGGCTCATCCACTACACGGTGGGCCAGCGCAAGGGCATCGGCGTGGCGGCGGCCGAGCCCCTGTACGTGTACGCGAAGGACGCGGCGGCCAACCGCCTCGTGGTGGGCACCGCCGCCGACGTGCTGGTGGCCGGCGTGGAGGCCCGGGACGTGAACCTCATTGCCGTGGAGCGTTTGGAAGGCCCGCGCCGGGTGCAGGTGAAGACCCATTACCGCCAGCGTCCCGTGGGGGCCGTGGCTGAGCAGACGGGGGCCGATGGGCTGACCGTCACCTTCGACGAGCCCCAGCGGGCGGCTGCGCCGGGCCAGGCCGCCGTCCTCTACGACGGCGATGTGGTGGTGGGCGGCGGCACCATCGTCCGCTGCTTCTAGCCGGCCGCGGTCGCGGACCCGGCCGCGGCGCCGTTCCGCCGGCACCATCCCCGACGCCCCGGTCGCCACACGCCAGCCGCGCGTTCTCGCCCGGCCGCCACGCGCCCGGCCCTCCGGCCCACGCGCTGCGGAAGGCCGCGGTCCCTACCCGATCACCGAGGCGATGAGCTCCTGCAAACGGCCGATGTCGAGCGGCTTGGCCAAATGGGCGTCCATGCCGCTTTCCAGGGAACGGCGCCGGTCCTCCGAGAAGGCGTTGGCGCTTACGGCGATGATGGGCACCGTGGCCCGCAGCGGGTCGGGCAGGGCGCGGATGGCGCGGGTGGCCGCGTAGCCGTCCATCACGGGCATCTGGATGTCCATGAGCACCAGGTCGTAGGCGCTCCCGTCGGCCTCGGCGATCATGTCCACGGCCACCTGCCCGTTTTCGGCCACTTCCACGGTGTAGCCGGCGTCTTCCAGCAGGCAGCGGGCAATCTCGCTGTTCAGCTCGTTGTCCTCCACCAGCAGCACGGAGCGTACCGCACCGGCGCGGCGGGGCGCCCGGTGCAGGCCGTCGCCCTCGTCCTGCACGACGCGCAGGGTGAGGGTCACGGTGAACACGGAGCCGCGGCCCGGCTCGCTTTCCACGGCCAGGGTGCCCTGCATGAGGTCGAGGGTGTTGCGCACGATGGTGAGCCCGAGGCCCGTGCCCTGCACCCCCGAGGCCGTAGTGTTGTTCTCGCGCTCGAAGGGCAGGAACATGCGCTCCATGAACGCCGGCTCCATGCCGATGCCCTCGTCGGCCACCACGAAGCGGAAGGTGGAGAAGCCCCCGGCCCCGCCCGGCACCTCCTCGGCGGTCAAGCGCACGGTGCTTTTGGCCGGCGAGTACTTCACGGCGTTGTCCACCAGCTGGGACAGCAGGTTGGTGAGCCGCACCACGTCCACGGTCACCCTGTCGTGGGCGAGGGCCGACACGTCGGCCTTAAGGGCGATGTCCCGGCGCTCGGCGGCCTCGCGGAAGTCGCGTTCCACCCGGTCGATCACGGCGGCCAGCGAGCACTCGGCCGACACCAGCTGCACGTGTCCCGCCTCCATGCGACTGATCTCCAGGGTCTCGTTCACTACGTCCAGCAGCTGGTGGGAGGCGTCCAGCACGCGCTCGGCGTAGGTGCGCACCCGGTCGGTCTCGCCCAGGTGGGCGCGGATGAGCTCGGCGTAGCCCACCACGGCGTTCATCGGCGTGCGAATGTCGTGGCTCATGTTGGAGAGGAAGGCGTTCTTGGCCACGTTGGCCGCCTCGGCCTGGGACAGGGCGCCCCGCAGCATGGTGCGGTGCTCGGTTTCGCGGGCCTGGGCGCGGGCCAGCTCGGCGTTCACCGTGTCCAGCTCGCGCAGGCGCTGGGCCCGCTTGTCCGTGGCATCGTTGACGAACACGTAGAACAGTGGCCCCGCCTCGGTCTCCACGTAGTGGCCGAAGTCCTCGATCCAGCGCACCTCGCCGTCGGCGCGGGTGATGCGGTATTCCACGAAGTCCATGTCGAACTGGTCGGCCTCGATCTGCCGGGCGATGGAGCGCTCCACCGCGGCCAGGTCGTCGGGGTGCACCATGCCGGGGAAGGTGAAGCCGGTGAGCGCCTTGAACTCGTCCAGGGTGGCGCAGCCGAAGATGCGGCAGCAGGCGTCGTTGGCGTAGACGAGGCTCTCGTCGGCATCGGCGCGGTACACGAAGAAGCCGCCGGGCATGCGGTCGAGAACGTCCTCGATGCCGAGGGCCATGAGGGCGGCGATGGGTGAGGCCGGGGAAGGGGCCATGGGCGTTCCTTTGCGACGATGCGACCAGTTCCCGCCATTGTACTGCGTCGCGGGGCCGCGGCGGGGCAGAGGTTTTGCTCTAGGCGAAAATTAAGGAATGGGTCGCCCCGGTTGGGCGCTCCGTAAGGGGCGCCATCGTGTGGGGCGGCCATGAAACGCGATGGCCGGGGTACTCGAAGCGCCTGCAACCGCCTCGCGGGACGGCCCGAGGCGCCCCGGTTCCCTACAGCCCGGCAAGGCCGATCTGGTAGCCTTCCACGAACAGGCTCAGCTTCTCGATGTAATGCTGGGCCAGATCGGACAGCTGGCGCTCGTTGTGCACGATGTAGCCCACGCGCATGAGTTCTTTCGTTTGCAGGGGCACGCTGGCGATGCCGGTATGCATCTCGCTGGAGAGCACGCCGGTGGAGATGGTGTAGCCGTTGTGGTGGGCGAGCAGGTTCGACAGCGTGCCGCGGTCGCTCACGGCGATGCGCTTGTCGTGGGGCCGCTCGGCGAAGGGCTCCTCGGCGTAGAAGAACGAGTTGGCGTTGCCTTGCTCAAAGGCGTAGCGGGGGTAGGGGGCCACGTCGTCCAGGGTGACCTCCGTGCGCTCGGCCAGCGGGTGGTTCGTGCTGACGAAGATGTGGGGCTGGGCGGAAAACAGCAGGTTGAAGCTGAGGTTCGCGTCCTCCAGGGCGTGGCCGATGACGCTCTCGTTGAACGACGAGAGGTACAGCACGCCCAGGTCGCTCCGGAAGTCGCGCACGTCCTCGATGACCTCGGCGGTGCGGGTCTCGCGCAGGGAGAAGTTGTAGGCATCGCCCTCGTATTCCTCGGCCAGCTCCAGGAAGGCCTCCACCACGAAGGCGTAGTGCTGGGAGGTGATGGCTAAACGCTGGGCCTGGTTGCCGTCTTGGCCGCGGCCGGAGTAGCGCTGGGCCATGAGGTCGGCCTGCTCCACCACCTGGCGGGCGTAGCCGAGCAGCTCCACGCCGTCGCTCGTGAGCGTGATGCCGCGGTTGCTTCGCTCGAAGATGGTGACACCGGTCTCACGCTCGATGTCGCGCACGGCCACCGACAGACTCGACTGCGACACGTACAGCGTGTGGGCCGCGGCGCTGATGGAGCCGTGGCTGGCGATGGCGATGAGGTAGCGCAGCTGCTGGAGGGTCATGGGTGCTCCCTTGGTCGGCGGGGCGTCCGCGCGGCGGTGGGCGTCCGTTAAAGTCTAGTACATTTCTAGGAATTATATATCGTTCCCACGGTGCGGGGTTGGGAAAATTCTAAGCGGCGCTCTTCGTTTCGCGGCCGCCGCCATCGAAAAGCGCTATGGCCCCGTCGGTTGACGGGGACTTGTTGACAGGTAGGATGAATGGGCGAATCACCGCCGGTCGGGCTTCCGGGTAATGCTCAGTCGCTCAGACAGTCCTCGCTCGGCAGGACAGGACATTCAGTCCTGTCCTGTTCGCTGCGGAACTCGCTTGGTGAGCACCACCCGAAACCCCTCTCCGCTCAACCATGGCTGAGTGTAGAGGAGACGCGGGGTGTTCTGACCGAGCGAGTTCCGCAGCGACTGAAAGTGTCCGGCGGACACTTTCACAAAGCGAGGACTGTTTGAGCGAATCAGGATACCCCGCGTCCCCGATTCCGGAGGAGCCACAACGGAAAGGAATTTCTCATGAACGTGCATAAGAGTGTTGCGGAGTTGATTGGGCATACGCCGTTGGTGGAGCTGACCAACTTCGAGACGGCCCACGACCTGGGCGCCACGCTGATCGGCAAGGTGGAATCGTTCAACCCCGGCGGGTCGGTGAAGGACCGCATCGCCCAGGCCATGATCGCCGACGCCGTGGAGCGCGGTCTCATCGACGACGAGACGGTCATCATCGAGCCCACATCGGGCAACACCGGCATCGGGCTGGCCATGCTGGCGGCGGCCCGGGGCAACCGCATCATCATCGCCATGCCCGAGACCATGTCGGTGGAGCGGCGCAACCTCATGCGGGCCTACGGGGCCGAGCTGGTGCTCACCGACGGCGCCAAGGGCATGAAGGGGGCCATCGCCCGGGCCGATGAGCTGGCGGCGGAAATTCCCAACTCGTTCATTCCCTCGCAGTTCACCAACCCGGCGAACCCCGCGGTGCACGAGCGCACCACGGGCCCCGAGATTTGGGTCGACACCGACGGTGCGGTGGACATCCTCGTGGCCGGGGTGGGCACCGGCGGCACCATCTCCGGCACCGGCGCGTACCTGAAGGCCCAGAACCCCGCCGTGCGCGTGGTGGCCGTGGAGCCGGCCGGGTCGCCGGTGCTGTCCGAGGGGCGGGCCGGCTCCCACAAGATTCAGGGCATTGGCGCCGGGTTCGTGCCCGAGACCCTGAACGAGGCCGTCATCGACGAGGTCATGGCCATCACCGACGAGGAGGCCTTCGAGGCCGGCCGCGAGCTCGCCGCCGGCGACGGGCTGCTCGTGGGCATTTCCGCCGGGGCCGCTGTGGCTGCCGCGGCCAAGCTGGCCGCCCGGCCCGAGAACGCCGGCAAGACCATCGTGGTCATCCTGCCCGACACCGGCGAGCGCTACCTCTCCACCCCCATGTTCGACTTCGAGTAGGGAAGGTGGCCATTGCGGCGTCGTGCGGTTTCTGGAACAGGAGGAAATACGCAGCAAACTCCAGTTGATAGACATTCCGATTCGCCGAAAGCGCCGAAATGGATCCATTTTCTCATTGTTGGTAGCATGTGAGAGGATTGAGAACCCAAATATGCGGGGGCGATGTCTACGTACTGGAGTTTGTTGCAGAAAAACAGGCCCATCAGAAACGAGGAGGTGGGGGAGTGCCCCGGCGATCGGCCCGGGTGCGCCCTACGCGTAATCTTCCAGGATGTCGCGCAGGTAGGCGGCGTACTCGTCGGCCAGGGCCCGGGGCGCCTCGATGCGCATAGAACGGCCGAACTGGACGAGCCAGCCGAAGAACACGGGACTCGGCGCCACGGTGACGTAGGCCCGCACGGCTCGGGGCGCCTTCGGGCCGCTACCGGCTCCGGCGTCCCGGGTGCCACCGCCGGCCGCCCCGCTTCCGGCTTCCTCGCTGCCGGCCCCGGCGTCCCGGGTGCCGCTGTCGATCGTCCCGCTTCCGACCCCTTCGCCGTCGGCCTCGTCTTCCACGAGGGCCGTTTCCACGTCCTTCCCGAAGCGGTCGATGAGCGCCCCCATGACCGGTTCTTCCACCCGCAGGGTCACGCGGCGCACCTCGCCGCCGAACATGGAGAAGGTGCGGGCGCTGTAGGCCTCGGCGTCGAAGGTGGCGATGGCCTCGTTGCGCGCGCTCGGCTCGTCGGTGATGCGCAGCCCCTGCATGCGGTCCAGCCGATAGGTGGGGAAGCTCTCGTGCTTCTCGTTGTAGGCGATGAGGTAGTAGCAGCCCTCGGAATACACCAGGTGCACGGGGGTCTCGCAGTACAGCCGGCCGTCCTTCTGGGCCACGGGGCGCTTCTCGGCGTCGTACTTCACGTAGCGGAAGGCCACCTTGCGCCGGGCCGCCAGGGCCTCGTGGATGGTGTCCACGTGGTGGAACACCGACTCGTTCTGCATCTTGATGCGACCCTCCACGTGCACGTGCTTCTTGAGGGAGCGCACCTGGTGGCGCGACCCCAGGCTCGCCACGCCGGCGGCCAGGCGGTTGGCCATGCGCTGGGTGAGGAAGCGGGAGGACTGCACGGCGTCGGTGAGCAGCATGAGCTCGGGGCCCGAGAAAGTGCGCCGGGCCAGCCCGTAGGTGGCCGGGCGGGTGGGCAGCCGCGCGATGTCGAGGCCGAAAGCGCGCAGGGCCTCCAGGTCGCGGTAGATGGCTTTGCGCTCGGCGGCGATGCCGCGCTCGGCCAGCCCCTCGATAAGCTCGGGGGTGGAAAGGCCGTGGGTCTCGTCGGTCTCGTCGTAGAGCATCTGCATGAGGTACAGCAGTTTCAGCTTCTGGTTTTCGGTGCCCATGGGTACCCCCTCAGCCGCCCGGGGCGAACGGGCTCGCCCTCGGAGACGGTGTCGCCGCCGGAATTTCAGCCTATTGTACCTGTTTGTACCCGTTTGAGGAACAATTGTGCCACGGTGAGGCGAAAAAGCATCGTCGCCGCGCAACGCCGGGGCACCGGGCCCCTTCCCTTGGGTCGGAAGCGGTCGAGAGGCGGATGCGGTCGATTCGGGTGATTTCGGCAACAAATGAGATGGCGGAATGATGCGTTCGTGACGGAAATGGGCCCGTTCGTTACCATTGCGGGGGCGCTTCTCGGGCCTTGACGCTCTGTTCATTTATCGTCATTCTCCATGAGTTCATATATAACCGAACGATGTTCTGCACGAGACGTTACCGTGAACTTCATGAAGAATGTTCAGAGCAAAGTCGGTCGCCGCATCCGCGATATTCGTCTGTCCCAGGGCAGCCCCCAGGGGCAACTGGCTGATATGGCCCACATGACAAAATCGTACATGAGCGAAATTGAAGCGGGGAAGAAGAACCTCACCCTGCGCTCGGCGGCGAAAATTGCCGACTGTCTCGGCGTGCCGCTGGAGGAACTGTTCCGCGGCATTTAGCGAGCAGGGCGGCTCGGACTGTCGCCTTGGCGGTGGCGCATGGGCGCGTCGAATGCCGCTTTTGGGCTTATCCCCGTGAAGTAACATATATGATACTAACGCCCGCGCCGGGGCCGATACCCTGTGCCCATGGGCGACACGAAGCATATCATCGGCCAGCGCGTGAGGGCGCTGCGCCTGCGCGAACAGCTGACGCAAGAGCAGCTGGGGCAGATGGTTGGGCTGAATCGTGTGCAAATTTGCCATTTGGAACGGGGCGAGGGCAACTTCACCCTGGGTAATCTGGACAAGGTGCTCGACGGGTTCGGGCTCACCATCGAGAACCTGTTCGACGACGGGGCCGAGCCGGGGAAGAGCGCGAACTCGTCTCCGCGTGGCAGCCGGTCCTAACCTTTCGGGCTTTCCGGCACCCGGCAGGCCTTGCCGGCCGTGGAGTCGCGCAATTGTCGGCCCTAGTCGCGCGGGACGCCCTCTTTCAAGTGCGCGAAGGCGCACAAATCGTCGTAGGCCTCCGAAATGGTGCGCACATGGCGGGCGAAGGCAAGGCCGAAGGGCGTGGCCTTCACGCTGCGGCCGCTGCGCACCGTCAGCTCGCGCCCGCAGAGGCGCTCGGTCTCGGCGACGGCCTTCGAAATGGCCTGGGGCATGACGTGCAGAAGCTCGCCGGCCTGGGCGTAGCTTTCCAACTCGATGGCATAGCGAATGTAATTCAGTTGATCGATGTTCATAGCCAGCCCTCGCAATCACTGAAATACGAATACGATTCAATGATAAACGGTGAATCAGAAAGCAAGTATTATATGAGTTACAAAGCCGGGGAAATGAGGAGAGAAAAACTTTCTCAGGCTTCCGAAGGAAAATGCAGCGTTTTCCAGGGGTTATGGAAAAGCTGCGTACAACACCCAACAAATCGTTGTGATTTCCTGATGCGTTTCATCATTAAAATGCGCGACACTAGGGGCAGCATTCTTCATCTTTCCTATTCCGGTTCGGGCGAAAGCAGAGCAGCGTGGAAAACAGGGCGCAGTTCTTCCAGATCGGCTCCATTGCCCTGCTGGGCAATCCGGCCACGGGGCATGTGGTGGGCCTGTCGTCCCATGAGGTGGCCGTGGCCCGCGCCTTCGCTGCCGGCGAGGCCGGCTTGGGCGACGTGGCTGCGGTGAGCGAGCCTTTGGCCGAGCAGCTGTGTTTGGGCGCCTATCGGGCACCCCGTGGCATCGCGGGTTGCACATCCTGCGAGTCCGGTGCGGAACTGGGCGCCGCGGCGCGTCGGGCGGATTGGCCGCCGATCTCGGCGCCGGGGCCGCGGCCGGTGCGGGGCGCCTACCTGCATGTGACCCACCGCTGCAATCTGCATTGCGAGGGATGCTATTCTTGGGAGGGCGACCGCAACCGCTTGGCCGATCCGACGTTCGACGAGCTGGTGCGGGCCCTCCGCTATTTGTCCCATGCCGGCGTGGAGGAACTGAACCTGTCGGGCGGCGAGCCGTTTCTGCGCGACGACATGCCGGCATTGCTGGAAGTGGCCGCCGCAGAATGCGGCATTTCCGCCATCAACGTGCTTACGAACGGCACCGTCCTGAAGCCCGCGGTGCTGGCGGCCTGCGCGCCCTTGGTGAGCATGGTGTCTGTGTCCTTCGACGGCGCCTCGGCCGACGATGCGGCCTGGGTGCGCGGCACCCAGCGTTTCCAGACGTTGTGCGCCTTCGTGCGGGCGGCCCAAGGAGCCGGCATGGCGGTGTGCATCACGCCCACGCTGCACCGCCGCAACGTGGGTGACATTCCCCGCTACCGGGCCTTGGCCGACGAGCTGGGCACCGAATTGGGGTTCAGCCTGCTTTCCGTGGGCAGCGCCGGTGCCGTGCGGGTCGATCTGCTGCCAGAAGAGGAAGAGCTGCGGCTTTTGGCCGACTTGATGCTCGAGGCTGCCGAGACCGACAGCGCCGTGGCGGTGGAATCGCTCGCCTGCGGGCTGGCTTGCCGGGAGAACTGCGGCGCGGCCTCGACGTCGCTGAGCGTTGCCGCCGACGGCACCGTGTACCCCTGCCACATGATGCACGACGAGCGCTTCTCCATGGGCAACGTGTTTTCCGGCCCAGGCCCCACTGCCGCCGAACGCGCCGCCATGGCCGCCCGCGTGCACCGGTGGGATGCCGCCAGCGCTTGCCACGGCTGCGATTACCGCTGGCTGTGCGGAGGCGGCTGCCGAGCACGGGCCATCGGCTCCCAAACCAGGGAAGATCCCTACTGTACGACGCACAAGGCGTTTTACCGTGGGGTTATCGACCAGATAGAACAGCACCTAACAAAGGAGGAAGATCATGCTGTTTCACAGTAAGCCAAACGTGAAGTCGATTTGCCATCGAGTAGGAGTCGCAAATATCTGTTTTAGTACAGGGTTTGCTTGCCAAGACACTCGCAAGCGTCGGGAAAAGGTGAGTGCGTCTCCACGGCGTAACTTTTTTGGGGGTCGCTAGCGACTCCGGCGACGAGGGCGGCCGT
>CANPHS010000027.1 GCA_947573925.1 uncultured Enterorhabdus sp. | reverse complement strand
CCTGGAAGTCGTCGCGGAAGTCCTCCCAGTGCTCCCACTTGCAGCCCGGGTAGCGGTCGCCGAAGCCGGTCTTCTCGTTATGGGCCTGGAACCAGTCCTCCAGACGGTCGTCGTGGTGGTAGGCGCCGGGCGCGTCGCCGGCGATGTTGGTCCAGGTGCCGTTGGGATTGCCCTGCTTCTCGATGGCCTCGAAGATGAGGCGGTTGATGTCGTAGTCGAACTTCGTGTCGGCCGGCGGCTCGATGCAGCGCTGGGTAAGGCCGATGCCGCCCGAGGCGCCCTGGGACACGCGGATGTTGTTGATCTCGGTCCAGTGCTGGCACGGCAGGATGATGTCGGCCATCTCGGTGCCGGGATGGTGGAACATGTTGATGTCGACCCAGAAGTCCAGCTTCGAGAGCGCCTCCCAGGCCAGCGTCGCGTTCGACATGTTCATGAACGAGCCGGACTCGTTGATGCCGCCCTTCAGCGGGTACTCGCCCTCGCCCAGGCACGCCTTCCAGATGCAGGTGGCGTCGGCCCACTCGTTGTAGTAGGGCAGGATGGGGAACTTCTCGGCGCCGATCATGTTGCTGAGCACCTCGCGGCGATCCGGGATGTTCATGGGGTCGACCTGCTTGTCGGCCAGATACATCGGCGGGCACATGGGCTGGCCGGTAAGGGCCTCCATGCCCTTCAAGGTCCACTTCACCTCCTGGGGCATGTTGGTGCCCGGGGCGGCCGTAGCCTGCTCGTCCACCGGCGTGCGGGAAAGGCCGCGGTTGCCGGCCGGGCCGTCGAAGTTGCCCGAGGAGTAGATGAGGTTGAGCACCGCGCGAACCGTCTGGGCGCAGTTGCCGATCTGGTCGGGCGCCAGGTTCAGGTGGATGCCGCCGTTGCCGTAGGACTGGCCCTCGGGGCGCGTGGCCCACACCGTGCACGACTCCTCGATGAGCTGCGGGTCGAGCCCGGTGATCTCGCTGGCCCACTCGGGGGTGCAGTCGGCCACCGACTTGGCGAGGTAGCTCCACACGGGGCGGGCGATGTGCTTCGAGCCGTCGGCCAGCGTCACCTCGTGCTCGCCTTCTAGGTCGAAGTCGATGCCGGCCTCCTCCAGCTCCCAGTAGGAGATGGGCGGCAGGTAGCCCTCCTGCGAGGTGCCCGCGTACACCACTTCCATCTGGTCGCGGGTGGGAGCCACGTGGTTGCAGCCCTCCCACTGGGTGGTGTCGGTATCCCAGTACACCAGGCCGCCGGCGCCGTTGTTGGCCTTCTTGTTCCAGGCCATGAACTTGTGCGGGCTGCCGCCCTCCACAAGGTCGCTCTCCTTCAGAAGGCGCGTCTTCAGCTTGGTGCCGATGAAGTCCTGCAGGGCCGGGACCTGAATCGGCGAGGACAGGTCGAGGTAGCGGCCGCCGGTGGGCTCCATGTCCTCAACCACGAGCAGCGAGGCGTCGGTCCAGCGCTTCACGAACTCCCAGTCCACCAGGTCCTTCTCGATGAGCACGTGCTGCCAGGCCAGCGCCAGCGCGCCGTCGGTGCCGGGCTCCAGGTTCAGCCAGTAGTCGGCCTCCTTGCCCGAGCCGGACAGGCGCGGGTCGATGCAGATGTGGGTCTCGGCGGCGCTCATGCGGTCCACCAGGTTACGGCAGCTGTCGTCGTAGTTCGAGTTCTCGGGCGCGGTGCCCCACTGCACGTAGACGCGCGGCCCGTCGCGCAGGGCCATCCACGGGGCGCCGTCCACCGAGCTGATCCAGCCCATGAGACGGCGCGGGCCCTTGCAGATCTCGGATGCCACGTGCGCGTTCGGGGTGTCGAACAGCCACTTGTAGAACGCGTAGGGGCCGTAGACCCACTGGCGGGACGTGCCGCACATGTTGAAGATGGCCTGGCCGCCGTACTGGTCCATGATCTCCTGGAACTTCGCGCCGATGGTCTCCATGGCCTCGTCCCAGCTGATGCGCACCCAGCCGGGATCCTCGCCCTTGGGGTTGGTGCGCTTCAGGGGATGGTAGATACGAGCCGGGTGGTAGGCCGCCTGCAGCGACGACTGCGACTTGCCGCAGCAGTTGCCCGACGACTGGAACGACGACTGGTCGCCCTCCACCTTGACGGCGCGCCCGTTCTCCACCGTGACCCACACGCCGCACTCCATCTTGCCGCAGCCGCGGCAGCAGGTGCGCACGCGCTTGACCTCGCTGCCGCGGGCGGGCGCCTCGGCGTCCTCGGCAAGCGCGGCGCCCGGCACCGCGCATCCGATGACCGCCGTGGCCGCCGTGGCCGCGGACAGCTTGGCGAAGGTACGGCGGCTCAGGTTGAGCTTACCCATCTCTCCTCCTTACGTCTCTCTCGTCTTTTGGGCTCCCTTGCGGGGTCGCCCATGCTGACATCATGGCAAAATGGGGCGCCCGCCGCATCATATGTTTGCCATGATTTTTGAGTTTACCCAGTTCAAAGCATTGTTTGCGAAGGAAATTGATGGGGTCGGGCAAGGGGTTTTCCCACTATAATTTTCCCTACGGGAAGGGGATGTTTCAGCATATTTCCATGGGCTTCAACACCCGCCGCGCACCGGCGGCGAAGCCCGTCGAGCCGAGGGGGCCGCGTGGGATTCGACTATATCGCAGGGAACCTGAGGACCTGCCTCAAGGAGACGGGCAACCGCCCCATCTCCCTTAACCGGGTGATGGGCTTCACGTGCATCCGGGCCTGGGTGTACCTCATGTTCGTGGGAGCGGCGGCAAGCTCCATGACGTGGTCGGGCGAGCCCATCCCGTCTCTGTTCTACGTGGTGTCCACCGGCAGCCTCTGCGCGGTGCTCTTCGGGAGCGCCGCGGCCGGCGACCGCTTCGTGGCCCTCATGCTGCACCCGGCGGCCCGCGTGGCCGCGCCGGCGCTCACCACGGCGGGCACCTTGCTTTTGGCCTCGTCGGCCACGCCCAACGGCGCGGGGCTCGGTTGCGGCGTTCTAGGCGCCATCGTCACCGGCATCGGCTCGGGCGCCATCGATCTGGGCTACGGCGAGCTGTACCGCAACGAGCCGCCCATCCGCACCACCCTGGAGGTACCCCTCGCCTTCTTTCTGGCCGCCGTGGTGTTCTCCGTGGTGGCGTTTCTGCCCTCGACCGCTGGCTGCGCCGTGTGCTCGCTTCTGCCGGTTGCCTCGGGCTGGATCCTGTTCGCCGACCAGCACGCCTGGTCGCGCCGCCACCGCGCCCAGGTGCGTCCCATCGACTTCGACTTGAAGTCCTTCGCCTGGCGCATCGGCGTATGCGCCTGCCTCGTGGGCATCGCCGACGGCATGGTGCGCGCGGCGTTCCTCTCGTCGAACAACCTGAGCATCCACGTGTTTCTGCAGTGGCCGCTGACCGGGGCGGGGCTGCTCACGCTGGTCCTCGTGTACGGGGCGGCTCTGCTCAGCTCCGAGCAGAGCACCCGCACCATCTACAAGGCGGCCATCTTCGTCATGGCCTTCTTCTTCATGCTGCTGCCCGTGTTCACCGGCGCCCAGGACGTGGAGAGCGTGCTGGCCCTGGCCGGCTACGGCACCTTCAACGTGCTCATCTGGATGCTCCTGGCGGAAATCTCGTCGAACTACCGTCTGTCCTCCACCGAGGTGTTCGGCATCGGCTGGGGCATGGTCACCTTAGGCGTGCTGCTCGGCTCCATCGCCGGCAACCTCGTGGACCGCTTCGCCCCGTTCTCGCCGCAGTTCTTGAGCCTCATCGCACTTATCGCTACCATGGCCGTGCTGCTGTCGTTCCTGTTCGTGTTCCGCGAGACCGACCTCATCGCGCTGACCGAGGAGCCCGAGGACGAGAAGGACGCCGAAAAGATCGAGCCGGGCGTTGCGAGCCGCCCCGACAAGAGCCCCGTGCCGGACTCCGGCGAGCCGCGCCGATCGCGCTTCCAGGATCGCTGCCAGGAAGTGGCCGCCGCCTTCGAGCTGTCGCCGAAGGAGACCGAGGTGATGATCTTGTTCGCCAAGGGCCGCTCGGCCACGCGCATCCAGGAGGAGCTGTTCATCTCCAAGGGCACCGTGAGCACGCACTTGCGCCACATCTACCAGAAAATGGACGTCCATTCCAAACAGGAAATGCTCGACCTCATCGAAGGCGTCAAGCGGGAGTAGCAGATACCCACGTATCTCCCATCAACGCCTATAATGGGTGCATCGCCGCCGGCCGGTGCGGCGGCCAAGAACATGCGAGGAGAGAGCCATGCGCACATCGCAACTTGAGTACTTCGTAGCCGTGGCCGAAACGCTCAGCTTCACGCGAGCGTCCGAGCTGTGCCACGTGGCCCAACCGGCCATCAGCCAGCAGATTCAGTCCCTCGAGAAGGAGCTGGGCTTCTCGCTTTTCGCCCGGAGCACCAAAGGGGTCGAGCTCACTCCGGCCGGCCGCCAATACTACCAGGACGTCTCGGGCGTGCTCGCCGTTCTGCAGCGGGCCGACCGGCACGCCGCCGCCATCGCCCACGGTCAGGCCGGCACCTTGGACATCGGCGTTGCCAGCTCGGGGCAGTCGGGCATTTTCCGGGTCATCAGCCGCTTCCATGCCCTGCACCCCGAAATCAGCATCGGGCTGCATCGGGCGACGTCGCGCATCCAAGGCGAGCAACTGCGCAGCGGCGCGTACGACACGGCGCCGGCACCGCTCTGCGCCTTCGACAACAGCGACGGGCTTGCCCAAGCGTGCCCGACCGTCGAGCCGCTGCGCATCATCATGAGCGAAGCGCATCCTTTGGCCGCGCGGCGCTCCCTGTCCATCGACGACCTCCTCCCCTATCCCCACATCATCGCCGACACTCCCGGCGACGAACTTGTGCACGCAACCTATCCCTACCTCGCCGAGCACCCCGACGTCCCATTGCTGCGAGCCGAGGACCAGGGCATCGCCTGGATGATGATGAGCCTGGGCCTCGGCATCGAGGCAGTCCCCGAAACCGTCGTGGACTCCGTCGGACGCGGCTGCATCATGCGAGAGGTGCGCGGCTATGCGGCAACTCTCGAAATCGGCTGGATTCACCTGGCAAATAACGAGAACCCCGCCCTTGCCACCTTCCTTGAATTCCTCAACAATCAGGCATTATAAGGTTTTTATATAAGTATCGAGCAAAGGGATATTTCACAAATCGAGCCTCCCGAACCTACACTGAGGTCGCACCGCAAGGAAGGAAAAGGAGGATCCCATGAACACCCACACGCAACCCACCCTATCGCGTCGCAACTTCCTGGCCGGGGCCGCCGCAAGCCTTGCCGGCTTGGCAGGGGCCGCGGGCCTCGCCGGCTGTGCGCCGGCCGCCACGGGCACCGAAGAGGCGAACCTGGCCGCCACAGGCACCGAGACTACCCTGAAGGAGGCCACCGCGACCCGCGAGGCCGACATCGTCATCGTCGGCTCCGGCGCCGCCGGATGCTTCGCCGCCTACGAGGCCGCCAAGGCGGGCGTCGGCAGCATCCTCGTCGTCACCAAGAGCGGCAACGCCACCGATTCCAACTTCAACGAGATCACCGGCACTGCCTCGGTGGAGACGGCGGCCCTGAAAGAGGCCGGCGAAACCTTCACTGTGGCGGATATGTACCAGCGCATGATCAACTACGCCCACTGGACGGTGAACCCGCGCCTTCTGCACGAGTGCGTCAAGCTGCTGCCCAGCAATATCGACATCTTCGACGAGATGGGCGTGGAGACCATGGTTCTCGGCGACCGCTACAACTTCGGCTTCATCAACGTCCACGGCTTCACCGGGAAAAACAAAGGCGAGAACTTCGAGGAAGGCCTGCAGGCCCTAGGCGTGGAATTCCTCTACGACGCCCCGGCGACCGCCATCCTCATGGAAGACGGCGTGGCCACGGGCGTGCAGTGCGAGAGCGGCAAGGACGTCATCAACGTGAACGCCAAGGCCGTGCTCGTGTGCACGGGCGGCTACCTCGCCAACGAGGAGAAGGTGGCGGCCGAGTACGGCGGCTGCAAAGTGGTGAACATGGGCTCGCTCAACAACACCGGCGACGGCGAGCGCATCGTGCTGGCAGCGGGCGGTGCGGCCGAGCGCATCCGCGGCATGGGCATGAACGACATCTACGGCATGAACGAGAAGAGCACCATCTCGGTCTTCGACGCCAACCCCTTCATGCAGCTGGCCTTCTACGGCGGCCTGCTCACCGACCCCTCCGGCCGACGGTTCATGAACGAGTACATGCTGGCCCAGGAGCCCATGAACGGCGGTGGCGAGGCCACGTTGCACGAGAAGCGCTACTACGCCATCTTCAGCGAGAACACGGTGAACGCCATGAAGGAATCGCCCTACTACCAGAATATCGGCGCCCCGACCGTGTGGACCTCCGCCGCCACCATGTTCAACGCCCCCTTGGCCGACTTCGACGCGAACTTGGCGTCGGCCCAGGAGGAAGGCTGGTGCTTCAAGGCGCCCTCCATCGCCGAGCTGGCCGAGGTGACGGGGCTTTCGGCGCTCCCCGAGACCGTGAGCGAGTACGATTCCTACGTTGCCGCTGGCGCCGACCCCGATTTCCTCAAGGATCCCGCATTCCTCCAGCCCATCGAGGACGACTCAGCCGCCTACTACGCCTTCGAGTACAACCCGAGCGCCTTCAACACCTTCGGCGGCCCGCGCACCGATGAGCAATGCCGCGCCCTGGACGCCAACTCCGACCCCATCCCCGGCCTGTACGTCGCCGGCGTGGAGAACGGCAGCCTGTTCTGCTCTCCCTATTACGCCGTGGGCGGCTCCTGCTCGGGGCTGTCCCAGTCCTCGGGACGCGTGGCCGCCAAGGCAATGGTCGAGTACATCGCCACCGTGTAGGCGTCGCCTCAACCCACACCTCGCCCACTGCGGCGATCCCCTCCCCGCGGCCCGGCTCGACCCTCCCCGAGCCGGGCCGCTCTCTGTTGCCTCGTCTCCGAACCCGCTTACGGGCCTTTTGATAATAGGATGTTAATTAAAAGGCAATAAAGAATTTCCGGAACGCACCGCTGTGATCAGGAGTTTTTCTGGCCGACCTCTCAAAAAGCACTCATTTTGTTCCTAAGAGGCAATAAGAAACCGGCTGTCTTGGGACCGTAGAGGGCACCCATACAGCAGCCGCTTCTCTCCCATTAAGCCCAGAACGGCACGTACCGCATATGGCGTTTCCCCACCTCGGGATCTTCCTCTTTAAGCAAACCCTCTTCGCAGCATTCGCGGATAAGGCGGGATATGGCCACGAGGTCTTTCTTGTCGGAGGGCAGCCCGAACCGCTCCCGCAGAGAACCGTTTGTCAACGCCCCGTCGCGCGAAAGCATGAGGCAGGCGTGCCAATAGGCGGCAGCCTTCCGCTCCGCCTTCGTCATGCGCGAGAACGCATCGCCTGCATACAACACCACTTCGGTACCGTCCTCGTCGCTGCTGGCCACCTTCGGGGCCAGCATGTGACGCGCTTCGCAGTCGTCAATAACGATATCCCAGCCCGTGCCCTCCTCCTCGCACAAATCCATCTGCCGCAAAAGGTTCACCAGGGCGCCGTTGCGTGTTTTCGGCTGCGCATTCAGAAGCCGTTCGGCCGGCACGAGCATAACGCCAGGATTGGCGAATTCGATGCGGTTGGCAAACACGTGCACTTCGGGAGACCGACCGGCGTCGTGAAGATCCTGGTGGATAACGGCATTGGACAAAAGCTCGCGCACGGCCCGCTCGGGAAAGAGGGGGCGGATGCGGCGGAACGCCCCCTCCTGCATATCATGGACGGGCACGAGACTCATCACATGGCGCTGGGCCTGCGGAAGCGCCAGGGCATAGCCCTCGTCGAAAATTCTGTCGTCGAGGATGTCGGAGCGGCCTTCTCCCTGGAAAAGCACCACCCGAAGGCGCCGCTTCCGCAGGGCGGGGAAATCGCCGAGACGCCGGGCAATGAGCAACGCCCCGAGATTCGTGATAGAGAAGCGGCCGTCGTCTTCGGCAATCAACAGCTCTTGACGCGCCAACGCCTCGGCGGCGACGTCGTCGCCCTGAGGCCGCTTCATGCCCACAAGATCAAAATACTCGTCAATCGCCAACCGATCTTCCACTTCGGAAAATGACAGCGACTCTTCGGCAATGCCCTCTTCAAAGGGCGCCCGCTGCAGGCGACGCCACAACTCGGCTTCCTTTTCGGAACCCACTACCAACGGTGTCGTCGCACTCCCCTCGCGAATATAGGTGTGGGACTCAAAGCGCACCGGCTGATAGGATGCGCGGACAATGCGCAGGACAACAAAGTGCTTCCCGTCCTGTTCCAGGGCAGTGAATTCGTAATTCGCATTGGCGGAAAGATGCTGTTTGAGCCAGATGGGCAAATCCTGGTTGCCCTGGGCCTTGGCGGCCAGGGGGCGGAAGTCGGTGCCGACGAGCTCGTGGGTTTCGTCATCCACTCCCCATATCTTGTAGGCGAAGGGCCGATCATGGTAAGCCGCCGCGTTGGCAAGGGCGCTGATGTCCTTGCCAACCGCTACAGCGTCTTTGAAATTCCGCTTGAATTCAATCCATTCGGTTTCGTGGGGATATCCCACCAGCTGATAGATCAACTCCATGGTCACACTCGGCGCCATTGCGTCCTCCTTACTGCCTTTGATAATAAGATGATAATAGAATGTTAAATAAAAAGCAATAAGGAATTTCCAAAATACGTCGCTGTGATCAGGGGTTTTTCTGGTCGACCTCTTGAAAAGCACTCATTTTGTTCCTGAGAGGCAATAAGGAACCGGGTCAGGGCAGCGGGGCGGCGGGGAATGTCACGGACACGGTCAGGTCGTTGCCGACGAGGGAGGCCGCAACCGTGGCGCCCTGGGCCTCGGCGAGGCTGGCCACGACGGCGAGGCCCAGGCCCGCGCCGCCCGGAGAGCGGGCCGCGTCGGCGCGGTAGAAGCGCTCGAACAGGCGGTCCGCATCGATGGCGGCGGGGTCGGCCACGGGGTTAGCGAAGGCGAGGGTGCGGCCCTTTTGGGTGATGGTCGGCGCCCCGGCCCCGTAGCGCAGGGCGTTCGACACCAGGTTCTCGAAGATGCGCGTGAGGGCGTGCTCGTCGGCCTCCACGGTGAAGGCCTCGTCCGCGAAGCGCACCGTCGGCTCCCAGCCCCGCTCCTCGAAGGCCGGGAACTGCCCGGTCAACACCGGAGCCAGCACGGGCAGCACGGCCACGGGCCGCACATCCGGCTCCGCATCGGGGTCGACGGCCCGGGCGTAGGCGAACAGCGAATCCAGCAGCCCTTCCATATCGTCGAGCCGCGCCGCGGCCGCGGCCAGGTAGTAGGCGCGGCGCTCGGGGTCGGCCTCGTCGGCCGCCAGGGACGCGTAGCCCTTCGCCCCCATGAGCGGCGTGCGGATGTCGTGGGAAAGGCTGGCCAAATCCCGCTGGAACTGCCGCCGCTCGGCCGTCGTCGCGCGGCGCTCGGCCTCGGCGGCGTCCAGCGTGCCGTTCACGGCCCGGGCCATCGCTGTGAATCCGGGTCCCGGCATTTCCGTGGTCAGGCGCCCGTTGGAACGCGGATCGCGCCCCCGCAGCCACGCCGCCATGCGCCGCAGCTCGTGCCCGTACAGCCCCAGGACCGCCGCCGCGCACAGCGTCAACGCGCCCAGGCAGATCGCCACCGTCGTCATGCCGCTCCCTTCTCCGCGAAAACGCCGCTTCCTACACGTCCCGCTTGCGCAGGGCGCCGAGGGCGACAGCAGCGCTCGCGGCCACCCACGCCGCCCCCACCAGCAGCACCTGCACCGCCAGGGGTGCCATGGTCAGCGGCGCGGCGGCCGATCTCACCAGCAAATCCGCCGCCTGGGACCCCAGACTCTGCTGCATGCACGAGGAGAGCAGCCACGGCTCCAAGCCGCCTACCCAGGGAACGGCGCGGGCCGCCAGCAGCAGGAGCTGACCCGCGAACGCCCCGGCCACGCCCGAGCTCACCGCCACGGCCCACGCCACCGCCGCGCCGGTGCTGCGCGTGAGCCATACCACCACGGCCGTGAGGCACCCGTAGGCGCAGGCCATGAGCCACGCCAGCCCGAGGAACGCCGCCATGTCGCCGAGGGGCGTCGTTTGCGCGTAGGTGAATCCGGCCACGGCGAAGGCCGCCCACGCGACGAGGAAGGCCGCCGCCAGGAAGAAGGCCGCCAGCACGCCCACGAGCAGCAGCTTCTCGCCGTAGTAGCGCACCCGCCCCCGCCGGTCCATCACCAGGTTGCGGGCGAAGTGCGTGCGGAAGTCCTGGACGAAGAACAGCGCCACCACGAGCGACACCACGAAGGCCAGCTCCCCGCCGGACACCGCCGAGTCCCCCAGCATGGCGGCCACCGACTCGAAGGTGCGCATCTCGCGGGACACCTCCTCGAAGTCCGCCGTGCCCAGGGCCCCGGGGTTGTCGGCCGCGAGCGCCCACAGCTCCTCGGAAGTGGACGGGGCGCCGTCGTCCGCGCCGGCACCAGCGCCGTCGTCCGCGCCGTTGCCCGCAGCACCGCCTGCGCCCTCTCCGGCCCCGGCAGCGTCGGCCGCCCCGTCGGCCGCCCGGTCGGAGGCCTCGTCCAGCACCGCGTCCAGGGAAGCGGCCTTCGCGCCTTGCGCCCCCTCTTCGCCGGCCGAAGCGTCAACGGCGACGCCGTTCTGCGAAGCCGTCACCGTCATCTCGAAGTTCGTCGCGGCGGCCCGCAGGAACTCCGGTGATGACACCTCGTACATGAGGGCCGCGGCCAGCACCGCTATAGCCACCAGCACGCCCGTCACCACCCAGAGCATCTTGCCGTGGACGAGCCGGTACAGGTCGCTCTTCAGCAGGTTACCCACGATGGCCTCCTTCCATGAGCCCTACGAAATAGTCCTCGATGTCGCGCTGTTCCCGGGACAGCTCCAACACCACCTGGCCCCGCTCGGCCAGGGTGCGGGCCACCGCGTCGGCGTCGAACGCGCCCGAGACCACGATGACGCCACCCGGTTCGGCCCGGAACGTCGCCGCCGGGTAGACTTCCTGCAGCAACGCCAGCGACCGGGCCGGGTCGGCGGTGCGCACCCGCAGGCTGCCGCCGCATTCCGCGGCCACCTCCTCGGCAGTCATCTCCCGCACCATGGATCCGTCGGCGATCACCCCGTAGCGGGTGGCCATGCGGTCAAGCTGGTCGAGCACGTGGGAGCTGACCACCACGGTCACGCCGAGCGTGTCCGCCAAGCGCACGATGAGGTTGCGCATGGCCCGGGTCCCTTCCGGATCGAGCCCGTTGAAGGGCTCATCCAACAGCAGCACGTCCGGCGACCCCAAAAGCGCCAGGGCCAGCCCCAGCCGCTGGCGCATGCCCAGGGAAAAGCCGTGCACCTTCTTGTTGCCGGCGCCGGAAAGGCCCACGAGCCGCAGCGCCTCTTCGCAGCGGGCCGGGCCGTCCACAATGCCCCAGGCCAGGGCCTTGGCCATCAGGTTCTGATAGGCCGTCAGATTCGGCAGCAGCGCCGGCTGCTCGATGAGCACCCCCACGCGCCGCACGTCTCCCGAAAGCCCCGTCCCGGCCAAGGGGGCGGCGCCGGTCGCCGTGGGGCCGGCGGTGCCGAACAGCACCACCTCTCCAGCCGTCGGGGCCACGTCGCCGCAGATCATCTTCATGACAGTGGATTTCCCCGCACCGTTGCGCCCCACGAACCCGTAGATGTCCCCGGCCTCCACGGTCATGGAGAAATCCCTCACCACCCGCCGTCCCCTGTAGGCCTTTGTCAGCCCGCGGCATTCGATCGCGCTCACGCCCGACTCCTTTCCCGCCACCCGTTCCTCCCGCACCCTTCCGTAGCGCGGCGTCGCTTCGCTCCCATTCCGCATTCCTTTCTCGCCTAAGGTATACCGCATTTCCAACGGATCCCAGTGTGCGCTCGAGAAATTAAGGAAGTTCTCGCGAACCGTTAAGAATGTTTGAAGAACCTCGCTCATCATCTTCTGTTCGGTCATACTGGCCACAAAAGCAGAGCATAGAGGAGACGCGGGGTGCCTTGACCAAGCGAGGACTGTTTGAGCGAATCAAGGTACCGCGCGGCTCCGACCGGCGAGGAGCCGCAAACCGAACCGTGGAAACCCAGCTCAACATACTCATCATCGAGGATGACCCGTCCATCAACGAGGTGGTCTGCGCCCACCTGGAGCGCCAGGGCCACCGCTGCACCCAGGCGTTCTCGGGCACCGAGGGCCACCTGCTTTTGGAAAAGTGCGCGGACGCCCCCTTCGACCTGGTCATCACCGACCTCATGCTGCCGGGCATGACCGGCGAGGACATTGTGGGCGCCATCCGCCGCGCCGACGCCACCCTGCCCATCATCGTCATATCCGCCCGCATCACCGCCGCCGACAAGATCATGCTGCTGAACCTGGGGGCCGACGACTACCTCACCAAGCCCTTCGACCTGAACGAGCTGTCCGCCCGCATCGCCGTGCAGCGGCGCCATCGCGTCAGCAACGCCCCCGCCTCGGCCGGCACCAGCGGTACCGGGAGCGACGCCGCAGCGCCCGGCGCCCCCGACCACAGGCTGCGCTTCCGCGCCTGGGAGCTGAGCCCCGAGTCGCGCACGTTCACCGTCGGCGGCGAGCCCGTGGCCCTCACCCCCACTGAGTTCAACATCTTAGAACTGCTCATGGGCCGCCCGTCGAAGGTGTTCACCAAGCAGGAGCTGTTCGAGTTGGCCTGGGGCGAGCCCTATTCCGTGGAAGATTCCACCGTGAACGTCCACGTGTCGAACTTACGCCGCAAGCTGAAGCCCACGGGCACCGACGACTATCTTCAAACCGTCTGGGGCCTCGGCTTCAAGCTGTCGAACTAGGCCGGTCCCTTTTCATTCGCTGCCGCTCCTGATGCCCCCTCTATCCCCTTCCCGTGTGCAAAATATGCGAATGAAGCGAGTCTTTCCCCTCTTTTTCGGCCCTCCCTGCGCACTATTGGCGAATGAAGCGAGTTTTTTCGGCTTTTGGACTCGCTTCATTCGACAATTTTGCGCACGAAGGGCCCCTCGACGCGCCTCCGGCGGGAGGCAGAGGGCTCGTCATCCTGTGAATGTGCGGTGTGATCGGGGGGCTGGGCGGCCTTTCACTGGCTATTGACACGGGGATATGGGACAATGGATCGACTTGACTTCTACAACTTCCCCGTGGGGAGGGAGCAATCGTGTTTGTTTTTTTTCGCAAGAAGAAAAACGGCGGCGATGAGGACGGCCAGGGTTCGGCCGCCGGCGCCGGCTCGCCCAACGGCAACCAGGCCAAAACCACCCGCGATGTGCTGGCGGAGTTCACCGCCGCGCCGCTGCCCGATGCCGTGGACGGCCTCTTGTTCCGCGTGTCCATGGCCGATGCCGCCGCTCCCGCCTCGGGTTTCGAGGCCTACGCCGCCCGTCTGCTCTCCGACGCCGAGGCGCCCACCCTGCGCTCCATTGCTGTGGAGCACCCGGTGGAGCTGCGCCGCCTGAACACCACCGACCTGTTCTGGTCGGTCTTCGACGACAGCACCATCAGCGCCGGCGCCCGCGGCACCATCCTGCGCATCGAGTCGGTGCTCGACCGCCTGGCCATGATCTCGAAGGCCCTGGAGAGCGGCAACGGCGCCGTGCCCGCGGCGAACTGCACCGAGGAGCAGTGCAGCGAGGCCGACTGGTCGGTGCTGCGCTCCATCGCGAACGACGCCGCCGACTACCTGGGCGCCGCCGACCGCGACAACAAGCTGGACACCCAGTACGGCACTACCGGCACCCGCGGCGGCAACTGGGATCTCTCCACGCGCTTTGCCACCGCCTGCGAGGCCATGGTGCTGCCCTTCCGCCTGGAATACCGCTTCGTGTGCGACGCCAGCACCGGCACCATCGTGGCCGATGTGTCCATGCCGGCCCCCGACGTGTTCCCCAAATCACGCTACGATGCCGCCGCTGGCCAGTGGATCGACGTCTCCGCCCGCCGGGCCGACGCCGCCGCGGCCTACGGGCTGCGCCTGGCCGCGCTCATCGCCGCGGCCGCCTTCGGCAGCTCCGTGGGCGTTACCCGCGCCGTGGTGAACGGGAAGGAGGGCTCCATCGCCGGGGCCACGGTCATGTCCCTGGAGTTCGGCCGCATCCCCTTCACCATGGGCACCATGGCGAAGATCCGCGGCGGCGAGTTCAGCTCCCCGGGTGTCGAGTGCGACCCGGGGAGCCTGTTCGACATGCTGTACCTGCAGAACCACGCCATCAACCTGGCCGACGACGGCACGCTGCAACCGGTGGAGCCCCTGGCCATGGAGCTGGGCGTGGTGCGCACGCCCGTGGCCGAGGACACCCGCGAGCTGTCACCGGAGCTGCGCGATTTGCTGCACGCCGACATCGTGCGCGACCTGGACGTCATGAGCGAGCAGGACGCCGACCTGGCGGCCCGCTACCGCGCCATCATGGACGAGAAAGACGACTCCCTGCTGCTGGCGGTGGCCCAGCTGGAGGACATCGTGGCCGAGACCAACAAAGCCACCGAAGAGGAGGAGGCCGCCCGCGCCCTGCGCGAGGCCGGCACCCCGGTGAAGCCGCTGTACTGCGAGAACGTGTTCGCCCGCTACCTGGTCAGCGTCGTGGAAACCGACAAGGCCGTGCGCTACCAGCGCGTGTCCGACATCGGCCAGGCGGCCCGCTCGTCGCTGTCGCGCATCTACCGCGACATGGGCGATTTGGACGCCGCCGAGGCCCAGGCCCGCGTGTGCATCGAGCTGGCCCCCACGAGCGCCCCGGCCTACAACGACCTCATCACCTGCTTCGCCGAGGGCGACCACTATGACCGCATCATCGAGGTGGCGAAGGAGGCCCTGCGCGTGGCCGTCACGGGCAACGACATCTCCTACATCTTCTACCGCCTGGCCTTCGCCTACTGGCAGACCGGCCGTCTACGCGAGGCGCTGGCCTGCTACCTGCGGGTGCCCGAGGCCAGCCCCATGGGCGAGGCGGCCCTGCGCGAGCGCAACGACCTCATCGGCGAAATGGGCAACGACGTGCCCGGCAACGACTGGGACCCCCTGGCCTGCCTGCGCACCGCCGGCGTCCCGCTCGCGCCCCTGGACGACGTCATGGAAGTGGTGGGCCGGGCCCTCGTGCTGCTCTGCGACCAGAACATGCCCCTGGCCGCCGCCCCGCTCGCGAGCCTCGTGGCAAGCACCCAGCGCAACGACATCCTCCACGCCGTAGCCGCCAGCCTGCGCCAAGGGGTGTAGGTCGCACGCCCCCCGCTCCAACCCCGCACACAAGGAAGGCCCGTATCGCTGCGGGCCTTCCTTCATTCATTCACGCTCGTTCAGCA
This sequence comes from uncultured Enterorhabdus sp., assembly GCA_947573925.1. Taxonomy (GTDB): domain Bacteria; phylum Actinomycetota; class Coriobacteriia; order Coriobacteriales; family Eggerthellaceae; genus Adlercreutzia. The sequence continues at coordinate 7,546 of CANPHS010000027.1, read as the reverse complement.
GAATATATCAGAGCCGATCAACCTTCTTCGAGGCCCTTACGCTTCTGAACAAGGTACCCTTCGAGCTCTTCCACGCTCGGAAGTTCAAACTGATATCGGGAAGCGAACATCTGCTTCCCGTCGGCGAGCGTCGAGTATCTCGCGATAGCCTCGTTCTTTTCCGAGCAAAGGATAAGGCCAATGGTGGGATTATCATCTGGCAGCCGCACAAGATCGTCAAACATGCGAATATAGCTATCCATTTGACCCACATCGCCGTGCGTCAGCTTTCCCACTTTCAGATCAATGAGAACATAACATTTCAGGACACAATGATAGAAGACGAGATCGATATAGAAATCCTCATCGTCGTATCGCATCAGTTTCTGACGAGCAACGAAGCAGAATCCGCGACCCAATTCAAGGAGAAACTGCTGAAGGTTATCGATGAGTGCCTGCTCTAATCCCGATTCATGAAGAGCAGGGTAGTCCTTCAGATCAATGAACTCAAGGACATAGGGGTCTTTGATGAACTGCTCAGGCTCCACTTCGCTCAGTCTTTCGGCCGCTTCCGCAATGACGGGCTCCTTCTCAACGCTCGCCAAAAGCCTTTCATAGTACAGAGTCGAAATCTGGCGCTCAAGCTGGCGACTCGACCAGTGGTTTTTGACGGCTTCTTCTATATACCATTCACGCGCATGAGGGTCTTCCACTCGAAGTAGAGACCGATAGTGCGTCCACGTCAATTCGGTACGCAGTGCGTTCCGATTCTGGAACACAAGATAGAACTGCCTCATGTTGCGGAGATTCCGCACATCAAAGCCTTTCCCAAATTCAGCAGTAAGCCGCTCGGAGAGGTTCTTCAGAACGCCTTTTCCATAGGCTCCGCGCTTTTGCCCGTTCTGTTCATTTTCAACAATCGCACGCCCGATCTGCCAATAGGCAGCCACCATAGCCGAATTGACTGCCGCATAGGCATGGCCGCGTGACTCCAAAAGAATCAATCGAATGGAATCGTAGAGATCGCTATCTTTGGCGAGCCCGCTCTGTTCCCCATCGTTGCCCATGCCGTTTTATCCACCTTTCAGGAAGCGCATTGTTAGTTCGATTATACCTGTTCGGATCTACCTTTCTAATCCCAACATTGCACTGCACCCTAGACAGAAAACAGAATAGAATAGAGCGCAGGGTTTCGTTGAAAGTGGGCAGAGACGGGGGCATGCAATCTGCGAGTAAGCCCGAGGTCGCGCAAAAAAATTCCCCCGGTCGACTGCGGGCCCTCGTTGGTTCTACCCTGCCACTCTGTTACCCTCCGCGAGACGGTAGGCGGTCCCGGGGCCATGGCCAGCTCCGACGCGTTCCACGAGCGCCTGATCGAGTAGACGCCCGAGGGCGCGGCTGATAGTGGCCCTCGATTTCCCCAAGGCCGCCATAAGCGCACTCGACCGCACCGGTCGGTCAGATTCGGCGAGGAACTCCACAATGTCATAGTCTACGGTACCGGGATTCACGATATGGATCGTCGTCGGCCCCGATGCGCCCGGAACCCACTCTGTTACCGACCGAACAATGCGGTCGCTCCCTTCCTTACGGCCTGCCTGGATCCGGCCCTCCCCTTCACTGTACCTCTGCCGCGCCCGAGATGCCTGCGGATTCGCCCCGGCCTTATAGAGATTGAGCACGAAAGCCGTGATGTAGTCCCGAGGATCGGGATCGGGAAGGCCCGCTTTTCTCATGCTGCCGCAAATCTGGAAATAGCCGGTGCCCTTGTTCTCCACCACGCTTCCCGTCTCGGCGCAACCTTCGGCGTAGGGCGTGGTCTTCAAGATATTCGCCAAGGCCTGATTGCGCGGGAAGGACACCCCCAGTTCGCCCAGACGCTCCACGGTCATGGCCTTGAACAGACCGCCGGGGCTCATGATCTCAATGCGGTTATCGTACATGTTCACCTGCACCTGGGAAGCACATCCCTCCGGCGAGTAATCGCGATGGAGCAGCGCATTGGCCACCGCCTCGCGCACCGCTACCTCGGGGTATTCCGCCACATCGGTACGGAAAGCTCCCTGCATCCGCGATACGACGCGCATGTTGCGCCGCACCGAGGCCATGGTCTCGGAAATCATGACGGGAATGGAGCCCACAATATCCCGCGAGTCGAGAAAACGCACGTTATCTGCCGTCACATCGGCCTTCGAGCAGCCCGGAATAACGGAGAACGACACACAGGCCCGTGGAAAGTGCCGCTGCGGAAAGCGACCGAGGGCCATGAGGCCGGCCAAGGTCGGCCGTAGAACGCCATCCCCATCTTTCGCCGCCACACAGAGCGCTTCGAGAAGCTCCTCGTCGCCCATACCGTTGAAGGCCCTCGGCGATTCGGCCCGCTGCTTGCGCACAAAGCCCTCGACCAGTTCGCCATCGAGCTCATCCATGGTGGCCTCAGGCACCACTTGCCTGTCGTAACGGGGCTCGTGGCGCCCCTCCAAAATGCGATCGACCTCATAGGGGCTGAGGCGCCGGTCGCCATCCCCCATGCGAAGGTACGATCCCTCATAGCGTGAGCGAGCCTTCACATAGCACGGTTTCAGATGCGGCGGCAGCTCCGGCACCACGGCCACCACCACCGGCGCTCCCTCGAACTCCACGATGTCGATGGACGCCCGCACCGGCGGCTCCATCTTCTCGTTGCAGCATTGGCCGAGCCCATCGGCCACGGCCTTGGCAGAGAACCCTTCCACCGGGCGGAACCCGTCGGCTTCCGCAAGCCCAAGCACGATAACGCCGCCTGAGCCGTTAGAGAATGCGCTCAGCGTTTCCGCAATGCCCCTGGGAACACCGTCAGCCGCAGCCTTTACCTCCACGCGCTCCGTATCGGTGCCGATATGCCGCGCCAATGCCGCAAACGAGACGAGGTCGAAATCATAGACATCCACGGCACCCTCCCAAACATTACAAATAGTTTCAAGTAGTTTCACTAGTATGAAACATATTGAAACTATTTGCAACTACTTTTGGAAAGCGGTTCAACTGCGCACGAAGACCTGCAGCAATGCGGGCCTTCTTCAATATACTAATTTTGCCCTGGGAATGCGCCCAAGGGAGCCTCGCTACGCGTAGAACAGAATCTCGTTGTAGGTGGGCACGGGCCAGGCCTCGCGTTCGACGATGATCTCCATGGCGTCGACGGCCTCGCGCAGGGCGTCCATGACGGGCACGATCTCGTGGGCGTTCATGTTGGCGCGTTCCTGCTGGTCGGGCACCTCGCGGGAGGCGTGGTGCAGCTCGTTCAGCTTCTCCAACTGGCGGTTGATCTCGGCGGCCCCGGCCACCAGGCGGCGCAGCTTGTCTTCCATGAACGAGGTGTCGCCGTCGGGCAGCACGCCGCGGATAGCCGCAATGCCGTTGGCCAGCTTCGCCGCATAGCGGTTGATGGCCGGCAGGTAGTCGCGGCGCACGAGGCGCTTCATCACCCGGCACTCGATGTTCATGATCTTGTTGTACTTCTCCAGCTTCACCTCGTAGCGGCTGCGCACCTCACCCTCGGACAGCACGCCGAACTCGGCGAACAGCGCGATGGACTTCGGATCCACGTAGCAGGGCAGCGCCTCGGCCGTGGTGCGGTGGTTGGCCAGGCCCCGACGAGCGGCCTCCTCCTCCCACTCGTGGGAGTAGCCGTCGCCGTTGAAAATGATGCGCTCGTGATCGCGCAGGGTGCGCTTGATGTAGTCGATGGCCGCAGCCTCGAAGTCGTCGCCGGTCTTGCCCTCCATGGCGTCGGCGAAGCCCTTCAGCGACTTGGCCATGGCCGTGTTCAGCACCATGTTCACGTCCGACAGGTTCTGGGCGGAGCCGGGCATACGGAACTCGAACTTGTTGCCGGTGAAGGCGAAGGGGCTCGTGCGGTTGCGGTCGGTGTTGTCCTTGATGAAGTTCGGCAGCACGTCCACGCCGAGGTCCATGGCCACGCGCTCGGCGGAGGCGTAGTCGTGCTCGTCCACGAGCGCCTCCACGATGGCCCCCAGCTCGTCGCCGAGGAACATGGACACGATGGCCGGCGGCGCCTCGTTGGCCCCGAGGCGATGGTCGTTGCCCGCCGAGGCCGTGGACATGCGCAGCAGCTCCTGGTACTCGTCCACCGCCTCGATCACGCAGGTGAGAAACACCAGGAAGCGGAGGTTCTCCATGGGGTTCTCGCCGGGATCGAACAGGTTTCGCCCGTCGGCCGACACCGACCAGTTGTTGTGCTTGCCGCTTCCGTTGATGAACTCGAAGGGCTTCTCGTGCTGCAGGCACACGAGGCCGTAGTGGCTGGCCAGCAGCTTCATCTTCTCCATGGTGAGCAGGTTCTCGTCGATGCCGCGGTTCGTTTCCGCGAAGATGGGCGCCAGCTCGTGCTGGGCCGGGGCTACCTCGTTGTGCTTCGTGCGGGCCGACACGCCGAGCGCCCACAGCTCGTCATCCAGTTCCTTCATGAACTCGTTCACCGTGGGGCGGATGGCACCGAAGTAATGCTCCTCCAGTTCCTGGCCCTTGCAGGGGGAATAGCCGAACAGCGTGCGGCCCGTCAGCATGAGGTCGAGGCGCTTCTCGTAGTCCTTCTCGGAAATGAGGAAGTACTCCTGCTCGGCACCGAGGGTGGTGGTCACGCGCTCGGCGGTGTCGCCGAACAGCTCCAGCACCCGCTTGGCCTGGCACTCGATGGCCTTCATGGAGCGCAGAAGCGGGGTCTTCTTGTCGAGGGCCTCGCCGGTGTAGGAGCAGAAGGCCGTGGGAATGCAGAGCACCTCGTCCTTGATGAAGGCGTAGGACGTGGGATCCCAAGCGGTGTAGCCCCGAGCCTCGAAGGTGGCGCGAAGGCCGCCCGAGGGGAACGACGAGGCGTCGGGCTCGCCCTGGATGAGCTCCTTGCCCGAGAAAGTCATGATGGCGCGGCCGTCGGGGGTGGGGTCGATGAAGCTGTCGTGCTTCTCGGAGGTGATGCCCGTCAGCGGCTGGAACCAGTGGGTGAAGTGGGTGGCGCCCTTCTCGATGGCCCATTCCTTCATGGCGTGGGCCACCACGTTGGCCACGTCGATGTCCAGCGGCTCGCCGCCCTTGATGGTGCGCATCAGCTGCTTGTAGGTGGCGGAAGGCAGGCGCTCCTGCATGGTGTGCTCGTTGAACACCATGGAACCGTACAGCTCAGTCACTTTCGACATATCAGGTCCGCTCCTCACTCGGTACAATGATCGGACAAAGATACCACGTCATGCCCCTTCGCGCATGCTGCGACCATCGGTTCCCCATTTAACGGCTCATCAAGACGGGGAATTCCCACCCTAGAAGGTGCGAAATCCCGCCGCCCTCGCATAAACGGGTTGAAAAGCTTACGCCAAGGCCAAGTCGCGGTCGACGAGGCGACGGAGGTAGTCGGATCGGCTCATGCCCTCGTGTTTGGCGCGGGCGTCCACTTCGGACAATTCCCGCCGAGGGATCTTGAAGGTAACCGAGGCCAGTTCCTCCCCGAACTTCAGAGGCCGCCCGCGCACAACGCGCGTCTCGCCCGCGGGCCATTCGCCGCGCTCGAACATCTCGGCCAATGCTTCCAGCTGCTCGTCGCTCACGACAGAGCCATTCTTCGTCGTAATAGGCATCGCGCTCACCTCTTCATGCCGGTTTCTCTCAACGTCTTATCCGACGGCGGCGTCATTGCATGGAAGATGCAAACAACACCATTTGCTTGCACCGTTGCCACCATCTCAAGAAGCCGGTTTCTTGAATCGCTTCCGACGGCAACGAGCACCACATCGGGGAACGAATCGGTTATTCGCTCCACAACAACGGTAGCGTTGCGCCAGGCACTTTCTACATCTTCAGGGCTCAGCTCCGGATGTCGCGCCTGAACGCGCCAGTGGACTTCCACTTCGTCAAACACCGACTCCTCCTTTCGGATTACGTCTTCCATAATTGTAAGACGTATATTATTCCTCGTCAACTTCTGGCACTTTGCTGTTACGAAAGGCCCCGTTGCCTGACTGGGCAATGGGGCCTTCAAAATGCGCTTTTCCTTTAAGAACGCGCCTTCCTAGTCGATGTGCTTGCCGTAGCGTTCTTCGGTGATCTCGTCCAAGGTGCGGCCCTGGGTGTTGGGGCACCAGATGACGCCCACCACGAGCGACACCAGCAGGAAGCCGCACATGATGATGCCGGCGGTCACGAAGCCCGCGGGGGTCTCCACGCCCAGGCCCGCCACGGCCACGAGCGACCAGATGCCCAGCACGCCGCGCACGAGGAAGAACATGATGCCCTGCACGCCGCCGCGATAGAGCGTGGGGAACAACTCCGTGGACCACAGGGCGTAGAAGCATTGGGCCGAGAAGCCGGCCGAGATGCCCCACAGCGCCACGAACACCCACAAAAGCCAGCCCCAGGCGTCGGCGGTGCCCGCCTGCAGCTGCATGCCGAAGAACACCATGACCACCCACGCGGCCAGGGCCATGAGCGCCGTGGCGGCGAACAGGATGCGGTGCGGAATGCGGTCGCCGAACTTCGAGAAGATGGCGAGCGAACCCACGGCGGTGAGGATCCACATGACCGCCTGCAACAGCGAGATGGTGGTGTCGTCCAGGTTGCCGGCCGCCGCGTACATGTAGGGCATGAACTGGCCCATGGTGCCGGCCACGATGTTCCAGGTGAGGTACACGGCCACGAGGAACAGGATGGATTTCAGGTTCACGGAATTGGTCAGCGCCCGGCCCATCATCTGGATGAAGGTCTCACGTTTGGCACCGGCCGCATCCTGCTTCTCGGTCCAGTCCTTCGACTCCTCCAGCTTGCGCTGCAGATTCCACGCGATAAGCGCCACCACGAACAGGATGAGGAACAACAGGCGCATGGCGAACAGGCCGTCGAAGGGCCCGTAGGTGCCCGCGGGCAGCAGCGCCCCGTTGGCGTCGAAGGTGGGGAACACAAACGAGAACACGAGCGCGATGAGGAAGATGGCCGCCGGGCCGCAGGACCAGGCGAACTGGCTGATGCCGATGTTGGCGGCGCGGCTCGTGGACGAGGACATCTCGGAGATGTAGCTCCACGACGACGGCACGCCAGCACCCACGGACAGGCCGGAGATGACGATGCCCGCGCACAGCATGGGCAGGTTCACCGCGCACATAATGATGAACACGCCCGTGGCGTACACGAGCAGGTTGTAGGTGTAAATGAACTTGCGGCCGAAGCGGTCGGCCAGAAAGCCGCCGATGAGCGCACCGACGGCCGCGCCGAAGGCGTTGGCGCCCACGGCGCCGAGAATGGACACCCACACGTGGTCGAAGTTGAACGCCACGGCCCAGGCGGCGAGCGCCACAGCCGACGCCACGATGCACCCCGAATCGAGGAAGTTGGTCATCGAAACGGCGATGGTGCCTTTCTTTTCTTGGGACAGAGCCATTGGGGGAACCTTTCTTACTGAGCTGTCCGCGTTCCGGATTTCGGCACATTCTCTCGGGCCGGCGTAGCGTGGTGTAAAAGTCCCCCGGCCTGTTTGAGTCGCGGCAGAAAACCCCGCGAGAACAAGCCCAAAAACCGAAACCGG